>CAZKJG010000006.1:0-134034 GCA_964553045.1 uncultured bacterium | reverse complement strand
GTCGGCGCTGTACGACCTTCGCAGCGCGGAGATAGAGCTCATGCGGGCCGTAGGCAGGATGGCCCTTCTGACGGAGAGAGGATAATGATGGATCGCAGTCTGATGCGTACAGTCACCGCGGCCGCCGCCCTGCTGCTGGCAGCCTGCGGACCGGGCGACGCACGGGAGGAGGAGCCGCCCCCGGCGGTGGCCGTGGAGGTGGTTCATACCACCAGCATTTCCAGCATCGTCTACGCCAATACCCGGCTGGAGGGTTCCGAAGAGGCCATGGTCTACCCGGGCACCCCCGGTACGGTTGTGGAGGTACTGGTCGCCGAGGGCGACCGGGTGGAGCAGGGGCAGCGGCTGGTGCGCATGGACACAGACGGCCAGATGGCGGCCGCCCTGAGTGGAGCCCGGGCCTCCGTGGAGGCCGCGCGGGTAAACCTGGAGAACGGCCGGCGGGACCTGGAGCGGATGACCTCGCTGCAGGAGGCCGGGGCCGTAAGCAGCCAGCAGGTGGAGCGGGCCCGGGCCGGCGTAGAGGCAGCACAGGCCCAGTTCGACCAGGCACGTGCCGGCCTCGAGCAGGCGCGCACGGCCGTGAGCACGTCCTGGATAGCCGCTCCCTTCGACGGGACGGTGGTGCGGGTGTGGGCCAGCGAGGGCGAGATGATCAGCGGGATGCCCGTGGCATCGGTGGCCGGCGACACCTTCCTGACCGCGCGAATACTGCTTCCGGAGGAGGCTGTCTACGACCTGGAGCCGGGCCTGCCTGCCTTCGTAGAGGTTCCGGCTCTGGAAGGTGAGGCCTTCCCCGGCGTGGTCACGGCGGTCTCTTCGGCGGTGGACGCCCGGAGCGGACTGGTCCCCGCGCGTGTCCGTTTCGAGACGGCCGGGGGACGCCTCCGCCCGGGAACCTCCGGAAGGGTAGCGGTTCAGCTTCGGACCGCCGACGATGCCGTAGCCGTGGAAGAGAGCATGCTGAAGAGGACCCGGGAGGGCTTCCAGGTAGCCGTCGTGGAGGACGGTGCGGCGGAGATACGTGATGTGGAGCTGGGCATAAGCAACGAGGGCAAGGTGGAGATAACCTCCGGGCTGGAGCCCGGCGACTCGCTGGTGGTGCGCGGCCACGGCTCGCTGGCCGACGGCGACGCCGTCAGGGTGGTGCGCTGATGGGCCTTCCCGCCGTATCCGTACGCAGGCGCGTCGCCTTCCTGATGCTGTTCATCGGAATACTGGGGGCCGGCATCTTCGGCCTCACCCAGCTGGGCGTGGACATGTACCCGGACATGGACTTCCCCATGATCATGGTGGTCTCCAGCCTGGAGGGCGCCGGACCCGAGGAGATGGAGGAGCTGGTGACCGACCTGCTGGAGCAGGCGGTGTCCCGCGTATCCAACGTAAAGAACGTCACCTCAAGCTCGATGCCGGGTGTCAGCCTGGTGATGGCGGAGTTCAACTGGGGCCACGACCTGGAACTGGCGGAGACCGACGTCCGTCGGCAGCTGGACATGTACGAGGGATTTCTGCCCGAGGACGCGGCGGAGCCCACCGTACTGGCCATGGATCCCAGCCTTCAGCCGGTGATCTTCCTGGGATTCACCAGCGGGACCCTCAGCGACTTCGAGCTCCGCAAGCTGGTGGAGGACGAGATCGAGTCGCGCCTGAGCAGGGTGGAGGGCGTGGGATCCGTCTCTACGCTGGGAGGACTGCGCCGTCAGATCAACGTCACTCCGTACCCGTCCAGGCTGGCGGATACCGGCATTACCATCACCCGAATAGTGAACGCCCTCAGGTCGGTGCGGAACAACACGCCCGCCGGCTACATAGACGCCGGCGGCATGCGGATCAACCTCCGCGTGGAGTCGGCCTTCGGGACCGTGGAGGAGATAGAGCAGCTGGTGGTAGGCTACACCGAGTCGGGGCCGGTGGAGCTGCGGCACGTGGCCGACGTGGAGGACGGCCGGGAGGAAAAGCTCCAGTACGTCCGCTTCGGCGGCCGGTCCGCGGTGATGAGCTACATCAACAAGCGTTCCGACGCCAACACGGTCAACGTGTCCGAGCGGGTGCACGAGGTCCTGGACGAGATCACCTCCGAATACCGGGGGCAGCTGGAGCTGCAGGTGATGTTCGAGCAGGCCGACTTCATCAACATGTCCATCGGCAACCTGGGCAACACGGCCCTTCAGGCGGTGCTCTTCGCCTTTCTGGTGCTGCTGTTCTTCCTGCGCTCATGGCGGGGGGCGTCGGTAGCCGGGGTGTCCATACCCATTTCCGTCTTCGTCACCTTCTTCGTCATGCACCTGGCCGAGGTCCAGATCAACGTCATATCCCTGGCGGGGCTGGCCCTGGCCATCGGCCTGCTGGTGGACAACTCCGTGGTGGTCCTGGAGAACATCTTCCGCCACCGGGAGATGGGCAAGCGCATCTGGGATGCCGCGGTGGACGGAGCCTCCGAGGTCTCCATGGCCATCACCGCCTCCACCCTGACCACGCTGGCCGTGTTCCTGCCCATACTCTTCGTCCCGGGACTGGCCGGCCAGCTCTTCCGGGAGATGGTGCTGACCATCACCTTCAGCCTCTCGGTCTCCCTCTTCGTGGCCCTGAGCCTGGTCCCCCTCGTATCCTCCTGGGTGCGGGCGCTGGTGCCCGGGCGCCAGGAATCCGGTCTGGCCGGGCGCATAAAGCGGTTCATCGACGACATGCAGAACCGCTACCACCATCTGGTCGCCTGGGCCGTGCGCCACAGGAAGCCGGTTCTGGGAGGGGCCGGACTCCTATTCGGGCTGTCGATCGCGGCGGGCACCGCGCTTCCCACCGACTTCTTCCCCCGCTCCGACGACGCCTTCCTGTCCATCGATCTCGAGGAGCCGGTGGGCACCGACCTCGAGACCACCAACGCCACAGTTGCCGTCCTGGAGGACTCCATTCGGGCCATAGTGCAGGAGGAGGACCTCCTGGCGGTCTTCTCTTCGGTTGGCCAGGGAGAGGGCATTATGGCCATCTTTGGAAGCAGCGGAACCAACGAGGCGGAGGTGAACATCAGGTTTACCCCCGCCGGGCAGCGGTCCACCAGCATCTTCGACTACGAGGACGAGATCAGGAGGGTGCTGGACGACATGCCGGGCCTGACCTACGAGAGCACCGCCGGAGGAACGATGATGACCGGCTCTCCCATCGAGGTCGAGGTATATGGAGACGACCTGGAGGTCCTCTCGGAGACGGCGGGCAGGATCAAGGCGGAGATGGAGACCATCGAGGGTGCCGTGGACGTGCAGAGCTCGGTGGAGGAACAGGTGCCCGAGTACTCCTTCGACCCCAGCCCGGCGCGGCTGGCCCTGTACGGCACCAGCCCCTCACAGGTGGCATACGAGCTCTCCTACGGCCTGATGGGCACGGGGGCAACCGTCTTCCGCGAGGGTGACGAGGAGTACGACGTCTTCGTCCGCTACCCCGGGAGGGCCCGGGATTCCCGTGAGGACGTGGAGACCGCGACCGTACTCGGCCGCCCCCTGAGCGCGTACGGCACGCTTCAGCAGCGGATGGTTCCGAATACCATACGCCGCAAGAACCAGTCCCGAATGGCCCGGGTCTCCTGTGACGTCTACGGCAGGTCTCTGGGTGATGTCGCCGGTGACGTCCGCGCCATGCTGGACACCGTGGATACCGCCGGCTACCGCGTTGAGGTGGGCGGCGAGATGGAGGACCAGCGCGAGACATTCATGTACCTGGGAATAGCCATCGCCGTGGCCGCCGCCCTGGTGTACATGGTCATGGCCGGGCAGTTCGAGAGCTTCCTGGAGCCCTTCATCATCATCTTCACCATCCCGCTGGCCCTCATCGGAGTGGTACTGGCCCTGTTCGTAACGGGTACGACCCTGTCGGTGATGTCGCTGGTCGGCGTACTCATGCTGGCCGGTATCGTGGTGAACAACGGCATAGTGATGGTGGACTACGCCAACCAGCTGCGCCGCGGGGGCCGGAAGCTGGAGGAGGCCATCGTGGAGGCCTCGACCATCAGGATGCGGCCCATACTGATGACGGCCTTCACCACCATACTGGCCATGTTCCCGCTGGCGCTGGAGATAGGCGAAGGCGCCGAGGCATGGTCCCCCATGGCCGTAAGCGTCATCGGCGGCCTCTTCGTGGCCACCGTTCTGACCCTGGTGGTGGAGCCCTGCATCTACGTGGTCTTCGGCAGGTACAAGGCCTTCCGGAAGCGCGACGGCGAGGACGGGTAGACTCGAAGCCACCCCCGGAGTCGGGGCGGGTCTTGCCGCCCCGGGCTACCCGGGGCAGAATCACCGGCTTATGCTAATCAGGTCCGCTGTCGCTGAGACAAACCCCCGGGGGAGGAAACATGACCGTCCGCTGCCGCCTTCTGACACTGCTGCTGCCCGCAGTCGCATCTGCGTCCCTTACGATTGGCTTCAGGAAAACGGCCGTTCCGGTCCTGGTCCTTCCCGGCGAACAGATCGAGGAGGACGTCTATATGCTCTGCCTGGGCTGTTCCACGGCCGGCGGACTTGCCCTGGAGCTCTCCGGGGGGGGCGACCGCAGCGAGGGCGGGATATCCGAAGCCGTGATCGAGAATCGTACATTCTGCATAGGCGCGGGGGCCTTCCAACGGATCGCGTCGCCCCCCCATACCTCCCTCAGCGTGGGAGCGCGGTTTGACTACGCAGTCAGCACCAGCGAAATGGAAGGGACTGCCGGAGAGACGGAGACCGAGGTGACGGCGTTCTCTCCGCTCCTGCGGGTGGACGTGTCCCTGCCGGCGGCGGAGCGGCTGGGTTTCTTCCTGGAGTGGGGAGCCGGCTGGAGGGGAGCCTCCACCACCGGCGACGAGCCGGAGGATCCGACGCTGGAGTACGAGTACACAAGCTCGGAATGGAGAACCGTGGCGCCGGAGGACGTACTGGCCGGAATGGCCTGGACCTTCTAGTCTTCGGGGTCGGAGCGCCCCATCCGTAACATCGGGTCTGTCCCATAGGATTGTCCTGTGCTGCGGAAAGCCCGCGCAGCGGAAGGGAAGGCCGCCATGACCAGAAGAGATATCCTGGCAATAGCCGCCGAGCGGGGGATGAAGGGTGTCTCCCGCCTGAAGAAGGCCGACCTCGTCCGTGCCATACAGGAGCACGAGGGAAACTACCCCTGCTTCGGCACCGCCGAGGGCTCCTGCGACCGCACCGACTGCCTGTGGCGGAAGGACTGCCTCGGAAGCTGACCCCGGCTCTTTCGGGGTCGCTGACGCCGCCGAGCTGCTCTGGCAGGGGACCACGGAGACCACACTTTTCGGCTGCCAGATCTACATCTGGGACGACTACCTGGCCAACATGCGGTTCCAGACCGTCGACGAGTCTCCCCTGGTCCTGTACGACCTCTCCGGGAGGGCCGCCCTCGAGCTGGGTGCCCCCGATGCAGGGGGGAGGCTGTGGGCGGATGCCGGCCGGCTGCCTGCAGGTGTCTACTGCCTGGCGGGGCGCGGCGGGGATGCGGCGACCTCCCGTCTCCTCGTAGTGGCCCGGTAGCGGTCTCCGACCCCCTCCCCGAAGGCGGCCATTGCGACCAGCAGCACCACGGCCACTATCGGGAGTGATTCCCTCATGCTTCCTTCCCCTGCCGGGCAGCCATCTTCAGAGCACGGCCATCACAATTCCCAACCTACTCTCTCCTGATTAGAATGGGCGAGCGGGACTATGGAGTCATCAATGTCCCCGCTGCCTTTCGGCAAAGTATTGCGATGCAGGGAGCTGGCTCGTACGCATCCCCCCGGACGTCGAAGGCCCGGCCTTATGCCGGGCTGCCCCCCCGGCTCCGGCAGCTGTCGGTCCGCTGTCGGGAGCCGGGTGTGGGGCTTGACCACGATGCGGGAGGCCGGAGGGGAGGGGCAGATCAGGGGATCACCACGACGCGGGCTGCAGCGGTTCGGTCTCCGGTTCGAAGGACGGCCATGTACACCCCCGCCGGGAGGGAGCCGCCGGCGACCTCGGACTCACCGGTGTCCAGCCACAATCGCCTGGTCATTACCGTCCTGCCGGCCGCGGAGAAGACGGTGAGCGCCGCCCGGCCCGGCTGCTGCGATTCGATCCGCAGGCGGAGAACACCACTGCAGGGGGTGTTGAAGGGGACGATTCGAAGCGGGTTCTCCGGAGGCCCCCAGACACCGGTGGTGTCGCTTCCCGTATACAGGTGGACCATGCCGCCGTAGTCGCCCAGCAGCAGGTCGGGGACTCCGTCGGCGTCGTAGTCCCCAACCCATACCCTGGACTCCGCCATGTTGTACACCGGCCCTTCCTCGCACTCCAGCATGACGCCCTCCTCCAGAACCGGGTCCTCGGACGTTCCGACGTTCCGGAACCAGTAGACGTGGCCGCTGGCCTCGCCCAGCACCAGGTCGTGCCGGCCGTCGCGGTCCAGGTCGAACACCCGGGGTACGCTGTAGACGAGCGATATGGGCTCGCCTCCCGCCTCCAGGAGGCAGCTGTCGGCCAGAACGGGATTCCCCGGGGTGCCGGAGTTGGTGTACAGGAGCACGGAACCGGGATAGGGGTCGGCTTTGCCCACCAGCAGGTCCGGAAGCCCGTCGGAGTTCCAGTCGAAGACCCGGGGGGCGGAGTTGTGCCCCACGTCTATCCGTCCCTGTGGCGTGGACAGCGGGGGCATCTCGGTCAGCGTCCCGTCGGGAAGCCTGTGGAAGTGGTTCACCATGCCCAGGCGGTCGCCCACTATCAGGTCTTCGAGTCCGTCGGCGTTCCAATCCACAGCCTGTGGATTCTGGGCCCCGCAGCATCAACCGTAGGGGAGCGTGATGGGCTCCCCGTCGGCGCAGAGCCAGATGTAGGACTCGTACTGGGGCTGCTGGGCGCTTCCGGTGTTCGGGTACAGGGCTATCCTGCCGTCGTCGAACTGGCCCACCATCAGGTCGCCCAGGCCGTCGCCGTCCCAGTCGCCGAAGAAGGGGGAGCTGTGGTAATCCACCCGCAGAGGCTCGGAGCCGCACATCAGCGGCTCGGGGGAGGAGAGCAACGGCAGATAGGCCGCCGCCGAGCCGGCCAGAGCGAGGGCGAGCACTTGTCCGTGCCGCATGGGCGCACCATCTTCCCGAAGTGGTGTAGTCGGTCATCCCATACGGATACTAGGCCGGCAGGCGGTTCCCGGCAAGTGCCCGGGGCCGGGCGGCTTCGAAGGGGGGTAACCATGACGGCAACGGCTTCCGGAATGCTGATCGTCCTCTGCACGGTATACGCCTCCCGGCCGGATTACGGCTTTTCCACTGCTGTGGAGCCCGCGGCGGGGGCAGGCCCGGTTACCCTCTCCACCGGAAGGGACGAGCTTGGGGCTATCTTCGGCGACTCGGCTCTGGCAGACACTTCAGTGCACATGGGCGAGGGCTATTTCAAGTCCGGGACCGAGGTGCTGCCCGGTACCGACCTGCATCTGCGAATAGTCTGGTCGGAGGACGGAGGCTCGGACAGAATAACCGCGCTGGGATCGGACTGGACCGCGCCGGGGGGTGTCACCACCGGCATGACCCTTCGCGAGGTGGAGGAGCTGGCCGGACCCTTCCGCATCTCGGGCTTCGGCTGGGACTACGGCGGCACTGCCGATATGTCCGGCACCCCCCTGGAAGGCCTGCTGCTGCGCTTTCGTCCTCCCGACGGGGCCGAACTGCTGGAGGCCGAGGTCCTGGGTGACTGCTTCTTCGACTCCGGCCATTCGGGCATGCAGTCGATGAACCCTGTACTGAAGTCCATCTCGATTCTGCCCGCGGATGGATAGACAGTGCGTGTGAGAAGCCTGCGAGTGGGCCCTCTGGAGGTGAACTGCTACCTGCTGTCCTCCCTGGGAAGGGCGGTGGCAGTCGACCCCGGCGGGGATTCTGGTCGGATTCTCGAGGCTCTGCAGGAGGACGGCCTGGAGCTGGAATCCGTGGTGTGCACCCACGGTCACTTCGACCACGTTGGGGGATGCAGGGAGCTGGTGGAGGCCACCGGAGCCGACCTGCTGGTGCACAGGCAGGCGGCCCCCGGACTGCAGCAGGCGGTTGAGCACGCGCTGGGTATGATGGGGCTTCACATTCCGGCGCCTCCTCCGCCGACCGGTTACCTCGAGGACGGCGGGCGGGTGGAGGTTTCCGGCTGCGACATGCGGGTCGTGCACACCCCCGGGCATTCACCCGGCAGCGTCTGCCTGGAGGGGGAGGGACTGCTGGTCTCCGGCGACCTGATATTCGCCGGCTCGGTGGGCAGGACCGACCTGCCGGGAGGGAGCATGGAGCTGCTGCAGCGTTCGCTTCGAAAGATCCTCGGGGGCCTGGACGATTCCGTCCGCATACTGCCCGGCCATGGCCCGGAGACCACAGTGGGAGGGGAGCGGAGAACCAACCCGTTCCTGCGGGGGAGCCTACTTTGATGCGTCACTCGAAAGCGGCGGGTAGACGATGAGCTGGGCGGTGACGGCGCTGGCCCTGCTGGCGGCGGCTCTGCCCGAGGGTAGGGAAGTCCTCATGGAGGGGCTGGACAAGCCCGACGGCCTTGCCGTGCGTGGGGACTCCATCCTGTACGTCTGCGAGGAGGCCGCCGGGAGGGTGCTGGCACTGCGTGGCGACTCCAGCCGGGTCGTGGCGGAGGGCCTGGACAGCCCCGAAGGCCTGTGCGCCATTCCGGGAGGCGGCCTCCTGGTAACGGAGGACGTGGTGGGCGGCCGGCTGCTGAGGCTCGACCCGGACGGCGGAATGGAGGTGCTGGCCTCGGGCCTCACCGCTCCCGAGGGGGTGTGCGTCATGCCGGACGGGACCATCGCGGTGAGCTGGTCCAACGCCCAGACGGGGGGCATACCCTTTCCCCTGGAGACCGGGGTGCTGGCGGTTTCCCCCGATGGAAGCACCCGCGACCTGATTCGGCTGAGCATGTTCTACAGCCTCTCCGACCTGGCCTGCGACAACTCGGGAAACCTCTACGCGGCCAACGAGTCCTCCGGCATGCTCACCTGGACCAGCGTCCTGGTCCTCCGTCCCGGTTCGGACTCACCCGAGGTGCTCTGCCGGGGCCTGTTCTCCTGCGAGGGGCTCTCCCTCTCCCCGGGAAGGGTGCTGCCCCTCCTGGTGGTGGAGGAGGACAGGGGACACGGCAACGGCCGGGTGGTGGCCGTAAACGCGGAAGGCGATGTGGCCGTGCTGGCGGACAGCCTGTCCACGGTGGAGGACGTGGTCGTGCTTGCCGACGGGTCGCTGGCGGTGAGCGAGGACGGGACGGGCAGGGTCCTGAGGATTCCCGGGATGGACTGGATGCGAATCGGACAGGAGCCGTACCGAAGGGGGGAGGTGCGCCGTCAACAGACTGCAGCTGAATAGGGAGAGCCTCGCCCGGAACCTGGACACGATCCGGGGATGGGTGAGCGACCACGGAGGTACGCTCACGGTGGTCACCAAGGCCCTGTGCGGGCACGAGATGTACCTGCGCGCCCTGCTGGAGTGCGGGGTGGAGCGGATAGGCGACTCGCGTCTGTCCAACATACAGGCGGCCAGGAGGGCCGGCTTTCGGGGCGAGGCATGGTACATCAGGCCCCCCCACCACTCCGCTATCGAGCAGGTGGTGGAGCTGGCCGACCTGTCGCTGAACACCGAGCTTGCCACCCTGAGGCTTCTGGGCAGGGCGGCGGAGCGGGCCGGGCGGACCCACAGGGTCATCCTGATGGTGGAGCTGGGAGACCAGCGGGAGGGCATACTCCCCGGCAACCTGGTGGACTTCTTTTCGCAGGCCCGAAAGATCCACGGGATCGAGGTGGCCGGCATAGGCGCCAGCCTGGGCTGCGTTGCCGGTACCCTTCCCTCTGTGGACCAGCTCTCCGAGCTGGTGATGCAGCGCGAGCTGCTGGAGCTGAAGTTCGAGGCCGATTCCATGCTGGTAAGCGGAGCCTCCAGTGCGGCGCTGCCCCTGCTGCGCAAGGGACTGGTGCCCGGGGGCATAAACAACTTCCGCATAGGGGAGTCCATACTGCTGGGTACCGACCTGATCTCCGGAGGCCTGATGGAGGGACTCCGCGGTGACGCCTTCCGTCTGCAGGCCGAGGTCATCGAGCTGAAGGAGAAGAGCCTGGAGCCTTTCGGAGAGAGGCACGAAAGGCTGGCGCCGTTCGGCGTCCAGGAGCCGGAGGAGCCGCATTCGCCCGGCGAGCGGGGCTGGAGGGCACTGGTTACCGTGGGCGAGCTGGACACCGATGTACACTCCCTCGTTCCCGCCGATGGAAGCTCGGTGGTGGGTGCCAGCAGCGACGTGGCGGTGGTCAACGTGGGCGAGGACCCCGGCGGGCTCAGCGTGGGCGACTCGATGGAGTTCGGAATGGGCTACTCCGGGCTGGTCAGGCTGATGGAGAGCTCCTACGTGACGAAGATGATCGGGCCGGAGAGCTGAGGGAGGCTACGGGCTGTAGGGGATGGTGACCGTTCTGGTGGCCTGAACCGGCTCTCCGTCGCGGGTCCCGGGCGCGAACTCCCAGTCCGCCACCGCGTCGATGGCGGCTTCGGCGAAACCGTAGCCCACGCCGTCGTGGGCAACTCTTGCGCTTACGACCTGTCCCTGCTCGCTGACCGTGACGTAGAGGGTCACAGACCCCGCGAGGCCTTCCTGGGCCAGAGCCTCGTCCGGGTATTCCGGCCGGGTGCGGGACAGTATCTGCGGAGGCTCGGTCTCCTCCTCCTCCCCGCCTCCGGTTATCTCCTCCAGGCCGGTGGCCCTGAGCTGGGCGGTGTAGCTTACTCTAGTGTCCTCGCCGGCGGTGATTCTCACCGTCTGGACCTGTTCCTCGTACTCCGGGTTGGAGAGCCGGACCGTGTACTCGCCCTCCTCCAGCTCGATGGGGGGCCTGGGGGTCTCGCCGTAGCTCTGGCCGTCGATCTCCACCGATGCCCAGGGCTCGGGTGCGATCAGAAGCTGGCCGGTCCTCTGAACCTCCGCCGGGGACACTGTGGCCTGGAAGCCGTCCTGCCCCAGCTCTATCAGCCGCGACCAGCTCCGCCTGCCGTCCATGCGCACCGCGATGGTGTGGGTGCCCATCTCGGCGGGGTAGACCACGCTTCTGCCGCCTCCGACCCTGCTGCCGTCCACGTAGAAGTCGGCGCTGCCCGGTATGCCGTTCGCGACTGCCAGCCGGATCTCGGAGGTCCCTATCGGCCCGAGCTGCAGCGTAGCGCTCATGGTGTCGGGCCTGCTGACCATCAGGGTCTCCGCTATGGAGCGGAAACCCTCCAGTTCCGCCCGGGCCACGAACCTTCCCGTGGGAATTCGGGCAGGCGGCTCGACCTGATTGGTATCCAGGAAGTAGCGAACCTCCTCGGGGTTCTCCGGCCTTCGGCCCTCGGGGAGGATCTCGGTGCTCAGGTCCAGCACCGCCGTTCCGGAACCCAGCGCCGGGGGCTGCAGCGTGTCGGTGATACTGGCGCCCTCCTCCAGTCGGTAGCTTCTGGATATGGTCTCGTGGTTCCGGGAGCGCACCTCGACTTCCAGAGGACCGAAGTCGGTGCCCTCGAGGCGGTAGGCTCCCTGACGGTCCGGCTGTACCACCTCGCCGTCGAAGACCACCGTGGGACTCTCCGGGCCCCGAACCCGGAGGGCCACCTGGTAGGGGGTCGGCCCGGCCGGCTCGGCGGGGCCGCCTGCGATCTTCGGCAGGATCACCAGGAAGAATACGGCGGCCAGGGCAAGGAAACCGCCGGCCGCGGCGATGTAGGCCCTCTTGCGCGAGGGCGCCATGGACGGTACGTACTCCTCCTCCTCCAGCTGCTCGAGCTCCTCCTCGCTGATGGCGGGCGCCGGCTCGGCAGCGGCCCTGGCTTGCTCCTCCTCGCGGCGCCTGCGCAGCTCCCTCTCGGGAACCCGGTACTTCTCGGGGTGGAAGAGCTTGTCCAGCCTGACGTACAGCTCGGTGATGGTGGCGTTGTCCGGGAACTCCAGGTGCGCGTCCCCGGCCACTATGGCGGCCTCCCGGAAGTTGTTCTGCTTCATCTGGGAGCGGATCTCGGATATCAGGTAGCTCTCGCGCTCGGGGTCTGTATGCGAGGGCGCGGACTCCAGCAGGCCCGGAATCTCCTCGGCCTCCTCGCCCAGCTCCTTCTCGAACAGGCCCTCGAAGACCTCTTTCTTGGCCGCCTTCTTCTTCGGCCCGGCGGGTTTCTCGCTCTCCAGGTCCTCCAGCTCATCAACCAGATCGGGCAGGGTCGGGCAGGATGGGTAGAGGTCGAAGGCCTTTCGGGCGCTGGCAACCGCCTCCGCCACCTTTTCCTCGGAGAGCTTGCGCAGGCCCGCGTCCACCGCGGCCTCCGCCTTTGCCGCCCTCTCCCTGCGGGCTTGCTTCAGTTTCTCGCGTCGGCCCTTGCGCTCTCTGCGCTTCTTCTCGCGCCCGGGGGCGGGCCCGGCCGCCGGTTCCTCCCTGGCGAAGGGCTCCACCAGCTCCCTCAGTGCCTCGGCGCTGGGGAGACGCCGGGAGGGATGTTTGAGTATTGCCCTGCGTATGGCGGTGGAGAGCTGCTCGGGAATGCCGTCGTTGAAGCGGCTGGGAGCCGGGAATTTCTTCCGCTTGACCGACTCCACGACCTCCGTGCTGCCGGTTACAGGGAAGGGAAATCGTCCGGTCAGCAGCCGGTAGAGCAGCATACCCACCGAGTAGATGTCGCTGCGGTGGAAGACGCCCCGCTCCAGCAGCCTCTCCGGGGCCAGGTAGGGCAGGCTCTCGGCGGGAATGCCGGCGGTGGACATGCCGATATTGCCGGTGACGTCCACCAGGCCCAGCTCCAGCACCGAGACCCCTCCGGAGCCCGCCACCCATACGTTGCCCGGCACCAGCTCGCCGTGGTGCAGCCTGGCCTGCCCGTCGGCGTACTCAAGGGCGGCCAGGAGCTGAAGCGCAATGCCGATGGCGCGGCCCCTGGGCAGGGGACCGCCGGATTCCTCCAGCATCTCGCTCAGCGGCCTTCCGGCGGGAAGACGGTAGATGAGCACGAACCGGCCCTCTATGCGGTGGTACTCCATCAGGCTTGCGATATTGGGATGGGAGAGGTCGGAAAGGTCGAAGAGGCGCTGGCCGAACTCGTCGGCCGCCTTCTCGGAGAGGAAGAGCTTCCTCTTGAAGATCCTGATCAGGACGTCTTTTGAGTCCGAGCGCCGAATGCCCTTGTAGCGAACGCCGAGGCGGTCGCTGCCCAGCTTCTCAACGGGCTTGTATCCCGGAATGGTGAAGCCCACGCCCAGTCCTCCGGTATTCTTCCGCGCCCGCTTTTGCCCATGGGCCGATGGGGCGCGGCTGCTGAATCGAAAGTGAATGCCAGGGTGCAACAATATCGAGGCCGCGCCCGCTCGTCACATGCGCGGCCGTCCCCGGCCGGTCCGGCCGCGCGTGCGGCCGGAAGGGCCGGCTCAGTTCTCGGTCAGTATGCTGCTGTCGTACTCCAGCTCGAAGCGGAGCTTGTGCTTGGCCTCCTCCCGGGCGAGCATTCCGAACAGGTCCTTGAGGCTGTGGCTTCGCACGTTTTCCGCCAGGTCGCTGTACAGCCGGAAGGCCGCCTTCTCCTTCTTCATGGCCAGGACGAGAGCGTCGCCGTAGTCCATCTCCGGCGAGGGCTCCACCTCGACCACGTAGTCGGCGATCTTCAGGTCGCGAACATCCTCCTCGCCCTGTGCCACCTCCTCGTAGTCTCCGCTCTTGATCCTCTCCAGCTTGCGGCGGTGGCCCTCCTCCTCGGAGGCGAAGTCCCCGAACACATCCGCCATCGCCCGGTTCTCCATCCTGGAGGCCAGGTCCATGTAGAAGTCGCGGGACTCGATCTCCCGCGCTATGGCGAAGTCAAGGGCGGCTTCCATTGTCTTCCATTTCTCCATATAGCTTCCTTTCAGTTCCTCGTGGCCGGGCCGCCGTCGGGCCGCCCTGAAATACGAACCGTCCGCAGGGCCTGCTGTACCCTGTGCGCCGGCAACGGTCGAATGAACACCCCGGGCTCCAGCCGCCATCCGGGCCAGTACCATCCCAGCAGACGGTAGAAGGAGGATATCTCCACGCTGTTGGGCGCCCCGCCGGCCAGGCAGGGCTCCATGGCCGAGAGCAGCCGCAGGTAGGCCCGATGTAGGCCGGGGTCGTCCCCGAATCTCCGCAGGTCCTCGGCCGACCAGTCTCTCTTGAGGATGAACACCGGCAGCAGGGTGTCCAGGCCCGCCTCCGAAACCACCGACGCGCACTCCCTCAGGCGGTTCGACTCCCGGGCCAGCAGCTGCCGGGCGGTGTCGGGGTCCACTCCCAGCCGCTGAAGCACCTCCGGCTGCTCGCCCACGCCCCTTCTGAGCCAGCGCATGAGGGTGGCGGTGGGCACCGGCTGCCAGCTCAGCGACCACTGGGCGTTGATGGCGGTGGGCACCAGGCTGTCGGAGGTCCATGAGATCTTGTCCGCCATCGTCTCGAACTCGAACCAGGTGAGCTCCATCTCCGGCCGGGACCTCATGATCCTCATGCCGATGTCGAAGTCCGGCTCCAGGTCGTTGAAGCTCCAGGCAACGGTGCGGCCGGAGACCTCGTCGGCGGGCGGGAAGGGAAGCCAGGCGGCGATGCAGGTGTCCTCCATGCAGGGGGTGGGCATGCGCTCGGGCACGGTTATCCGCACCAGTGCCGAGCCGATGGGGCCCGACCACGTGGCGCCGCTTTGCAGTATGTAGTCCAGCCACCATACGTTTGTGGGGTCGCTGCTGTGGTAGCTCCAGGCGGTGGTGTAGGAGTTCTCCAGCCGGACGGTCTCTTCGGGGGGGATCTCCAGGTCCCAGACGGCGCTGAGCGGCCTCCAGAGGAGGTCTCTGTCGGGCTCCTGCCGCTGAAAGCGGAAGCGAACCGGAAGCTCCCGTCCGTCGACCGCCGCCCGGAAGTCCAGGCTCTCGGGCACGAAGCTGTCCGGGTCCATGGATCCCAGATCTCTGTCCCGCCAGGAGAAGGCGGCGTAGTACTCGCTGTCCGGCATGGCGTGATAGGTGCTGCCGAAGTGGGTCTCCAATGGGAAGCCCGCGGTAAGCGAGAGGGGCTCGCCGGTGGGGTTGTGCAGGTGGAAGACGCAATCCACCCGCATCCGCGGGGGGAAAAGGGAGTCGCCCTCCAGGGGCTCGATGAGCACCGATTCGGCCTCCATCACAGCCGGGGTCTGCTCCAGGGGAACCGCCGTCCTGCCGTCGGGGAACTCGTACACCACCCATGAATCCGCCGCCCCGGCCGCCGCCAGCACCAGTGCCGCCCCGGCAATGAACGTCCGCACCATGTTACACCACCCCTCTCTACGTTTCGCAGTCGCAGGGAATAGGCATAATGAAGCCGCAACCGCTTTGCAATGGGCGCAGAGGTTTCCCGGGAGGCTCCAGTACACATCGTTTTCCCGGCAGGGCCGGTACGTTTGGCCGGGGGTATTTTCAACGTACAGAATATTTTGTATGTTGCGGTCTCACCCGGAAGAGGGGAGCCTTGAATGGTTCCGGCCCCGGCCGGAAGAGACCTGACGCGGGGACCGCTGCTGGGAGGCATAGTGGCCATCGCCTGGCCCCTCATGCTCTCCTCGCTGCTGCAGACTCTCTACAACCTGGCCGACGCTTTCTGGCTGGGCATGCTGGGGAAGACGGCCCTGGTGGCCCCCACCGTCACCATGAACCTGGTCTTCCTGTTCATGGCCCTGGGCATGGGTCTGGGCATGGGCGGGACCACGCTGGTGGCCCAGTACCGCGGCGCGGGCAGGACCCGGGACATGCGCAGGGCGGCCGGCCAGACCCTCCTGGTGCTGGGCGTCGTATCGGTATTCTTCGCCGTGGTGATCGTGGCCCTCTCCCGTCCCATACTGCAGCTGATGCAGACTCCTGCGGACGCCATGGACCGGACGCTGGGCTACTTCCGCTGGATCATGGGCGGAATGCCCTTCATGTTCGGCTTCTTCGTCTACCAGAGCATCTACACCGGCCTGGGCGACACCTTCAAGCCACTGCAGGTGAACTTCGTGACCATAGTGGTCAACGTCCTGCTGGATCCCGTACTCATCTTCGGCCTGGGCCCGTTCCCGGCCCTGGGGGTGGAGGGGGCGGCGGTGGCCACCGTGTTCTCTCGGGCCATGGCCAGCTTCCTGGGCCTTTCACGGCTGCGAAGCGGCCACGGCGGGCTGAGGCTGGGGCGGGCGGAACTGCGGCCCCACCTGCCGACGGTGAAGAAGATAGCCCGCATAGGCGTGCCTATATCCCTGGGGCAGTCGGGAACCGCCCTGGGCTTCACCGTCCTGATCACCATAGTCAATACCTTCGGGTCCGCCGTGGTGGCCGCCTTCGGGATAGGCAACCGCATAGTCGGAATGGCCGTGATGCCGGGCCATGGCCTGGGCCAGGCCACCGGCACCGCCGTGGGTCAGAACCTCGGGGCGGGGCTGAAGGACCGCGCCGAGCGTTCCGTGCGCATCTCGCTTCTGACGATAGGGGCCCTGTTCCTGCCGGCCACGGCGGTGATGTTCTTCCACGGAGCCGGAATATCAAAGATATTCATCGACAACCCCGATGTGGTGGCCTACGGGCGGAACCTCTTCCGCATCCTCTCGCCCTCGGTATTCGTATTCGGCTTCTTCATGGTGATTCTGGGTGCTTTTCAGGGATCCGGCCACACCATGCCCGTCATGGTTCTGAACATGTCGCGGCTGTGGGTCTTGAGGATACCGGCGGCCGTAGTGCTGGCCCGGTGGCTGGCCATGGGCCCCAAGGGGATCTGGGTGGCCATGTTCATCTCCAACATTGTCACCTCGGCCGCAGCCTTCGCCTGGTTCTCCCGGGGGACCTGGAAGAGGGCGGTGATCGAGAGGAAACCGCCCGGGGGAACCTGGGGCGGACGGGTGCCGGGGAGCGACCGGGGTCTGACCCGCAGGTAGAGTCAGACCCTGTAAACCTTGTCGGGCTCCAGCAGGCCCGCCTCCCTCAGCACCTCCGGCCGCCTGATCTTGCGGGTGGTGGTCTTGGGCAGCTCCTCGGTCCTGATGATGAAGCGGGCGATCCGGCGGTAGGCCGGCTGGGCCCTGTTCACCGCATCCAGCTCGCGCCGAAGCAGATCGGCCGCCATCGTCTCGTCCAGGTCGCGGCCCCTGCCCTCGGCTATCTCTATCATCCGGTCGGTGTCCTGCACCACTATGGCCCAGATGACCTCGCCCTTGGGCTCGGACTCCCGGCCCAGCACCATGGACTCCGCCACCAGCCGCGAACGGTTCAGTAGGTGCTCCAGCTCCTCGGGATAGACGTTCTTTCCGTTCTTGGCGACGATGACGTTCTTGCGGCGGCCGGTTACCCAGAGGAAGCCGTCCCCGTCCATCATTCCGAAGTCGCCGGTACGGAACCAGCCGTCGTCGGACAGCACCTCGGAGGTCAGGTCGGGCCGGCTGTGGTAGCCCAGCATCACGTTGGGGCCGCGGACCACTATCTCGCCCACCGCCTCCTCGTCCGGTTCGTCGATCCGGACATCCATGGCCGGAAGCGGCGGGCCCACAGAGCCCAGGCGGTTGGCCGTGTCCCGGTTTACGGCCACTATGGGCGAGCACTCGGTAAGGCCGTAGCCCTGCAGCAGCTCCATTCCCAGCTCGGCGTAGCCCCGCACCACCTCAGGGTCGATGCCGGCGCCGCCGGATATCAGGAAGCGCATCCTGCCCCCCAGCCTCCGGTGCAGCTCGCCGAACACCCTCTTGCGGGCATTCGGGATTCCCAGCATCTCCCCGGCCCGGGCCGCCGTCCTGCCCAGCCGCAGCTTCAGCCCGCCCAGTGTCCGGGCGGATATGGACTCCATTATCCGGCGGTACATGGACTCCCACAGCAGTGGGACCCCCAGCATCAGAGTGGCCCGGGAGGAGGCCAGGTCCTCGGCGATGTGGCGCAGGCCCCGGGCAACCACTACGCTGCAGCCGTGGCTCAGGGGGCAGAGGAAGCCGCAGACGCACTCGTACATGTGGTGCATGGGGAGGACGGAGAGGAACACCTCGTCGTGCCTCAGGCTCACTGCCTGAAGCATCCCCCGAAGGTCGGAGAGCAGGTTGCCCTGGGTCAGCACCACGCCCTTGGCCTGGCCCATGGTGCCGGAGGTGTAGGAGATCACCGCCGGCTGTTCCCCCCCGGTGCCCGAGGGAAGCGGGACGCCGGAGGCGGCCCCGCTCTCCTCCAGACCCGGGAGGGTGTCCATGCCCTCCGCGGGGGAGCCGCTCATCACCACTCCACGGATGCAGTCGCCGTGCTTGCCTATGTGCTCTGCCACCTCGTCTGCGAAACGGTTGTGGAAGAGGAACACGTTGACGTCGGCGTAGTGGAGTATGGTGTGGGCCTCCCCCATGGGCAGCTCGCGGTCCACCGGAACCGCCACGCCCCCGCAGCGCAGGGCGGCCAGGAAGGAGACGGCCCAGTCGATGCCGTTGTCCCCCAGAACGCCCACTACGGGCCGCTCCTCGAGCTCCAGCAGCCCCCGGGCCACCTTCTGCACTTTCTTCCGCAGCGTCGCGTAGGTTATGGACCTGCCGCCGGGTTCGCGCATGAATATCCGTCCACCGTAGAGCTCGGCCACCGAGTCCAGCATGGAGCCGATGCTTCCGTACTCCGGCACCTCGTTCAGCGGGCCTCCGGGATACTTCCCCTCCACGTCCGCCTCCCTTCCTTTCACATTCACAAACAATGATAGGGGCTGGCCGTCTCCGGCGGGAGCCTCCGCCCACCTGACCGCCCGCCCGCGGCAAGACGCTTCCAGCGGGCCCTGCTCTGCCGCTTCGAAGACGGCAGGTGCCCGGCGCCATTCCGTCGTCGCCGGCCCGGGGGAACTTGCCAAAGTACTCGGAGGTTGCAGGACTTCTCTCCGCCTCTTTGGCCGAGGGCCGGGGGCGCGTTATCTTCGGCCCTGTCGATTGAGACCCGCCAACCTGCGGACAGGGGGTAGTCCTTGCAGCCGGATTCCAGGGATCACGGCGGTTTCGGCAGGTTCGGGACCCGGCCCCTGATGGTGTCGGTATTCCTTTCGGGAGCCGCCGGACTGGCCTACCAGATCGTCTGGCTGAGGAAGCTGTCGCTTCACATGGGGGCCACCAGCTACGCCCTCTCCGCCGTCCTGGCCGCCTTCATGGGCGGCATGGCCCTGGGCTCGCGTCTGCTGGGCCCGCTGGCCGACCGTTCCGGAGCCCGGCCGGCCAGGATATATGCCCTTCTTCAGCTGGGCATCCTGGCCAGCGCACCGCTGGCCTATGCGCTTCCCAGCCTTCTCGACGCCCCCCTGTCCCTGGCCTACAGGGCCATGGGCCCGGGTCTGGGCATTAACCTCCTCCGCTTCGCCGGCGCCCTGCTGGCCCTTGCCGCCCCCACCATGCTGATGGGGGGCACCATCCCCGTCCTCACCCGGGGCCTGGCCCCGGCCAGGGGCGTGGAGCGGGGCCTGTCGTCGGTCTACTCGTTGAACACCGCCGGAGCGGTGGCGGGTACGCTGGCCGCCGGATTCCTGCTGGTGCCGCGGCTGGGGCTTCCCGGCACCATGGGTGTGGCCATGCTCCTGAGCCTGGCGGCCGCTGTCCTTGCGGGCCCGGTCGTCCTTCCCAGAACCGGCCTCGGTTGGATGGAGAGGGCGGAGGAGGGAGGCCGGCGGCGGGATCTTCGTCCGCTGCTGGCGGGGGCGCTGGTGGGCTTTCTGATGTTGGCCGCGGAGGTGGTGTGGGCCACCTCGCTGATCAGCGGGATCTTCAACAACACCTACGCCGTCTCCACCATGCTGGCGGCGGTGCTTCTGGGAATAGCGGCGGGGTCCTGGCTGGTGGGCAGGTTGAGGCTGCCGCCCCGGCCTACGGCCCTGGTCTGCCTGGCGATGCTTTCGGTCTGGGTGCCGCTCACCGGCCTCTACATGCGTCGCTGGCTGGGGGCCTTTGCCGGGATGGGAGGGGGCAGCCTTGCCGGGCTCACCCTGGCCCGCTACCTCCCGGCCTTTCTGGCGCTGCTTCCGGCCACGCTGGCCTCCGGAGCCCTGTTTCCCTCGCTCTCCACGCTCTACTCCCCGGATCCCGGCCGGTCGGGAGGGGGTGTGGGGAGGTTCGCCGCCGCCAACACGGCCGGGGCCGTGGCCGGTTCCGTGCTGGCATCATTCCTGCTGATGCCGCTGCTGGGCAGGCGCCTCTCCTACCTGGCCCTGGGGCTGCTGGCCCTGGGCGCCCTGGCGCTGCTGATGAGGAGGCGAAGGGCGGTTCTCGGCCTGCCTGCCCTGGCCGCGGCTGCAGTCCTGCTCACGCTGGTGGGCGGCGGCTCTCCCGCAGGCGACTCCCGCATCCTGCTGCTGCGCGACACCGCGGAGGGCAGGGTGGAGGTGAGCCAGGACCGCGACACCCCCTCCAGCCTGCGGCTGGACATCCGGGGAAGCCAGGCCACCACCACCACTCCCGAGGGCTGCCTGAAGAACCGCCTCATGGCCTACTTCCCCATGCTGCTGCATCCCTCGCCGGAGGACGTGAACGTCATCTGCTTCGGCACCGGAATCACAGTGGGAACCGTGACCCTCTTCGACTGCGTGGACTCCATCGATTGCGTGGAGATCAACCCAACCGTCGTGGAGGCGGCCGGGCTGTTCGGGCCCTACAACCACCGCGCGCTATCGGACCGGCGAGTGCGCGTGCTGGTGGAGGACGGCCGCAACCACCTGATGGCCACCGACCGCAGCTACGACGTAATAACGATGGAGCCCATGCATCCGGCCCTGGCGGGTGTGGTGTCACTGTACACCCGGGATTTCTACCAGCTCTGCCGCGACAGGCTGAAGGATGGCGGCCTCATGGCCCAGTGGCTGCCGCTTTACAACCTTACTCCCCGGGACTGCCACATGATCGCCGCCACTTTCCTGGACGTGTTCCCCAACACCACCATGTGGGTACTGGGCCGCGACGCGATGCTGGTGGGCAGGAAGGCCGAGCCGGTGGAGCCGCTTGAGGTGGTCCGCGGGTTGGCCAGGCCGGGTGTGGCCGAAGACCTGGAGCCCTTCGGCCTGGACGACCCCGTCGTCTACCTGGCCTCCTGGGTCACAGGCCCGGAGGGCGTCCGCGACTACTGCGCAGGCGCGCCCGTCTTTACAGACGCTCGGCCCCTGCTGGAGTACACGGCTCCGGAGGCCATCTTCGCCGACTCCACCACCGCCCCCAACCTGGAGGAGATTCTCGCTCTGAGGCAGCCTCCCGCGGAAGCGGCGAGGCTGGAGGGCTTCGGGCGGGCCTGGGAAGCCTCGGGGCTGTTTCTGCGGGCGGAGGCCGCCCGGGCCAGGCGCAACCTGGCCCTGGAGGCCGAGCTGCTGGACAGTGCGGTTTCGGTCTGTCCGGAGATGGAGATAGCCGCCCGCAGGCTGTCCACCTCCATGCACCAGTCCGCCAGGATACTCCTCGACCGTGGGGAGGGGCCCACGGCCTGGAGGATGATGGAGATGGCCCTGGAGGTCACCCGCCATCCCTCGCCGGCACTCCTAACGGACCTGTCGCTGCTTTCCTCGTCTGCCGGGATGTACGGCCGGGCGCGTCAGCTGGCCGACAGCGCCCTGGCCCGCGAGCCCATGAGCGCCTCGGCGCACCGGGCACTGGGACGGGCGCAGCTGGGGCTGGGGCGGCAGGAGCAGGCCAGGCGCTCTCTGGCCCGCGCCGACAGCCTGGATGCTGACTGAGGCTCAGAAGTAGGCGGCGAAGGTGGTCCAGGCCGGGTCGGACCATGATCGGAATCCCGCCGGGTCGCCGCAGCGCCTCCATCACTCCCCTCCCCGTCACGGAGGCCACCAGCGCGTCCTTGGAGGGGAAGTAGTTGTAGAGCGTTCCCACTCCCACATCTGCCAGCTCCGCTATGTCGGAGACGGTGGTGGCGTCCCGGCCGCGGCGGGTCAGGCTCTCCAGCGCGGCGGCCTCTATGGCCTTCCGATTACGGCTCTTCTTGCGCTCCCTCAGCCCCAGTTCGTTCCTCCGTTCCGTGGCCTGCGTGAACGAATTCATATATGAACGTATTCATCTTTTGTCAAAACAATATATTACAAGGGTAAATCAAATATATGCAGCCAATGAACTTGATGAGCTTAAACTCCGTCCCCGTCAGGAGGTGGGTCCGGAGAGCTGCTTCTCCTCCCTGTGGGAGGCGATGGAGTAGAGTGAGGCCAGGGGGAAGGCCAGGCCCAGCAGGAGCAGAGGGGTGGAGAAGGCGCTGCGGAGAAGCTCCCCGACCAGGTGCGGGTCCAGGCCGCCGGCGGCGGTGCTGATCCGCTGCGGGACGGAAACGTCAACCAGGCCCAGGGACTGGGCCGTTCCGCCCACCGCCGCCCCGGCGGATACCGCGCCGCCGCCTACCGCGAGCTGAATCCCCAGCGCCATGCCGCCCAGGGCCACGATGCCTATGGAGAGCCCGCCCATGGAGATTCCACCCAGCGCCAGGCCGCCCACCGCCAGGAAGCCCAGGCTCGCCCCTCCCAGGGTTATGCCCCCGATGGCCAGGCCCCCGGCGGCGAACACCACGCCGAAGGCCACGTCTCCGATGGCTATCCATCCCCGGGCGATGCCGGTCTTCCCACCCTCTCCCACGACCATATGGACGAGGGGTATTCCGCCTATCTCGGTTTGGCTGCGGTACTCGGGCAATGCAGCCCCTTCCCGAAGGTGGAACCAACTCCGCGCCGGTAGTATATATCGGCTCCGGGCAGAAAGCACCGAAACACGGAAGCCGACCCGTAAGAACGGACCGCAATGGTATTGGAGCGCAGAAGCCATGAACAGAGCATTCGGAGCAGCCGTGGGCATCGTACTTAGCCTTCAGGCCGCCGGGCTTCGGCCCCCGGTCCCTCCCTGCGAGCCCCGCGAGCTGGAGGCCCACGGCGAGGTCCGGGTCGATCCCTATCACTGGATGCGCGACCGCGAGGACCCGCGGGTGCGGGAGCATCTTGAGGCGGAGAACGCATACACGCAAGCGGTCCTGCAGCCTCTGGCCGGCCTCCGCTCCGACCTGTACCGGGAGATGGTGACCCGAATACCCCAGGAGGACGAGTCGGTCCCCTACCTGTCGGAAGGTTACCTGTACTACCACCGCTACGCCTCCGGACAGGAGCACCCCATCTACTGCCGCCGCGAGGCGCATCCGCAGGCCCCCGAGGAGGTGATGCTGGACGTGAACGCTCTGGCGGAGCCGGGGGAGTACGTGCTGGTGGAGGGAATGGACGTGAGCCTGGACGGCCGCTGGCTGGCATACGCCGTGGACAACACCGGCGACCATCGCAACACCCTTCGGGTCAAGGACCTGAGCACTGGGGAGACCCTTCCGCTGAGCATCCCCGGGACCTCCGGGGACGTGGTCTGGTCATCCTGCGGCCGCTGGGTGCTGTACGGCAGGCTCGACGACACCGGAAGGACCGAGGCCGTCATGGCCCACCGGATGGGTATCGAACCGGAGGCCGACCGGGTGGTCTACGCCGAGGACGATCCCACCTTCTGGCCGTGGGTATGGCGGTCGAAGGACGACCGGCACATTCTGGTGGCTTCATCCAGCACCCTGACGTCCTGGGCCATGCTGCTGCCGGCCGACGATCCCCTGGCGGAGCCCGTGGTGGTCCACCCTCCGCAGCAGGGCCACGAGTACTGGGTGAGCGCCGCCGGCGACAGCCTCTACATCCTCACCAACCGCGGCGCGCCGAACTACCGGCTGGTGCGGACCTCGGCGGACCATCCCGGAATGGCAGGCTGGCGCGAGCTGGTTCCTCACAGGGAGGACGTCTTTCTGGAGGACCTGGACGTCTTCGGCCGATGGCTGGTCCTGACCGAGAGGACCGGGGGGCTCACCAGGCTGCGTGTGATCTCACGGGAGACCGGAGAACAGCACATCTTGGACACCGGCGGCGAACCCTGTCTGGTCTACACCTCGTCGAACCACGAGATGGCAACCGACACCCTCCGCTTCCTCTACACCTCGATGACCACGCCCTGGACCACCTACGACTACGACATGGAGAGCCGGACCTCGGTCCTGCGCAAGCGGGAGAAGGTGGGCGGCGGATTCAGCCCCGACGACTACGAGTCGCTCAGGCTGACGGCCACATCGGAAGACGGGACTCCGGTGCCGGTATCGCTGGTCTACCGCCGCGAATCTCTGAGGCGGGGCGACAACCCGCTTCTCGTTTACGGCTACGGCGCCTACGGGGAAAGCATGGACCCCACCTTCAGCTCCTCCCGGCTGAGTCTGCTGGACCGGGGCTTCGTGTACGCCATAGCCCACGTCCGGGGCGGCCAGGAGATGGGAAGGAGCTGGTACGAGGAAGGACGGGTCCTGAACAAGAAGAACAGCTTCAGAGACTTCATAGCCTGCACCGAGCACCTGGTCGGGGAGGGCTGGGGGGACCCGGACCGGGTCTTCGCCATGGGAGGCAGCGCCGGCGGCCTGGTGGTGGGGGCGGTCACCAACATGCGGCCCGACCTCTACGCCGGGGTGGTGGCCGGGGTGCCCTTCGTGGACGTGGTCACCACCATGATGGACCCCACCATACCGCTGACGACCTCGGAGTACGACGAGTGGGGGGATCCGGCGGACCCGGAGGAGTACCGCTACATGCTCTCCTACTCCCCCTACGACAACGTCCGGGAGGCCGAGTACCCCGCGATACTGGCTACCGCGGGCTTCAACGACTCGCAGGTGGGATACTGGGAGCCGGCCAAGTGGGTGGCCAGGCTCCGGGACCGGCTGACGGGCGGGGGACCGGTGTTGCTTTACACCGAGATGGGGTACGGTCATGGCGGCGCCTCGGGCCGTTTCGAGTGGCTGAGGCTGCGGGCCATGGAGTACGCCTTCCTGCTCGGGGTGGCCGAGGGGGCCATCTGATCGCCGCCGGCTTCGCGGCGGCAGAACCGCATACCGGGTCCTTAACAGGTTCCCCCCGGCGTATTAGGTTGTGTCTGGTGAATGCGACAGCCGCATGTGATCGGGAGGGAAGCCCATGGGCAAGAGAGTGGCCGCCGTGCTGGCGGACATGTTCGAGGACTCGGAGTTCACCTATCCCGCCGACGCCCTGCGCCGCTCCGGCCACCAGGTGGTGGTCCTGGGGATGCGCAAGGGCATCGAGGTGACCGGCAAGAAGAAGGGCACCAGGGTGGAGCTGCAGGAAAGGGTCAGCGAGGCGGATCCCGACTCCTTCGACGCCCTTCTCATTCCCGGCGGATATTCACCGGACAAGCTGCGGGCCCACGACGAGCCGGTGGATTTCGTCCGGAAGATGATGGAGGCCGGAAAGCCGGTGTTCGCCATCTGCCACGGGCCACAGCTGCTGATAAGCGCCGATGCCCTCAGTGGACGGAGGCTGGCAGGATGGCGCTCCATACGGAAGGACATAGAGAACGCCGGGGCGGAGTATGCGGACGAGCCCGTGGTGCGGGACGGAAACCTGATCTCGAGCAGGCATCCGGGCGACCTGCAGCCGTTCACGCAGGCCCTGCTGGAGGCCCTGGAGGAGTAGGCCCGAGAGGCTACCCCCCCCTGTCCCCGGATTCGGCACCCTCGGGGGGGCCGGGGCCTTCGATCTCCGGATACAGCTCTGCCAGGCACTCCGGACAGAAGCTGTGCGAGAACACGGTGTCGGAGTGCTCTGAGATGTAGGACTCTATCTGCTCCCAGTAGCCCTCGTCGTTACGGATCTTCTTGCATCTGGCGCATATGGGAAGCAGTCCGCTCAGGGTCCTTATGCGTTCCAGGGCCTTCTCCAGCCTGCGGTTGGCCCGCTCCAGCTCCCGCCTCTGGCCCTCGCTGCGCGCGAAGGCCTCGCGCATTCTGAGCCTTACCACGTCCTGCTCCCGCTCGTTGCGTCTGAAGTCCCTTTCGAGCTCGATGCTCCTGCGCAGGTGCTCAACCGCCTCGCTGTAGTCGCCGGCGCGCTCGCAGCAGGCGGCCAGCATTCCATGCAGGTTGGCCTTTTCAAGGCCCATCTCGCCGCCGTCGTCCAGCACTTCCAGCGCCTCCAGCAGCTGTACCCTGACCTCCCCCATGTCGTGAGCGGCGAGCCTGTGCTCGGCCAGCCTGCTCTTGGCAACACCCAGGAGCTCGGGTTTCCCGGTGTCCTCGGCCTCCTCAACCGCATCCCTGAGGACGTCCTCCGCCTCGTCCTCCCTTCCCACCTGCTGCAGAACCTCCGCCAGGTTGCACAGCGTCTCCACGGCGTGCCTGTGTCCGCCCAGCTCCCGCCAGATGGACAGGGCGCGTCTGTAGGCGTCCTCGGACTCCTTCGGTTTGCCCTTCTCGCGCTTGAGCCTTCCCAGCCGGTTGAGGTTGAAGGCTATGCCGATCTTCCGGTGCCGCTTCAGGCTGAGCTTGAGGCTCTCCCCTATGTACTCCTCGGCCGTCTCCAGGTCCATCTGATCCAGGAACATCTCCGCGAGGTTGCCCAGCACCAGCGACCGGCCTAGGTCGTCACCTATGGATGTTGCCCTCTCCAGCGACCGCCGGAACACCTTGTAGGCGTTGTCGTAGGCGCCCATCCTCTTGTAGGTGAGGCCGATCCCATTGTCCACGATGGAGATGCCCCTCTCATGTCCCAGTGCCTCGTAGATCTCCCTGGCCCTCCTGTAGCAGTCCATGGCCACCAGCGGATTGTGATCGCGCCGCCGGCAGTTGCCCAGGTTGTTCAGCGCCATCGCCAGGTGTTCGCTGTTGTCCGTTGTGGAGAGCACATCCACGGCCCTCTCGGCGAGCTCGGACGCCCGTCCGGCACCGGTGATGTTGCCCACCGCGCGGGAAAGGTATACGAGGCCCTCACCGAGGTAGCCCGCCTCGTCGAGCTCCTCGGCCAGGGCGATGGCCCTCTCGGCCAACTTCTCGGCCCTGTCGCAGTCGGAGTCCATGAGGTCGTGGCTCTCCCGAAGCAGCTCGCCGAGCCGCCGGGTCTGCGACGCATCTTTCTTCGAGGGGCCCCCTCCCTTGGACATCTCCTCCAGCCTGTTCGACTCTTCCCGGGGTTTGATATCTGCGGCAGGCAAGATCATATTCCCTTCCCCGGGCCATGCAAAGACACCCTTCGGCGGCCGGCCGCCTGCGTGGGTCCTCGAACCCGCGGGGCACGGATTCCTCCGGACCATGATGCGGTGCCCGGGGGAGACGTTTGGAGGTTACTCCTGGGCAGAGCTCATACGGGTGCGAGTAAGGCGGCAGTAGCCGCCCTGAGGGTGCTGCGCGAGATCCCGCCGGGGTTGCTGATGGCCGTTCTTCCGCCTCCAGCTGCGGCGCAGCGGCTTGCTTCGCGGGGCTCGCCCCTTCGCGTGCACCATCACATGCTGGACCTTCACCGTCTCTCCCTGAAAGAGGGCCTTCAGAGCCGGTGGGCGCCGGCTCCCTCGAAGCCGCCTCCGGTGGACGCCGCCGTTCTCTTCATGCCCCGCTCCAAGCCCAGGGTCCGTTTCCTGGCGGCCGCTGCCGCGGAATGCGTTTCGAGGGGGGGGCATCTGGTCCTGGCCGGTCCGAAGCGCAGCGGCACAGCCTCCATGGCCGGTGACCTCGAGAGGCACTTCGGTCCCGTGGTGGATTCGGTCAGGGTTCGCGGATGCGCCGCCCTCCTGGCTCGGCGAGAGGGCGGGAGGGAGCCTTTCTCGGGCGAACGTGTCTTCGCGTTTGACGCTCCCTCCAGAAAACGTCTGAAAGCGGTCTCGCTGCCCGGTGTCTTCAGCCACGGCCGTCTCGATCCGGGCACCGCCCTGTTGCTTGGGCATCTGGAGGACGCTCCGTTCCGAAGGGCGCTGGACTGGGGCTGCGGCTGCGGTGTCATCGGAGCCTTTCTGGCGGCCTCCATGCCGGAGGGGCGGGTGGATATGGTGGACATCGACGTCATGGCGGTGGAGTCATCCCGAAGGACGCTTGCTCTGAACGGGCTGTCCAATGCCCGCGTCAGCGGCAGCGTGGGCCTCGACGACATCGATGGCACCTGGGACCTGATCGTCTCCAATCCGCCTTTTCACCGGGGAGCCGAAAGGGACCCCGGCCCGGCGGAGTCGCTTCTGGAGGGGGCACCCTCGCGGCTTCGAAGCGGCGGCAGGCTCGTGCTGGTGGCCAACAGCTTCCTCCCCTACGAGAGGGTGCTGCGCGGTACTTTCGGACGTGTGCGCAGCCTCTTCGAGAGTGGCGGCTACAAGGTGCTGGAGGCCAGGGCGATCTGATCTGCGGCCTTTACACCCGTCCGTGTTCAAATATATTTGAGCGTAATCACATCCATGGTAAGAAGGGACCCCGCAAAGGCCGGGAAGGAGCAGCATGGAAGAAGTCTCGGCTGTAGAGAAGAAGGTCCGCGAGAACATCGGGCGGATCATGGAGAGCGGCGCGGAGTACGTGGACGCCCGCTTCTTCGAAAGCGACCGCGACGAGCATCTGATACTCTACGACGGAAACCTGGAGGGCAACGACACCGGCTTCGAGAGCGGCCTGGGAGTCCGGGTTCTGTGGGGAGGTTCCTGGGGCTTCGCGGCCACCAGCGACCCCGGGGGCGCCTCGAGGTGCTTCGATGCCGCTGCGGACAACGCCCGCACCGCGTCGAAGCTGGTCAAGGTGCCCATATCAATGGGCAGCCGGGAGCCGGTTGAGGACGAATACGGGGCGCCGGTGGGAACATCCCCCTTCGAGGTGGAGCTGGCCGACAAGCTGGAATTCCTGCAGGGCATAGACGCAGAGCTGGCCGAGGACTGGATCATTCGGCGCATGGTGAGGGCCCACCTGCAGGACCGCACCGTTCACTTCTGGAACAGCGACGGTTCCAGGATACGTAAGCGCCTGTGCAACGTGTTCGGGCACATGGTTATAATGGCCCTGGATGAGGACGGCCAGATGCAGAGGCGAAGCATGGCCCTATACACCCCGGGCGACGGCAGCAGGGGATGGGAGATGATGACCCGTCCCGAGCTCTTCGCCTCGCATGCGGGGAGGATAAAGGAGGAGCTGAGCCGGCTGCTGAAGGCTCCGGAGGTGGAGTTCGGCAAGCGGTCGGTGATACTCCTGCCCGGCCAGGGGCACCTGCAGGTACACGAGACCATAGGACATCCCCTGGAGCTGGACAGGATACTGGGCTACGAGCTCTCCTACGCCGGCGGCTCCTTCGTCGACCTCGACTCCTTCGGGAAGCTGCGTTACGGTTCGGAGAAGCTCAACGTCAGCTCCTACGGCGGCATAGCCAACGCTCCCGGAAGCTTCGGCTACGACGACGACGGCACCCCTGAGCGCGACTACCTGCTGATCGAGAAGGGCATACTGAAAAACGCCCTCAGCTCGCGGGCCATGGTCGATGAGGCCAACAAGCGCGCCGGGCGGACCGTGTTCGAGCACAGCGGCGGGGCCGCCCGGGCCACCGCCTTCTACAGGGCGCCCATTGACCGCATGACCAACGTGAACATCCAGCCCGGTGACGACGGAACCCTGGAGGACATAGTCTCCACCACGGAAGACGGGATCATCGTGGACAACCCCACATCGTGGTCCATCGGCTCCAACCGGGAGCACTTCCACTTCGCCTGCGAGATCGCCTGGGAGGTAAAGGACGGAAAGCGGACACGGGTTCTGCGCAATCCCACATACCAGGGCCACACCCTGGAGTTCTACCGCTCCCTCAGCGCGGTGGGGGACCGTTCCACCTGGCGGGTCGAGCAGGTGGACAACTGCGGAAAGGGAGAGCCGAACCAGGTGATGCAGATCGGCCACGGAGTTCCGGTTGTCAGATTCGACGACGTGGTGACCGGGGAGAGGGGGTAGGCATGCTCGAGAAAAAGGTGAGAGACGCGATACGCCAGGTCCGCGACGAGGCCGCGGGGCAGGGAGTGAGGGCCGCCTTCACCCTGCACCGTGAAGACAGCCACCTGATGCGGATGGGCAACAGCTCCGTATCCCTCAGCACGTCGGAGAGGCTGACCCGCCTGGACGTACACGTGGTGGACGGCCGGCGCGAGGGAAGCCACACCCAGATGACCGGGGCAACCTCCCCGGACGTTGTTCGAAGGGCGCTGGAGGTCGCCCGGGCGAAGGCAGAGGTGGGTGGCGAGAAGAACTACGAGCCCCTTCTGCCCGAGGTGCGGCAGAGCGTTGAGGAGGAGCCCCAGCTGGACCCGGCGGTGAGTGAGATGGACCCGGCCAGCAAGGCGGAGGGCTACGCCGAGGTGTTCCGGGGCGCCGGCGAGGAGTACAACTACTCCGGTTCCTGGTCAAGCGGTCTGACCGAGATCTACCTGGTGAGCACGGCGGGCGGCAACGAGGCCTATCACCGGGGAACCGACTGGAAGTTCAGCGTGGTTCTGAAGCATCCCGGGGAGAAGTGGGAGCTCCAGCACGGCCAGACGGGATGGAGGGCGGACGGGTTCGACCCGCAGCTCTCCATCGACAGCTTCCGTCGCTACATCCCCGTATACGCCGAGAACGCCGGGGTGAAGGTTGCCGAGGGCGACTACACCGTTCTGCTGGGCGCCGAGGCGCTTGCCGACATCTGCGCCATGGCCGTTTTTACCGGCGTGTCCGGCCGCATGTGGGAGGAGAAGCTGGGATGGACCAGCGGCAGCGAGATCGGCGAGAGGATCCTGGGCGAGAACATCACGCTGGTCGATGACCCCGAAAGCGATCTGACCTTCCGCATGGGCTTCGACATGGGGGGAGTTCCGCGCAGGCCATTCACCGCGGTGGAGAAGGGAGTCATGAAGAACCTCTTCTACGACATGTCCACCGCCGCGAAGTACGGGCACGAGCCCACCGGTCACGACACCGGCTCGCCCAGCCTGGTCCTGGGCTGCGGCGACGGCCCCGAGGATCCGCTGCAGGCCGCGGCGGGCCTTGGCAAGGTGCTGTACATACCGGCGCTGCACTACATGAACATGCCCAGCATGGCCAGGGGCATATTCACCGGAAGCAGCCGCTTCAGCGCCACCATGGTGGAGGACGGGAGGATCGTGGCCCCCATCTTCTCCACGAGGATAACCGACAGCTTCCAGAGTGTGCTGAGCAATGTACGGACGCTGTCGTCCGCTGCGGTTTCCCAGAACCAGTCCAACACCTACCGGCGCAGGTCGCCGCGGGCGATGAGCGTCCCCTCCTATGCGGTAGTGGAGGGCGTGAAGATCACAGACTGCGCCGACTCCTTCTAGTCCATCGGCGGAAAGGCCGGGGGCGGCCTGTGGACCGCCCCCGGTTTCGCCTGCTGCGCTAGCGGCGCAGGCAGCTGCTGACCAGCTCCCTCACGTCGGCGGCGAGTCCCCGAAGACCCCTCAGCCTGACGTGCTTCCAGAGCATTCCGGGTATTCGCGTCAGGGGCCTGCGCATAAGGTAGGACCGCCCGATCTGCCCCTGGGCCCAGTCCTTGAGCCTTCTGAGCTCCTCGTCGGGCATGTCGGTCAGGTTCACCAGCAACCTGTCGGCGGCGTCCATCCTCTCCACGAAGGCCTCCACGTCCGGTATCAGTCCCCTGTCCCTGGCCTCCTCGAAGATCTGCGTGCCAGGGTACGGGGTCACGTACAGCATGGGGGCGGTGATGTCGGCCCGGCGGCAGAAGTCCACCGTCTCGGCCACGGTCTCCCTGGTCTCGCCGAACATGCCTATCAGGAACGATCCCTCGGCGTGGATTCCCGCTTCCCGGGTCATCCTGATCCCCCTCAGGCAGTCCTCGCTGCTGACTCCACGCCGCATGCGGCGCAGCATCTCGTCGCTGCCGGACTCGATGCCGTAGGAGATCCAGTCGCATCCGGCACGGCGCATCTCCCCGAGCATCTCCGGGTCCACCAGGTTCACGCGTCCGATGCAGCTCCAGCCGATTCCCGGAAGCCTCTGGCGGAACAGCCTGCACACCTCCAGCACGAACTCGCGGTCGCTGGTGAACAGGTCGTCGGGGAATCCCGTGTACTCGATGCCGTAGCGGCGCACCAGCTCCTCCACCTCGGACACTATTGACGCCGGCGACCGGCGGCGGACCCGCCGGCCGTAGAGGTGGTAGCAGTAGACGCAGTTGTAGGGGCAGCCGCGGCTGGCCACCACCTCCATGTGGGGCCTCGTCTTCTGTCTGTGGTCCATGCTGGTTACGTAGCCGTCCACCGGGAACAGGTCCCATGCCGGGCGGGGTATGGAGTCCAGGTCGGCTATTCGACGCCTGGGCGGGGAGTACGCAAGGTCGCCCCCGTCGTCGAGGAAGGCCAGTCCCGGGACCTCGCGCCAGCGGTCGCGGGCCATCCCGCCGGCCAGCTCGGCGGCGGTGGCCTCGCCCTCTCCCAGTATCACGGCGTCCATCCCGCAGCGCCTGAGGTAGAGGCCGGGCAGGGTGCTGGCGCCGCTGTTGCCCGCGGCGAAGAGCGCGTCCGGCAGCCGGGGACGGAGGCGATTCCCCAGCTCGCGGACTATTCGGTAGCGGGTGACCATGCCGCCGAACCCCACGAGGTCCGGGCCGCTGTTCAGTACCCGCTCGACCGCCTCGTCAACGGTCAGGTCATCGCCCTCCATATCGACTACCGTTACCCGCACTCCGGCATCTAGCAGCGCGGAGGCGACGTAGGCCAGTCCGAAGGGAAAGTACTTGGATCGTTTCCCGCTGCCGTAGTTCGGATACACAAGGGTTGCCCGAATGCTCTCCCCCTCAGCCCTGAATAACGTCTTCGCCCTTGCCGCCGAAGCCCCTTACAACCCGTCCGGCCTTGCGGAGGGCCGTACCGGGGTGGCTGGCCAGCTCCGACGCCCACTTCCTGATGTTCTCGACGCTGGTTACCTTCCTCCAGCTCCGGTAGCGCTCGATGCGGTGCTTCCAGTCGATCACGTCCTTCAGGGAGACGAAGGGGAGCCGCATGTTCATGACCTCGCAGGCCCTGTTCCGGGCCGGGTCCAGCAGCTCGGGGTTGGTGTCGCTTGCGAGGTAGCCGTTCTCCACGGCCCAGTCGTATATGTAGCGGCCGGGAATGGCCGTGGAGAAGTAGACTATGATGTCGTCCGGCCTCAGCCGCTTCAGGTGCTCGTAGGTGGCCCGGAGGTCCTCCTCGGTCTCCATGGGGAATCCGATCATCAGGTTGGCCGTGGCCTCCACGCCGATCTCGTGGCACCAGTCGAAGGCCCTCTCCGCCTGCTCGGGCGTGGTGCCCTTGCGGTAGAAATCCAGGATCTTCTGACTTCCGCTCTCCACGCCGAATGAGATGCAGTGGCAGCCGCTCTCGGCCATCATGGCGACCTTATCGCGGGTGACGGTGTCCACCCTGCTGTTGCAGTGCCAGCATAGCTCGAGGTCCTTTGCCCGCAGCCTGTCGCGGAGCTCCTCGAACCAGCCGGTGGGGTGCATGGTGATGGTGTCGTCCTTGAAGAACACGGGTACGCGGGTCAGCCCCCGCAGACCGGCCAGCTCGGCGATCTCCTCCACCACGTTCGCCGCGCTGCGGTAGCGGATTCCCCCGCCGTAGATCAGGTCGGTGCTGGGCTTGCAGTAGATGCACTCGAACGGGCACCCCCTGGTGGTCACCACGCCGTACTCGGACATGCCGTTGCGCAGGTAGGCGTCGTAGTCCACCACCTCCCTGGCGGGAAAGGGCAGGGAGTCCAGATCCTGCGGCACCGGCCTGCGGGGGTTCTCCACCAGCTCTCCATCCCGCCTGTAGACCAGGTTGCGTATGCCGGTTACGCCTCCGCCGGCCTCCAGGGCGCCGGCCAGCTCGACTATGGACTCCTCCGCCTCGCCCACCAGCGTGTAGTCGTAGGGAGTCTCCTCCATCACCTTTGCCGGAAATATGCTGGGGTAGGCGCCCCCGGCAACGAAGACAGCGTCGGGCAGGACCTTCCGGAGGTGCCGGGTGACGGTGTCGGCCCGGCTCATCTTGGCGGCGGCGGAGATGGCCACCCCCACCAGCTGCGCCCCCCGGGCTCTCCCGTCGAGCTCGTCTATGCTCCGGCAGAAGGAGTAGTCCAGGTAGACGGGATCGTGGCCCTCATCGCGCAGGGCGGAATGAAGCTGCAGCAGGCCTATGGGCTCGGCCAGCCCGTTGTACTCTATCCAGTCCCATCTGGGGTATACGAGCGCCACTCTCAAGCCGTACCATCCTCCGATGCTTCCGCCGCTTTCCGGTCCGACCGGGCTAAGATAGTCCTCCTCACGGTCATGGAACAGGAGTCCCCCGTGAATCGTTCCGCAGCAGCGGCAGGCCGCGAACCTCCTCCAGGCCTGCCACCCGTTCCGGGTCCCAGTCCGCCTCGATGGCGCGATCCTCCAGAGTGCGCTCGCTGCGGGGCACTCCGCCCAGGCGGACCATGGTGTTCGTCTCGCGGTGACGTATCACCAGGTTCATCCAGTCGTACTGCCGTGGCCTTCGCCGGGCCCCCGCCTCTATCCGGGTGAAGAGCCTGCTGTTGAACCCGTTGCCGCCGGCCGCGGGATCGAAGGACTCCAGATCCACCTGATACCGCATGCCGGGGAGTATGGTGTTCCAGCCCAGGAAGACACGGCAGCCGGTTCGATCCCGCAGCCTCTTCGGGACCGTGCTCACCAGGACCGGGACTCCGAATGTCTCCAGCCACTGGCCCCGCACGCCGGCCCAGCAGGTGGGGGCGAAGTGTACCACCCCTCCCTCCCCCAGAGCCCCCGGCATCCATGCAGGGCTCTCGTCGGGGAAGTGCAGCCGGTTCCAGCGGCGGGATACCCCCAGCCTGCGTTTCCTTATGGCCGAAGACGCCTCCCGGTATCGCGAGGTGAGGACATGTACCTCCATCCCCGCCATGGCCAGCAGGATGTGAAGCGTACGCTCGTCGCCGTAATGGGGAACCAGCAACAGAACTCCGTCGCCGCAACGGGCTGCCCGGAGGAAGTCGTCCAGGCCGCTCCACTCGACTGCGGAATCGAGGTTTCCGGGGGAGAGGTCGGCCGTTCTGTACAGGCCCAGAATCCGGCGCTGGTGGTTGCGCCAGTAGCCGGCCAGGACCCTCTTCCTCCACGTTCTTCCGCGGTCGGGGAATATCCGCTTCAGGTGCCCCATGTACGTCTCTGTGCCGCCGGGCCCGCCTAGTCGCTTCTCGGCCCTTCTTATCCATGCCAGGGGAAGGGACAGACGATCGTATCCGCCGCCGGTTGCGGCCAGCCTGGTGAGGGTGTCGGTGAGACGGTAGTAGAGAGCTCTCAGTGTATCCTCCCGGTTGATCCTTCGCCGCACTGCCGCTGGCGGCAATATACGACCCTCCCCGGGCCTCGTCCCCATGCCGCGGACATCGTTGACCGCTTCGGGCCCTCACTGCATCCTCTTCGATGGAGCCTTGCGCCGGAGAGGGAAGGAGCTCAGTTGCCCGAGATGTTTACCTCGCCCACCCATGGAGCCGCGGGATGGACCGCCCGGTCGTAGTGGTTGGAGGCGGTCCCTCGGGGGCCTCCTGCGCCTGGCGTCTGGCGGGCGAGGGAGCCTCAGTTGTGGTTGTCGACCGCCGCAGATTTCCCCGTCCGAAGGCCTGCGCCGGCGCTCTTAGTCATCGCGGAATCAGCTTGCTTCTGCGCAGTGGCGTACTGACCCGCCAAGAGCTGCGCGGCCAGACGCTGGCCGTCCATAGAGCCATGTCCTGCTGGCACCGCTTGCTGCATCTGCGCACTCACGTCTGTGCAGGGCCTCCGATACGCGTAGTGGATCGCTCCCCCTTCGACGCCCTGCTCCTGCGCCGGGCGCGGGACGCTGGGGCGGAGGTCATCGAGGGCGAGAGGGTGACGGAGGTGAGCGGGGAGGCCATCGGGCTCTCGTCCGGAAGGCGGATGGGCTGGAGCTTCCTGGTGGGGGCCGACGGAGCCGGCAGCCTGGTGCGTCGTCGACTGGGTCTTCGAAGGTCCTCCCCGGCCCGCGGCGCCGGCGTGCAGGCGATAATCCGGGAAACCGATCCCGCCCGCGGGCTGCAGGTGCACTTCGGACTGGTTCCCTGGGGGTACGGCTGGGTATTCCCCCGGGGAGGGTCGGCCGCGGTGGGAATCGGGGGGACCGGGGGCGACTTCGCTTCGAGGGGCTTGGCCAGGCGTCTGACGCCGCTTCTGCAGCACGCCGGTGGCACGGGGGAAGAAACCCTGCAGGGGGCCGTTATTCCCGGCGGCCCCCCCTGCCGGACCCTGGGCGCCGGCAGGGTGTTCCTGGCAGGAGACGCCGCAGGCCTGGTGGACAGGGTCTCCGGGGAGGGTATCGGCCATGCTCTGGAGAGCGGCATGCTGGTGGCCGATGCGATCCTGGAAGGCTGGAGCCGGCGAATGATCGAGATGCGCGCCCGGCGCGGATGCGCGGGCCTTGTGTCGCAGTCCCGCATCTTCGCGGGTCTGCTCTACCGCCGCAGCCTTCAGCCCCGGGCCATGCGCCGGCTTCGGGACGACCCGAAGTTCTTCCAGGGCTACTGGGACCTGGTGGCCGGCCGCACCGACTACTGGCGCATGATGCTTCGCTTCCTCTCCCCCATTTAAGTGCCCATTTAAGTGCCAGGCACTTACATTACATACCTGGCAGCCGTTCAATTCAAGTGCCATTCAAGTGCCTGGCACTTGAGGGGGCGGCTACGTGGTGATGGCGGCGAGCAGGGACTGGGCCACCTGGTCGGGGGCCAGGCCCTGCAGGCGGAACAGCTCCTGGGGGGAGCCGGAGAAGCCGTACTCCACCACCCCGAAGCGCAGCAGGGGAGGACCCCCGCCCTTCCCGGAGAGTGCCAGGGCCACCTTGGCGCCCAGGCCGGTGTCGGCGTCGTGGTCCTCGTAGCTGGCGATGAGGGGGAACTCCCGCAGCTCCGCGAGTAGATCGGGGCTGAGACAGAGGGGGCAGTGGACGCAGTACACGGCGGCGCCGACCCCGCTCTCCGCCAGCAGCTCGCGGACCCTGATGGCGCGGTGGCAGGTGTTGCCCATGGAGACGATGGCCAGATCGTCTCCCCTGCGCAACAGGTCGTGCCGGCCGTAGACGAAGCGGTAGTCCCCGCCGTAGAAGGGATTTCCCTCCTCGTCGGTGATCACCGGCGTCTTGGACCGGCCCATGGCCACGAAGAAGTTGCCCGGGTGGGTGGCCACGTAGCGGATGGCCCGGTCGGTCTGGTTGGGGTCTGCCGGTACGATGGTGGCGTAGTGGTGCAGGCTTCCCATCAGCGAGATGTACTTGATGCAGTGGTGGGTCTTGCCGTCCTGGCCGACGTCCAGGCCGCAGTGGGTGGCGACGACCTTCAGGTTGGTCATGTTGATATCGTTCAGACGGTGCTGGTTGAAGGTCTCGTCGGCGGCGAAGACGCCGAAGTCGGCCCAGAAGACCACCCGGTCGGCGATGGAGGCCCCGCCGGCGGCACTGGCCGTGTGGTGCTCCATTATGCCCGACTGGAAGAAGTGGTCCGGATAGAGCTTCCCGAACTCGGCGGTTCTGACCGAGCCGGCCAGGTCGCAGTCGAATACCAGGGGCAGGTTGTCGCGGTTGCACTCCGCCAGATCCAGGAGGGCCCGCCCCCATGCGCTGCGGTTGTCTCCCCTGTGGTCCGGAGCGTAGGTGCGCGGGGTGCCGGGACGGTCCATTATGCTGTAGGGCAGCGGCATGTGAAAGAAACCCTTCCGTGGCCGATACCGGTTTCGAAGCTCGGAGAGGCTGTCCAGGTCGTTATTCAGGCCCAGCTCGGACAACGCTTCCCCCGCCTGGTCCGGCTTTAGCGCCTGGCCGTGCCAGGTCTCGTCGTCCTCCATGAAGGAGACCCCCCTGCCCATGGTGGTCTCGGCCAGCACCAGGCGGGGCCTGTCGGCGTTCTCGCGGGGCCTGAGGGCCGCGTAGAGGGCCTTCAGGTCGTGGCCGTCGACCTTGACCACTTCCCATCCGGCCGCAAGGTACTCCTCGGCCATGTTCACCGGCATGACCTTCTCGATACGGCCGGATATCTGCAGGTGGTTGCAGTCGATCACCACGGTGAGGCGCCCCAGGCCGTAGGCGGCTGCGAACCTGCGGGCCTCGCAGATCTGGCCCTTGTCGTGCTCGCCGTCTCCGGTTACGACCCAGACGTGGTTCTGGTGGCCGCTTGTGCGGTCGGCCAGCGCCATCCCGCAGGCCGAGGAGACCCCCTGGCCCAGGTTGCCCGTGGTGAGCTCCACCCCCGGGATCGACCGCTCGATGTGCCCCTCGAAGGGGCTGCCTCCCAGCCGGAAGGACACCACGGCCTCCTCGGGATCGAACCAGCCCAGCCTTCCCAGAACGGAGTAGACGCCGGGGCTGGTGTGGCCGTGGCTGACCACTATTCTGTCCCTTCCCCGCCTGAGGGGTTTGGCGGGGTCGACGTCGGCCTGGCTCCAGAGGAGGGCGTAGACCTCCAGCGATGACATGGAGCCTCCGGGATGGCCGCTTCCGGCCAGTGTGGTCATGCGGATGATGTCGCCCCGGGCCCGCCGGCACAGCTCGGCCAGGTCATCCTCCAGGCCTGCCGGCATCTCCTGGGGCCCGAACAGCGTCCGCTGGGGCATCAGGCGTTCCCGTCCCCGAGCCTGTCCACCAGCTTGCCGCTGACCTTCTCGAAGACCTCCGCAGCCCCTTTCTTCACCTGCTGAAGCAGCTCGGTGGCCTCGGACAGCATCCGGTCGCAGTAGTCGGCGTCCTCCACCTGCTCGAGGTTTATTACCACGTTGTAGTAGGTGCCCAATGCCGCCGCCTCCGCGGCGGAGGCCGCGACCCCGGCGTCCGAGACGGAGGCCTGAAGGCCGTTCTCCTCCAGCTCGAGGGCCATGTCCACAATCGGGGGTATGGCTCGCAGCACGCTCATGGGCACCTCTGCGGCGCCCTTGATGGCCTCCTGCTCGCCCTCGCCGGCCTTCATGGCCGCGACCATCCGGTTGAAGGCCCGGGTATCGTCGTCGATGGCCTTTACCAGCTGCTTCTTGATCTCCTGGGCCGCCGGCGCGATCCGGCGCATGTCATCCCAGTGCTCGCGGTGACGGCGGTTCTTCACCGTGAGGTTGGCCACCATGGAGTCCAGGGCGGCGGCCAGGGATCCCATGAGGGCCGCGGCCGAGCCGCCGCCTGGTGCCGGGGAGTCGGTGGAGAGCTCGTCGGCGAAGGCGCTGAGGGTCATACCGGTGAGGTTCACCGAGCGGTCGGCGACCATGTACTCGATGATCTTCTCCTCGGGCTTGAAGGGGGCCACGTCGTCCAGGCCCATGGAGCGGACGGCTATCTCTATCAGCTCCCTCTCCGGAAGCCCCGTGGTCTTGGCCTGCCGGCCCTTGCCCGAAAGGCCATCATGCTGCTTCTCCAGGAAGTATCTGCCGGCGTCCACCATGGCTTCCAGGGGCACCAGGCCCACTATCTCCGAACCGGTGACCCTCGCACCCAGCTTCTCGGCCTCCTCCCGCGCCACCTCGTAGCCCACGTGCAGGGGAGTCACCGATACGTCCGTGAGGTTCATGGTGACCTGGGCGGTGTCGTACTCCTCTATGTACCAGCCGGTGGCCTTGCACTCCTGCAGCCGCCCGGGCTGGCGGACCCGCTTGCCGTTCACGTCCCTGATGAACTTCCAGTGGTCGTTCCGGGCGAACCTGCCCCGGTCGCGGATGGTCAGGCCGATGTCGCGGGCCACGCCGGCGTCCTTGGTGTTGAGGTTGACGTTGTAGGCTATCAGGAAGTTGCGCGCTCCGGTGGTGGTGACCCCGGTCCCGGCTACGTGCTCGTTCCATTCGTTCGGTCCGTAGTCGGGCTTCCACTCCTCCTTGCCCAGCTTGTCGGGCAGGGCCTCGTACTCCCCCTCCCGGATGTCGGGGAGCTTCACCCTCTCGGGCCGGCTGGCCGACTTCTCGTAGAGGTAGGTGGGTATGGCAAGTTCCTCGCCCACCCGCTGGCCCAGCCGCTTCGAAAGCTCCACGCAGTCATCCATGCTGACGCCGGAGACCGGCACGAAGGGGCAGACGTCGGTTGCTCCCTGTCTGGGATGCGCTCCCGTCTGATCCCGCATGTCGATCAGCTCGGCCGCCTTCCTTATCAGCTGGAAGGCCGATTCCAGGACAGGCTCCGGCTCGCCGGCGAAGGTAATCACGGTCCTGTTCGTGGCCGCTCCCGGGTCCACGTCCAGCATCGTGGTGCCATCGACGTCCGCGGCCGCCTTCACCACCTGGTCGATCAGGGCCCGGTCCCTGCCCTCGGAGATGTTGGGCACGCATTCCACTATCCTGGCGGACATGTTGCTACCCTCCTATAGTTGAAGCCCGGCGGGGTTTGCTCTGATTCAGCCGGGAAGCTAGATAACCGCAGAAGCCAAGTCAACAACCGACGGCGAAAGAGGTAGCTTAATGGCACACGCCAGAGGCGTGGTGGAGGGCTTTTACGGCCGTCCCTACACTCCCGCCCAGCGCAGGAGTCTGCTGGGCCAGCTGGCGGTCCTGGAGAATCCGGTCTACATGTACGCTCCCAAGAACGACCGCTGGCACCGGGACGACTGGCGTGCCCCCTATCCGGAAGACGCCTGGAAGACGGTTCTCGATCTACTGGAGTCCGGCCGCCGGCTGGGCATCTCGGTTGTCTTCGGAGTCAGTCCGGCGGGAGCACGGCCGGAAGATACCGGGATGCTCCGTTCAAAGCTCACCCGGGCGGTCGAAGCCGGGGCCTCCGGAGTCGCGCTGCTCTTCGACGACCAGGTAGAGACCGCCGGCGCCGAGCTGGCTGACCTCCATCTGTCTGTGGCCAGGAAGGCGACGGAGAGGCTGGGTGTGCCGGTTACCGTCTGCCCGGCCGTGTACTGCACCGAGCTGGTGGAAATGATGGACGGCGCAGCCTACATCCGGCGGATGGCGGAGGGCCTGTCTCCGGGCTGGAACCTCATGTGGACCGGATCGCAGGTGGTTTCCAGGACGCTGGGCCCGAATGACCTGTCCGTCCCGGGGTTGCGGGGCCGACCTCTGGTCTGGGACAACCTGCTTGCCGACGACTACTGCCTTCGGCGTGTGTACCTGGGCCCTCTGGACGGCAGGATACCCCCCCGGAACGGATACCTGCTCAACCCCTCCTCCGCGTTCCCGGCGGCCCTGCACGCAGTCTGGAGGATGGCCGGAGCCTGCGGCGTCGCCCCTGATTGGCCGGTCGACCTCGGGCGAAGGCTGGAAGGCTGGCGGATCATGGCCCTCTTCCACCACACCCCTTGGGAGCTTCCGCCGGAGGGCCGCGAGATGCTGGATGAGCTTGCCGGCAGCCTGAGGTCCGGGGGACCGTCCCCCCGCTGGCTGGAACCGGCGCTGGCAGCCCTGGGAGAGCTGACCGACGAGCTTCCCGGGCTCAGCGGCGGCTTCGACCTGCTCCCCTACGCTGTTGACCTGAGGAGGATGCTGTCCATAGCTTCCGGGGCCATGTCGGGGAGGGGGCCGAAGGATCTGGCATACCTCCTGGAGGGGAGACTGCCGTACGAACATCCGCTGGCCGCGGCACTGGCCCGGATGGCGGACGAACGTGAGGGAGGCGGAAGGAAGTGGAAGTAAGGCTTGCGGGTTTCAACACAGACGTCGAGAATCGCTCGTCCACTCCGGAGACCCTCTCGGCCGCCTACGCCAGGATAAGCCGCGATCCCAGACCGATAGGCCTGCTCCGAAGCGAGGCCGCCGAAGAGGTGGAGAGGGCCAGGGACTCCAACCGCCGCATAGTATTCGGCTATGGCCACGGATCCGTGGCCGAGCACGCCTTCTTCAACTTCGACCTCCTGGGACTGAGCAGGCTGGCGGCCGAGGCCGTGCAGTCTTTCCGCCTGGCCAGCTTCACCGAGAAGTCCCAGCGCTACATCAGGCTGGACAGGGACTGGGTGATTCCGGAGGAGGTGCCGCAGAAGGGCAGGGGGGAATGGGCGGCCTCCCTGGAGCGCCTCTTCGAGCTCTACCGGACAGCGTGCGATGCGCTGGAAGGGGCCGGACTGCAGGCGGGCAGGGCCCGGGAGGATGCCAGGTACCTTCTGCCCCTTGCAGCTTCAAGCCAGATGGGAATGTCGCTGAACGCCAGGGAGCTGGAGCATATGATCCGGCGCCTCTCGGCCCATCCCCTGATGGAGGTGCGAACGCTGGCCCGGCTTCTGCTTTCCTCGGCGGAGGAAGTGGCTCCATCTCTCCTGCGGCACCTGGAGCCGGTGGAGATGGACCGGCTGGCCTGGCGGCAGCACCGTCCGACAGGGTGGGGGTGCGACGAAAGCGTCGTGGTGGTTCGCGGCGACGGCGACCGGGAGGTGGGAGCCCGACTGCTGCAGCGGGAGAGAGGGCTGCCCCTGGAGGAGGCGGTGCGACTCTGGCCGAAGACGGATGAAGACAGCCGAAGGGAGCTGTTTCAGAGGGCCCTGGGCCATTTGGGTCCCTACGACGCGGTCCCCAGGGACTGGGAGCTGGCGTCATTCACTTTCGAGGTTCTCGTGTCGGCAACGGCCTATGCCCAGCTGAAGAGACACCGCATGAGCACGCAGCTGGTCTCGGCCTACTCGACGGAACTGGGGACGAGGCTTCCCCCCAGCTTCCGCAGGAACGGGCTGGAGGACTTGCTGGAGGAGGCCGCCGGCGAGTACCGCCGCTGGAGCACCGACCTGGGTGAGCGCGCCTCGGAGTACATGCTCACCAACGCCCATCGCAGAACGGCAGTTCTGCGGATTAACGCCAGGGAGCTCTACCACTTCGCCAGGCTGAGGATGGACAGCCACGCCCAGTGGGACATACGCGGCCTGGCCGGAAGGATGGTGGAGCTGGCCTCGGCCGAGGCACCACTGACCATGGGTACGGCGGCGTCGAGGGCTTCCGCCGGCGACTAGCTTCCGGTCACCAGCTCCAGTACCCTGGGCTCTCCGGCGTTGTCGCCGAAGGTGGGCGTTAGCCGCAGCAGGGCGTGGCCTGGGCTTTCCCCCACATCGGAACCGTAGCGCCAGGTTATCCTGCCTCCGTAGTCGTCCCGGACCAGACCGTAGAGGTCTCCCTCCACCCTGGCGTCCCGCCAGGTCAAGCCTCCGTCAATGCTGTAGTCAGCGTCCAGGCTAAGCGGCCTGCCCCCCGGGTCGGCCAGCTCGAAGGATACGACCAGCTCTTCGGCCCGCCTGTCCCGGGAGACTATGCTGGCCTGCATGAAGGCGGGGAGGTCGTCGTTCTCCACGATGATCGGGCCGCGGACATCGGACCTGACCGTATCACGGTCGGCCACCAGCACCCTGAGCTCCAGCTCGCGGGAGTCCACACCCGGGAAGTCGGACGAGCTGTTCCAGCGTACCACCGACCTGTAGGAGCCCGAAGGGAGGGGGCCGCCGCCCATCACCCCATCGGCCCGCCGCCACGCACCCCCGTCGGCCGGCCGGTACTCCACGCCCACCCAGAGGCTGTCGTCCTCAAGGTCATCCAGCTCAAGCCTGACCGGGACCACTCCCTGGAAGATCTCCCACGAACCCGGCGAACGGACCTCCACGGTGGGCAGGTGGTTGTTGTCCAGGTGAAAGGGGGAGGAGGGGACTGCCACGCTGCTCTCCGTCTCGTCGGGGACGGCCCGGAAGAGCACCTCCGGATGGTCGCCCGCGGGCTCGTCCACATCGGAGTGCCAGACGATCTCGTACTGGTAGGCGGAGGGGGCGCCCTCCTCCGGCTCGGTAACGGTTGCCGGCTTCCAGGTGCGGCCGCCGTCCAAGGTGTACTGGTAGCTCATCTCCGTCGGATTCTCTTCCGGGTTGAAGAGGCGAACGCCCAGGGAGACCCTGTCCCTTACCTCCGTCTCGGGGGCCAGTATCTGCCCGGCGGGAGGCCTTCCGACCGAGTCCGACAGTCCGGCTATCGTCTGCCACGGGCCGGGGTCACGGTCGGCCGCCCTGAGCCTCAGGTGGATGCTGTTCGGATCCGTGCCCTCCAGGGCCTCCGGTACCGGCCAGTATACGGGCTCGCCGTACATCCAGGGTTCTATCTCCACGGTGGGGCCGGTCAGACCGGCGCGCAGCCATGTCCTGCCGCCGTCCGCGGAGTACTGGGCCTGCAGCTGAATGGTGTCTCCCTCCGGCTCCTCTACGGCGTAGGTTATGCGCCATCGGCCGTTCTCTCCCCTTCTCGGCGTGTTCAGATAGATCACCGGAGGCCTGTTGTTGTCCAGCCGGAAGACGGGCGTGGTCCCCGCCACCCCCGGTCCCCTGCGGGAGAAGGGCGTGATCCTCAGCATGCACTCCGGATAGTCTCCGTCGGGAAGGTCCTCCTCGGATCTCCAGAGGATCCCCGTACCCGTTTGCCGCCAGGCGGACGTCGGGGTCCACCTGTACCCGGCGTCTGTCGAGTAGGCAACGGATACGCCGGTCACGTCGGCCCGCTCCACCTCGTATTCCACCTCGACGGGGCCCGTCTGCTCGCCGATCACATCGCCCACCCGGGCCACCGGCAGGAAGGAGGCTCCGTAGCTGCCGGTGTTGCAGGGGTCGGAGAGCGTCTGGGGCCACGGGCCCGGGGAGCGGGAACCGGACGCCAGGGGGTACAGAGCCAGCTTGCCGCCCACACCCACCACGGCCAGTTCAAGACCGCCGTCCCCCGTCACGTCACCGGCCGCCGGCGTGTGCATTATCCGCTGCCCGTGCTCCAGCGGATAGCCCTCGATCTCGGCACCCTCGGCGTTCCATGCGTGAACCGTTCCGTCGTTGCACCCCACGATGACGCCGGTGAAGCCGTCGGACTGGGAGATGATGGGCTGGGTGGGCATCGCTCCGGGCCTGTTCGGCCACCTCCAGGTGCCGGCCAGTCTCGCGTCTCCGTTGATCAGGTAGACCACGCTGTCCCTGGTGCTCACGCCTATCTGCGGCCTGGCTGTCTCCTGGTCCACCGCCCCCAGCGCCGCGGGGCCTCGAACGGGCGGGTCGTCCAGCAGGAAGGGCCATTCCTCCAGCACGGCCCCACGTGCGTCTACGACGTAGACCTTCCTGTTCTGGGTCGCGAAGACCACGTCCATGAGCCCGTCGGAATCGATATCCGCGGTTACGGGGATGCTGCCGGCCGGCGAGCCCACCTGCAGCGGCCATCCCGGAAGGGCGGCCCCGTCTCTGCCCACTGCCGTGATCCTGGTGTTGGCCAGGGCCATGACCAGCGCCCTTCCGCTCTCCCCGGAGAGGGTGATCTGCACCGGCTGCCAGAGCAGCTTCTCCGGCAGATTCAGCGGCCATCCCTGAATGCTGTTTCCGTCGAGGTCCAGGAGGTGCGCTCTGGCGTCGGAGGTGCCCACCGCCAGCTCCCTGTCTCCGTCGCCGTCCAGGTCGCAGGCGGTGACTCCGGTGACCGGCCTGGCACCCAGGTCCACCGGCCATCCCGGCTGCTCGAGGCCCCGGGGGCCGACCAGATGGAGCAGGCCCCCGTCGTCGGCCCAGGCCACCAGGGGCTCCCCACCCGCGTCACCTGCCAGGGCGGGCCTCTGGACGACACCGTGCCCGTCCTGAAGGGGGAATCCCGGCAGGGGGTCTCCGGAGGGGCCCCAGCCCCCGAGGCCCCGGTCGCCCAGGGGGAGGAGCACGGCCATGCCGCCTCCGCCCATGGGCACCAGGAGGGGGCCGCTCCGGGGAGTTCCTGCGGTATCGATCTCCCAGATCGGCGCGCCCGCCGTGACGGCCAGGCAGGCAAGTGCAACCACTGCAGTCAATACAAGCCCTCCCGGAAGAGGGGATTGATCGGGAACCTTTTCTTTATCTGACGCATACTACGGACAAGGAGGCATGGAAGTCAACGGTGTTCGAAGCGTCGGAGGGTGTGTATCCAGCTTGGCAAGGCGCCATGCCGGCGTTATAGAACACAATGTGGTTGTTTTACGGCGCCGGCCCTACGCACTACGCACCGTATCCGCGCCCGCGGCCAAAATACATGCTTCGGTTGACCATATGGGTATTATGGAGAATAATTCAAAAGACGAAGATGGCAGATGATGGAAGTCTCTTGTCCTTTGGTTTCGGAGGATAGCTATGCGGCACTGCTCGTTGCTGGTCCTGGCGGCTGTGGGAGCCGCGTCTGCAGGTTCCCTGCCATTCACTAGAAGCGGCGTTTTCGACTCTCCCGACGCTTACGTTCTCGATCACACCGAGGTGGAGGTGGAGCTCGGCGCGTCGGCCTACACCGTGGAGGATTCCCTGGGCAGCACCGACAGCGAGTTCATGCTCACCGGACACCTCGATATCGGCGCGTTCGAATACGGACAGGTTGGCGTAAGTTACTTGGGAGAAGGCGGAATAGCCGGCAACGTCAAGGTCCGAATACTGCAGGAGGGCATCGATGTCCCGGCCTTCGCCATAGGCGTGGAGAACATCTCCACCGAGGAGTACATCGAGTGTTTCAAGGTGGACGGGGAGTACTACGGCTACGACCACGCCCAGAACTGGTCGGCCTACGGCGTGGCATCGAAGGACCTGCGCTACCTGCTGGGCCTTGAGGCCACTGTAAGCCTGGGCATAGGTATAGGTCGCTTCGTAGGCGTGATCGACGGAGGGGCCCTGGGAATCGGCAGCCAGGTTGCCCACGGACTTTTCGGCTCGGTCATCTACCGGCCCACCGACGTAATCACCGTGGGGATGGAGCAGGATGGACGGGACCTGAACCTGGGGTTCAGCTACGACATAAGCAAGTACTTCACGCTGCAGCTGGCCTGGGCCGAGTTAGAACAGGCCGTGTTTCCCCCCGACGGCCAGAACCCGCAGGACGTCATGCAGAACGCCAAGTACTCCTTCAGCATCCGTTCCCAGTTCGGCCCGCTCCTGGGCGCGCGCAGGGTGGAGCTGGAGAGGGAGCGGCAGAGAATCGAGAGGTCCAGGGACCGGCTGGAGGAGCTGGAGGCGCGCAGGCGCGCGGCCGAAGCCGAGCTTCAGAGGCTTCGCGATCTTCTCGAGGAACGCAACTAGCTGGAAGGCCGAATGACCAGAATTCTGCTCGCAACGATCCTGCTGGCGATCGCTCTGCCGGCACTGGCTCAGGAGGATGGAGAAGAGGACGTCGGCGTACTTCTCCAGCGGGCCAGGGCCGAGAGGCGGAGCCTTGAGGATCAGATAGCCCGGGAGGAGGAGCGGCTCACGCGCATACAGGCCGAGCTTGTGCAGCTGCGAAGGCAGAGGGCTATCATGTCCAGCGCCCAGAGCGCCTTCGAGCTGGGAGAGGAGCTCTACAGCGCGGGGTCCATCGTGTGGGCGCGCGACGCCTTCCAGTCCGTGGTCGACAACTTCCCCGAGTCCTCCTACAACGCCAATGCCCTTTTCCGCCTGGAGCTCATAGCCTTCCAGCTGCAGGACTTCGAGGGCACCCTGGACTACGCCGACCAGCTGCGGGAGGCCGAGCCCGAGTTCCGCCACATTGACCTGGTCCAGATCGTGGGCGGCCTGGCCTACCACAACCTGGGTGAGTTCGACAGGGCCAGGCAGCGACTCTCGCAGGTGCCCCGGGCATCGGAATACGCCCCTCTGGCCGATTATCTGCGGGCTGTCGGTTACGTGGAGGAGGACGACATAGCCTCTGCGAAGTCGCTTTTCAACGAGATAATCGACAATGCCGGCAGATCGCGCAGCGAGGCGGCGCTGGCCGACCGCTCCCGTATCGCTCTGGCCCAGATAATGGTGGAGGAGGAGGGCTTCTACGAGGAGGCTCTGTCCCTGTACGACCGGGTCTCACCCTTCAGCTCCTACTACGACGTGTCCATGCTGGGCAAGGTCTGGACCCTGATGCGCATGGAGAGGTATCAGGCGGCCTACAACCTCTGTGAGAGGGTGATAGAGGAGGTACCGGGTTCCGACCTCAGATCCGAGTTCGAGCTGGCCATGGCCAACTGCGCCCTGGGAGCCGAGGACCTGCAGATAGCCGTTGACAGGTACGAGCGGCTGCTGCAGCAGAACCTGGACACCGAGGACTACGACATGCTGATGCGGGATGGCGAGTCGGTCTCCCAGGAGAAGTACGAGGCCGAACGGGAGCGTCTCGAGAGGATAAGGATCGGTCTGTCCGAGCTGAAGGAGGAGGCCTACACCCAAGGTGACTTCGCACTTGTGGAACTTATCGAGGAGGAGGAGGCCGCCCTCCGTCAGCTGTTCGTGGAGATAAGCGGCCTGCAGTCCGAGCTCTCTCTGCCGGCGATCGAGGAGGAGAATCTCCAGGGACAGATCCGCAGGCTGATCTCCCGCAGCAAGGAGTCCACCGAGGCTTTGGCGGTCTCGGTGGAGGAGGTCCGGGATCTGGCCAGAAATCGGGGTACCGAGCAGGACCGCCGGGAGCTGGGGCAGCTGGAGACCGAGATAGAGCGGATAAGGCTCGCCCTGCAGGATCTCTCCTCCAAGTTCCAGGCCGGCATGGCCCAGGACCACGACTGGGTGCAGGAGACCAACTACGGGATAGCCATAGCCCGATTCATGGAGCGCGAGCTGAAGCGCGACTCGCTTTCCTACATCAGCAATGTCTATGACAGCCGGATAGAGGAGGCCTACGAGGCCGGAGACAGCACCCTCGCGCAGAGCCTGATCGAGGAACGCTCCCGGAAGGCGCAAAACCTCAGTCAGCGGATCAACCAGGCGGCGCACGAGGCCGCCGGCTACTTCGAGGAGTACCTGGCCAGCTTCCCCGACTCCCGGTTCGTCCCGGACGTTCTGGTGCGGCTTGCCCAGCTGTACTACGACATCGACAAGAGCGAGTACCTGGACAGGATGGCGGAGTCGGAGACCTTCCTCCCCGAGGACTACTCCCGCTCCATAGAGCTCTATGACCGCGTGCTCACGAACTACCCGGACAGCGACGTCGAGGACGTGGCCCTCTACTCCATGGGCTACTGCCTCACGCAGATGGGCAATCCCACCGAGGGGGTCAGCAAGTACCGCACCCTCCTGGAGCGGCACGAGGAGAGCGACCTGGCCGGGGAGACCTGCATGCGGGTTGGCCACTACTACTTCGAGAGCTTCGAGTACGATAGCGCCTACACCTACTTCTCCCGTATCCTCGACTACCCCGACGCCGATCCGGCCGTCTATCAGCGCAGCTTGTACGAGCTGGGCTGGACCGAGTACATGCGCAGCAACTACCTGCATTCCGCAGCCATCTTCGGCTATTTCATCCAGGACAGCCAGCTGATGGATTCCCTGGGAATACCCAGGCGCGGAGGCGCAATGGTGGACGAGGCCATGGAGTACCTGGCCCACGACTTCATGGAACAGAATGAGGGTCCGCCGGTAGCCATGGCCACGGATTTCCTGGAGCAGCTCGGCGACGACGAGGTAAGCTTCACCGTACTGCACCACATGGCCCGGTTCTACGGCGAGCAGGGCTACTGGTCGGACGCCATCAGCGCCTACGAGGCTCTGCTGGACCGGCATCCCGGCCACGAGCAGGCCCCCTTCTTCCAGGCCGAGATCGCGTCGGCCTACGAGGGCCTGGGGGACCACGAGGCGGCCACGGAGGCCCGCGAGGAGCTGGTGGAGAGCTACGGAATGGAGAGCGAGTGGGCAGAGGCCGTCGGTCAGGAGGCGGCCATGGCAGCGGTGGACTCCCTGCGGGGCAGCTCCCTGGAGCAGACCATCGCCTTCTACTACACGAAGGCTCAGGAATCCGCCGACGAGGCCCCCCAGCAGAGCCGAAGCTACTACGGCCAGCTGATTCCCAGGATCGAGTCCTACCTGGAGGAGTTCGGGGGCACCAGGCAGGCCTACGACTTCAAGTTCCTCCTGGGAGACGCCTACTACGCCCTGGGGCAGTACGTGAGCGCCGGAGACACCTACATGGAGGTGGGCGCGGACAGCATATCGGCTCAGAGGCGGCAGGACGCCGCCAGCAACGCCTGGAGCGCCTACATGATCGCCTACAACGAGCAGTCCGGCGTGGACAGCGCCGCCCTGCGGGAGAAGCAGGTGGAGGCCGCCAACTTCTACGTCAATAACTTCCCGGAGGGCGAGAACGCCGCCAGGTTCCTGTTCGGAGTGGCCGGGAACCTCTACAACGCCGGAGATTACATGGGCTCAAGGCAGATGTACGAGAGGGTCTACAATGAGTATTCCAATTCGGAGTACGTGGCCAGGTCGGCCCGTTTCATAGCCGCCACCTACGAGGCCGAGGAGGACTACGCCGAGGCCGAGGACTGGTACGGCAGGGCCTCCCAGGCGGTAGCCCGCACCGGCGAGGATCTGGGCGAGGACTTCGACCAGCTGGCCGCGGCCGCCGCATACAGGGATGCCGAGACCCTGGCAGGCTCGGAGGATACACAGTCCATCGTGGCGGCCGCCCAGCGGTTCGAGGAATCCGCCCGTGCGCATCCCGGCTCCGACATCGCGCCCAACGCCCTCTACGACGCCGGCGAGACATACGCCAGAGCGGGCGCCATGGAGGACGCCATTCGGGTATTCACCGAGCTGGCCGACCAGTACCCCCAGAGCGATCTGGCTTCCAAAGGCATGCTCAGGGCCGCCTTCCTGGCCAAAGAGGCGGGCCGCCACGAGCTGGCCGGCGACACCTACCTGGAGGCGTACAACCGGTTCCCCTCCGCGGAGAATGTGGGCACCGCCCTTTACAGCGCCGCCATCTCCTACGAGGACGCGGAGAGGATGGCCCTGGCGGCGAACGTCTACGACATGATGATCGCCCACCAGGCGGGTACGGCCGAGTCCATGGTGCACGTATACGGAAAGTACGGAAGGTATCTGCACGAGCAGGGGCAGATCAGCAGGGCCCGGCAGATGTACCAGAGCTGTGTAGAGACATTCGACCAGTACAGGACGGGTGACGTCTACTTCCCGGCCCAGTCGGCCTTCTACCTGGCCGAGATCGCCTACGAGGACTACGCCGCGCAGGAGACCAACGTCGAGACAGCCCAGCTGAAGACCCAGCTCATGCAGCAGGTGGAGCAGTGGTACAGCAAGGCCATCGGCTACCGGACCGACTACTACTTCATGGCCGCCTGCGCCAGGGCGGGGGAGCTCTACGAGGACTACGCCAACGTCATCGCGTTCATGGACCCGCCCCCGGAGATCGCAGACGACCCCGAGGCTGTGGACGCGTTCTACAACCAACTCTACACCCAGTTCTACGAGCCGAAGATGCAGCAGGCCCAGACGGTCTACAGCACGGCGGTGGAGAAGGCGGCCAACCAGGGCATAGACAACGAATGGGTGGACAGGGCGGTGGAGAACCTGGAGCTCCTGGCTCCCGGTGCGGTTGCGGAGCTGGGCTACGTGACCGAGGAGGAGTCGGCCGCGGACAGCACCGGAGCCGGCGGGGCCGAGGGCCCGGAGGCCGGAGAGGGCGGGGAGGAGACCGAAGAGGGATTCGAGCAGCAGGAAGAGGAGCAGGCCGGTGAGGAAGCCGGGGCGGATGAAGCCGACAGCGGCGAGACCGGACCGGAGGCCGAGGAGGATACGGCTGCCGAGGAGGAGCCCTCCGAGACCGAGGACGGCGGAGGAGGTTGCTTCCTGTGGCCATTCTAGACCGGAGTCCCGCCACGACACGGTTCTGCGCACTTGCAATGGCGGCCGCTCTGATGGCGGCGCTTGCCGGCCAGGCGCTGGCCCAGCCGGCGGGCGGGGGAGGAGCAGGCGCCTACACCGACGAGCAGGGAAGGCTCATTCTCGAGGAGATAACCATCAAGGGCGAGCTGCGCACCCCTCAGGCCATATTCATGATGCTCAAGAGCACGCCCAACCTCAGCAACGTCCTTCTGGAGCGCAGCTTTATCGAGGACGTTGTCAGCCCCATCTACCCTGGTGCATTCGCAGGCGAGCCCTCCTTTGGAACGGCACAGAATGTGCATATACTTCCTTGGTGGATAAGGTACGGATCGGTGGCGGCCTTTGGAGGGCTGTCCGCATACAGGTACGGAACCGATGACAGCGAGCAGGGCCTGATCTTCGGTGTTATCGCCGTTCTCGATCTCGCCGGAAACCTGGTTCTGGATCTCGGAGGGCGCTGAATCGGCGCCGTGAGAGGAGATAATTGATGCGTCGCAATTTACTTCCAGTACTCTTGTTGCTTGGTATCTTCGTCTTCACCGGGGCCGCGCAGGCGCAGCCGGAGGAGGGCGCCGAACCCGAAACTGCCGCGACTGACACCACCGCCACCGACAGCGTAGCGGTGGAGGACACCACAGAGGTGGCCGCGGAGCCCGAGCCGGAGCCCGAGCAAGAGGATATAGTGACGACGGCGGCGGACACCACCGTTGCCGCCGAGGAGCTGGAAGGGGGCGGCGGCCTCTTCTCCAGCATAGCGGAGTTCTTCCGCAAGGGCGGCCCCGCAATGTGGGTCATCCTCGTCATTCTGGCGGCCGGACTGGCCATATTCGTGGAGAGGTTCATCTTCCTCTTCATAATCTCGAACATCAAACCCGAGGAGTTCATGGCCCGCATATCCGAGCTGATCCGAAAGGGCAGCATCGAGGGAGCCATCGCCGAGGCCTCCGAAAGGGACGCCCCCCTGGCCAGGATCATCGAGGCCGCTCTTCGAAACTACCGGGGTACCGAGAGGGACATACAGAACGCCGTCGACGAGATGGCGCTGGCCGAGCTGCCCCGGCTGAACGCCAGAACCTCGTACCTGGCCATGTTCGCCAACGTGTCCACCATGGTTGGCCTGCTGGGTACGATATTCGGCCTGATCCAGGCTTTCGCCGCCGTGGCCGCGGCAGACCCCGAGACCAAGAGCACGCTGCTGGCCAACGGTATATCCCAGGCCATGAACACCACCGCCTTCGGCCTGATAGGCGCCATCCCGCAGCTGCTGGCGCACTCCTTCCTCACCGCCAAGGCCGACCGACTGGTGGATGATATCGACAGGTACTCGGTCATGGTCATCAACATGCTCGGCCAGGCCAGAAAGGAAGGCTGATGGCGCAAGGCGCCACCAAGAGAAGCCACAGGAAGAAGCACCAGGCGGAGCTGGACCTGCTGCCGGTGATGAACCTGTTCTGCGTGATAATACCGTTCCTCCTGCTGAGCGCGTCCTTTCTGGAGATAACGACCATCACCATGTCCCAGACCCAGGGCATCAACCCCAACGCCACCGGGGCCTCAACCAACCTGGCCAAGTCCGAGGAGGAGCGGATACAGGCCAAGGTCATAATGACCGACGAAGAGCTGTTCGTGGGGACGGCCTACGGGCTGACCTCGGTGGGAAGGGCTTTTCAGGTCCAGAACAACGGTGAGACGGTAACCACCTTCGACTTCGCAACGCTGCAGGAGAAGGCGGGCGAGATGCGGGATACCCTGATGAGCCACTACGACATCGAATTCCGCGAGATCGTGGTCCTGACCACCGAGACCATGCGCTACGAGAACGTGATAAGGGCCATCGACGCGGTGGGCCGGGTGGGATTCACCGAGCCCGGTCTGCAGGTGGCACCGTCCGCCAGTGTTGCGGGTGAAGCCGAGAGGGAGAGGGGCAGGGAATGAGCGCTCCCTCCAAGCGGCATGTGCCCCTCCTTCTGGGTTACGGCAAGACTAAGGCGGTAAGCCGCAGCGGCGACAAGAAGGCCAGGCTCAACCTGACCTCCATGATCGACATGTTCACCATTCTGGTCGTCTTTCTGCTGAAGAGCTACAGCGCCGAGGGCCAGCTGGTCACCGTAAGCGATGTTCTGACTCTGCCCAAAGCCTCCGCCGAGCAGAAGGTGGAGATGAAGCTGGAGATCGTGGTGAACCAGGATGCCGTTGTCGTGGACGGAGACCCCATCGTGCAGGTCAACGACCAGCTGCTGTCCACCGGAGGTTCCATACCGTCCCTGGTGGCCCGGCTGGACGATCACATGGAATACACACGGCAGATGAAGGGTACCATCACCGAGGACGAGCAGAAGATCAACATCCAGGGTGATGTCGCCATACCGGTGATTCTCGTCCAGCGGGTGATGGCCAGCTGCTCCGAGGCCGGCTTCAGCCTGCAGAACCTGGAGGTCATCAAGGAAGAGGGTGGGCGGCCATGAGCCCGGCGGAGGAGAAGAAGGTACTGGCGGTAGCCGTAATGCGCGACGGCAAGGTGAGTAACAAGCTGATCCCCGGCAAGGAGCCGGTCAGGCTGGGGTCCGGCTACAACAATCAGATCGTGGCCGAGGAGGCGGACGTTCCCGACTCCATGATCATCCTCTCGCCCGGGGACGAGCCGGATACCTGGGTTCTAAGGCTCCAGGGTTCGATGAACGCCAGGATCGAATCCGTGGACGGGTCGAAGCTGAACTTCGCCGACCTTCGGGACCTGGGCATATTTCCACAGGACGAGGACGGCAACTATCTGCTGAATATCAAGTACGAGGACCAGGGCCAGATAACCCTGGATCCGTACACGATACACTTCGGCTTCATCCAGCGGCCAAAGGCGAAACCCAAGCCCAAGTCCAAGTCCAAGCCCAAGCCGAAGCCGGAGAAGCCGACCCCCGGAAAGAAGCCCGCACCCGCCGAGGACCTGGGCCTGAAGGTCATCGTGGAGAGGCCGGGCGAGAAGAAGCGGGAGATATTCCCCAATGCCGGCATCATGACCATCGGCACCGCCGACTACAATACGGTCAGCATTCGGGGCGCCGACCTTCCCAGAATACACACCCTGCTGGAGCCAAAGGACGGAAAGTACCTGCTTCGCCTTCCCGAGGGCCTCGGCGGGGGCGTCGAGGTCAAGGGCACCATCGTTCCCTTCAGCACACTAATAGACCGTAACCTCCTGAAGCAGGAGAAGCCCGGAGAGCCCTACGAGTGGGAGATGGACCGGAATGTCTCGGGCATGTTCAAGGCCGGAGAGACCGAGATATTCTTCGCCTTCACCAAGCCCCCCAAGGAGGCCGCGCCCAAGCCCCAGCCAAAGAAGATACCGAAGAAGGAGTACAAGCCGTCCCGCTACGACTGGAAGAGCTTCGCGGTACGCCCGCACGACGGCATCGTATTCAAGGGCCAGAAGGGCGAAATCGACCGGATGCAGGTTATTCTTGGCGTGGGTCTTGCCGTGGCGCTGCTGGTGGGCGCGGTTCTGGACAGGCTGGTGGTGGTGACCGAGGTCAGCAAGTCCGAGATGCTCCGCCGCGCTCCCACTGCCAGGGTTGCCAGCCTGGCGGACACCCCCGAGCAACAGACCGCGGGGATCGGCGAAGAGGTGATCGGAGACATGCCAAGCGGAGAAGACGTCGAGGTGGCCTCGGGCGGCGGTGGGGGCGGACCCGCAGGCGGAGGCGGCGGTGGGCCGGCAGGCGCCTCGGCCGGGGCCGACGCGGCCAACCAGGTTATGAGCAATATAGGATTCGCGGCCTACGGAACGGGCTCCGCCGGCGGAGGTGCCGGCATAGTGACCGATCTGCAGTCGGCGGCGTCCTCCGGTCTGGGGCTGGCCTCGGGAGAGGCCGGACAGGCCATGGTGGCTGGAAGCGAGGGCGGTGGCTCTGGGGGCATCAGCTCGGTGGTGGGTTCGGGAGGAGGCGTTGCCTCCTCGGCCGAGACCGTCTCCCAGGGCGAGGTGGAAGCCGTCCACAGGGCGGCACAGGTATCCTTCTCCGCCTCCGGCTCCGGAGAGGCCCTGGACCTGGGCTACCGGGACCTCACCAACATCCGCAGGCGGGTGAACGTGATAAAGATGAGGGTGCAGACCGCCTACGAGAGCCTGCTGAGGAGCAATCCCACCGCCGGGGGCCGGATCACCCTGGCCTTCAGTATCACTCCAGGCGGATCGGTAACCGCAGTGGCCGTCAACGCTCCCGGAGGGCTGTCCAGCCTAAGGCCCACCATAGAGGCTGCGATATCCAGCGTAAACTTCGGGCCGGCCCCGGAGCAGACGGATAACCTGCCGATGCAGGTCTCCTTCAACCTGGTCCCGCCAGAATAGCCGGCAACCGGCAGAGGACAGGCACATAGGGGCCCCGTCTCGGGGCCCCTTTCTACGACATGAAGAAAGGGCCCCGGAGAACCGGGGCCCTCTCTCTTGCCGGTGCGGCTTCGGGGCCTAGTACATGCCCCCCATGCCGCCTGCGCCGGCCCCTGCGCCCTCGTTCTCCTCGGGCTCGGGGATCTCGGCCACCATCGCCTCGGTGGTTATGAGCAGTCCGGCGATGCTGGCCGCGTTCTGCAGCGCGGTTCTGGTGACCTTGGCGGGATCGACGATGCCGGCCTCGAACATGTCCACGTACTCGAGGCTCTGAACGTCGAAGCCCTCGGTCTCGCCCTGTGAGCGAACCTTCTCCACCACGATGGCGCCCTCCACGCCGGCGTTGAAGACCAGCTGACGGAGGGGCTCGGAGATGGAGCGGCGGATGATGTCTGCGCCGGTGGCCTCGTCGCCCTCAAGCTGCAGTCTGTCCAGGGCCTTCTCGCAGCGGAGCAGGGATACTCCGCCACCGGGAACGATGCCCTCCTCGACGGCGGCCCTGGTGGCGTGGAGGGCGTCCTCCACGCGGGCCTTCTTCTCCTTCATCTCCGTCTCGGTGGCGGCGCCCACGTTGATCCTGGCAACTCCGCCGGTGAGCTTGGCCAGCCTCTCCTGCAGCTTCTCCCGGTCGTAGTCGGAGGTGGTATCCTCTATCTGCTTGCGGATCTGGCCGATGCGGCCCTTGATGTCCTCGGAGGTGCCGTTGCCGTCGATGATGGTGGTGGCGTCCTTGTCGATGCGGATTCGGCCGCAGGTACCCAGGTCGGCTACGGTGATGTTCTCCAGCTTGATGCCCAGGTCCTCCGTGATGGCCTTGCCGCCGGTGAGGACGGCTATGTCCTCGAGCATGGCCTTGCGTCGGTCGCCGTAGCCCGGCGCCTTCACGGCGGCCACGTCCAGCATGCCGCGCATCTTGTTGACCACCAGCGTGGCCAGGGCCTCGCCCTCAACATCCTCGGCGATGATCAGCAGGGGCTTGCTCTGCTGGGCAACCTTCTCCAGCACCGGAAGCAGGTCCTTGATGTTGGAGATCTTCTTCTCGTGGATCAGCACGAAGGGCTTGTCGAGAACCGCCTCCATGTTCTCCTTGTCGGTGGCGAAGTAGGGGGAGAGGTAGCCGCGGTCGAACTGCATGCCCTCCACGAAGTCGAGGCCCGTGGTCATGGACTTGGCCTCCTCGACGGAGATGGTGCCGTCCTTGCCCACCTTGTCCATGGCCTCGGCTATGATGCTGCCGATCTCTGTGTCGTTGTTGGCGGATATGGCCGCCACCTGCTTGATGCTCTCCTTGGCCTTGCTGACGTCCTTGGAGAGGTTCTGCAGCTCGTCCACAACCGCTTCGACGGCCTTGTCGACGCCCCGCTTGAGGTCCATGGGATTGGCCCCGGCGGTGACGTTGCGAAGACCCTCGCTGTAGATGATTTCGGCCAGCAGGGTGGCGGTGGTGGTGCCGTCGCCCGCCACGTCACTGGTCTTGCTGGCCACCTCGCGGATCAGCTGTGCGCCTATGTTCTCGAACCTGTCCTCGAGCTCGATCTCCTTGGCTACAGTGACGCCGTCCTTGGTTATGGTGGGGCTTCCCCACTTCTTCTCGAGGACCACGTTTCTTCCCCGGGGTCCAAGGGTGACCTTGACCGCTCGGGAAAGCTTCTCGACACCCTTCAGAATGGCCTGCCGGGCGTCCTGGTTGAACTTCAGCTCCTTAGCTGCCATAGATGTGCTCCCTCGCTTTCAGTCTATCCTTGCGCTGTGCTTACTCAATCACCGCGAGTATGTCGTCCTCGCGGACGATGACGAACTCCTCGCCGCCGATCTTTACGTCGGTGCCGGAGTACTTGCCTATGAGAACCCGGTCACCCTCGGATACGGCGGGCTTGAAAAAGCCGTCTCCGCTCTCGTTGCGCTTGCCTTCGCCCACGGCGCGTACGATGCCCTCCAGCGGCTTCTCCTTGGCCGTGTCGGGGATTACGATCCCTCCGCGAACCTCGTCCTCCGGCTCCTCGCGCTTGACAAGAATCCTGTCGAAGAGCGGGCGCACCTTCTTCTCCGCCATGCGTTGCTCCTTTCAGCACTTTTCCTCGAACCGAACTCTGCCGGGGAAAGGTGTACCCCGGCGCCTTGAGCTTCCGACTCGCCCCATATTGAAGCATGATGTATGCCAGCCGTGTCACAGAGCAAGAAGTTAGCTGCAAATACTTGCAGAGCATAATGTTAAGGGCATGGCCGGCTTCCCGTGTCGCCTGCGGCGACGGTGCCCGAAACCACCCTGAGTCATATTGGCACAACCGCCTGTCGGGGGTGGCACACCCCGCCGGCCAGCACTTATCATTCCACAGTTGAAAAGAGCTTGCGGACCTTGGCGGGGCGGAACGGAATATTCCGCAGCACTGGATCGGGGAAGCAGATGTCGGATGAAGCAAAGGTGGTCGTGGGCAGAGATGGCACCTCTCTCGGTGAGCTTGCGGAGGTGATGGAGGGCGCGACCGTGGAACTGGGGCCGGAAGCCCGGAAGGCGCTGGAGGAAGGCAGGCGGGTGATCGAGGGCCACCTCAGCGATGATCGAGCCATTTACGGCGTCAATACCGGATTCGGTCGTCTGGCGAACACCGTGGTCGATGCCGAGAGCCTGGGGAGGCTGCAGCGCAATCTCCTGAGGAGCCACGCCTGCGGAACCGGGTCTCTGTTTCCCGAGCACCTGGTGCGCGGGATGCTCTTTCTGAGGATAGCGTCTCTGTGCCGCGGGCGCTCCGGTGCGCGGAGGGAGACGGTGGAGCAGATGCTGGCCTTCCTCAACGGCCCCGTACTCCCGGCCGTACCCACCAAGGGCTCGCTGGGCGCATCGGGGGACCTCGCGCCCCTGGCGCATCTCTGTCTGCCGCTGCTGGGCGAGGGGCAGTGCGTGCACGGAGAGGAGCTGGTGTCCGGTGCCACCGCTCTGAAGATCCTCGAGAGGGAGCCCATCGAGCTCGGCGCAAAGGAGGGTCTGGCCCTCATAAACGGAACGCAGGTGCTTACCGCCACCGCCGCCGAAGCACTTCTGCGGGGCCGCAGACTGGCGGACGCAGCCGACGTGTCACTGTCCATGTCGCTGGAGGTCCTCATGGGAACCACCGCCGCTTTCGACCCCGAGCTTGTTGGCCTGCGGCCTCACCAGGGGGCGATGGCCGTAGGGCGGAACGTCCGCGCCATGATGCAGGCCAGCGAGATACTGAAGTCGCACCGCAACTGCAGCCGCGTTCAGGATGCCTACTCCCTGAGGTGTGCGCCGCAGGTGCACGGGGCCAGTCGCGACGCCATGGACTACGTCGAGGCGGTGCTGGCCATCGAGCTGCGGTCGGTTACCGACAATCCACTTCTCATGGAGGACGGCCGAGCCGTCAGCGGCGGCAACTTCCACGGCCAGCCGGTGGCGCTGGCGGCCGATCACCTGGGCCTGGCCGTGTCGGAGCTGGGAAGCATCTCGGAGCGTAGGATCGAGCGGCTGCTGAATCCGGATCTGAGCGGTCTGCCCGCTTTCCTGGCCCGGGAGCCCGGCGTCAACTCCGGTTTCATGATCGCGCAGTACACAGCCGCTTCCGTGGCCAGCGAGAACAAGGTTCTCAGCCATCCCTCCAGCTCGGACAGCATTCCGGTGAGTGCCTCCCAGGAGGATCACGTCTCCATGGGCGCGGCGGCGGCCAGGCACGCTCTGGAGATCACGGAGAACGTGCGGAGGATAGTCGCCACCGAGCTGATCTGTGCCGCTCAGGCCTACGAGTTCGTGGATGCCGGCGCCTTCGGCATGGGTACGGGAATAGCCTACGAGCAGATACGCTCCGTGGTGGCCGCACTGGATGAGGACCGCGTTCTTGACCGGGACATCGACGCCGTGGAGGAGATGATAGAGGCGGGCGCCTTCAGTCGCCTGCTGGCCGGCCTGTAATGGGGACGGAGGTATTTTAAATCAAGAATAAACGAAACAACCATTTCCCGGTCGAATCCCGTTTATTCAGTATTTAAAATACCTCCGTCCCCTTTTCAGGCGTCGTAGATCCCCGGGTCGTAGGCGGGGGGCTCGCCGGGGCCGGACATGTCCTCGCCCAGACCCATCTCCTCCAGCTCCCGCTCTATCTTCTCGGGGTCCTCGCCGGCTTCCAGGCGCGAGATGGCCTCGTTCAGCTCCGGCCCCAGGTCCTCGCCCATCTCGTCGGCCATGGCCCGGATTGCCCTGGCCATGGATCGGGGGTCGTTCTCGTCGATCCCGGAAAGGTCCGGATCGTCTTCGAGGTCTCCGAGGTCCACCGAGGACTTGCTCCTGGTGGAGAAGCGGCTCATCACCCGCTTGAGGTCCTCCCGGCCGCACCTGGGGCAGGCCGGATGGGCCTCCTCTCCGATTCGCTTCACCAGGAACTGGTAAACGGTGTTGCAGTCCTTGCAGTAGTACTCGTATATGGGCATAGCTACCTCCGCTGCGGTATGCGGGTGCTGCGGGCGAAGACGCCGCTTCCCTCCGGCAGTCCGGCGGCATCCGCTATTACACCGCATTTGACCACGAATGAGTAATACACCCTTCTGTCGGATGTTCCCAGCAGGCCCTCCAGATTTCCCTGACCCTTGCAGAGGATCAGGTCGGCCTCTTTCATCAGTCCGGCGAGACGTGGGCCGATCATGTCCGCCATGACGGTAGGGGCGGCGCAGCCCGTCTCCACCAGCTCGGCAAGGTGATGCAGGCCGGCCATCTCGGCGTCGCGGCTGGTGGCGTCGTTCATCACCGGCTGGGGCCGGACCGAGTAGAACACATCCGCCTGCGGCCGCGCCGTTTCCAGAAAGAGCCTGTCCAGGACGGTTTCCCCCGCGTTGTCCCCCAGAACCAGAAGCATCGAGGCGCCCCGGAGTTCCCGCAGGAACTCGCCGGTGTGGTCGATGGCCAGGGGTCGGCCGAAGAGGTCGAGCATCTCGGCGGGAGCGGGAAGATCGCGGCCCTGTGCCACGTCCAGCAGGTTTCCCCATGTTCCCGCCCGCAGGGCCGCTGCGGCCGGCTCGGGTGAGGCCCCTGTGGCGGCGCGGATGCGCGGAAGCTCGGCCAGCATTCCTTCGGTGAACGCCCTCTTCTCCCTGGCGAACAGGTCGGATACCCCGAGTCGTCTGCAGAGAAGGCCGTAGCCCGGGGCGCCGGCAACGGGCGGGGGGTGCCGGGAAAGCCGGCCGGCCACCAGCGCGAGCGCCTCCTTCAGGGCAGACTGCACTAGCCCGGGATCGGCGGAACCCCCTTTCGAGAAAGCGCCGAACCCGCGGCGAAAGCATTCCAGGCAGCGGCGGTCGCTACTTAGCGGCATCCTCCGCCTCTTCGCAGAACCTCCGGTGAAGACGGTCGTCCGGGGTGAGCTCCGGATGGAAGGAGGAGAGCCAGACCCGGCCGCAGCGAAGGTATACGGCGCCCTCCTCCACCGAGGCCAGCACCTCGACCGAGTCGTCAAGGGGCTCAAGGAGCGGCGCCCGGATGAAGACTCCGGGAAAGGCTCCCTCGAGGCCCGCTATCTCAAGCGGTTCCTGAAAGCTTTCCACCTGCCTGCCGAAGCGGTTGCGGATGGCGTGCACAGGTGCCAGGCCCAGGCTGGGCTGATCGATCCTGTGCTCGCGTTCGGATATCCTGCTGCTGAGCAGAACCGCGCCGGCGCAGGTGCCCCAGAGCGGAATGCCGGCGTCGGCCAGGCCGGATATGGCCTCTGCCATGTCCCAGCGGTGTATGAGCTTGATCAGGGCTGTGGACTCGCCGCCGGGCAGGATCAGTCCGCAGAGGTCCTGCAGGTGCTCCCTTCGGCGCACGGCCATCGGCCGCGCACCGGCGGCGCGCAGCATGTCCATGTGCTCGGCGATGCCGCCCTGGAGGGCCAGCACGCCTATCGCCAGGCCCTGCAACTACCAGCCCCGCTCGGCCATGCGCTCCTCGGGCGGTATCTCGGAGATGTTTATTCCTACCATTGCCTCGCCCAGACCCGAGGAGACCTCGGCGATCACCTTCGGGTCCTGGTGCTGGCTCACCGCTTCCACTATGGCCCTGGCCCTCTTCTCGGGATCGCCGCTTTTGAATATTCCGCTTCCCACGAAGACGCCATCCATGCCCAACTGCATCATCATCGCCGCGTCTGCGGGAGTGGCGACACCGCCCGCGGCGAAGTTCACAACCGGCAGCCTTCCGTTCTCATGGACGAACTCCACGAGGTGGAAGGGAGCCGCCATCTCCTTGGCGATGGACATCAGCTCTCCCCGGGGCGCGGACTGTACGTGCCCGATCTGCCCCAGTACCCTCCTGGCGTGACGAACCGCCTCCACCACGTTCCCCGTGCCCGCCTCGCCCTTGGTCCTGATCATGGCCGCGCCCTCACCTATGCGTCTGAGGGCCTCTCCCAGGCTTGTGGCGCCGCAGACGAAGGGAACGTCGAACGCCCACTTGTCCACGTGGTTGGCCTCGTCGGCGGGAGTGAGAACCTCCGACTCGTCGACGAAGTCCACGCCCAGCGACTGCAGGACCTGGGCTTCGACGAAGTGACCAATTCGGCACTTCGCCATTACCGGGATGGTAACGGCGTCCTGTATGGACCTGATGATCTCCGGGTCGGACATGCGGGCCACTCCCCCCTGGGCCCTTATGTCCGCCGGCACGCGTTCCAGAGCCATGACGGCCACCGCCCCGGCCTGCTGCGCCACCCGGGCCTGGTCGGATGTGACCACATCCATGATCACCCCGCCCTTCAGCATCTGCGCATGCCCGCTCTTTACCTTGAGGGTACCCCTGTCTCTGTTCTCGCTCATATCCGTCCCTCTTCCTCCAGTAGATCCAAAAGGGCCTCCTCCCGAGCGGCGTACAGGCTGCAGGCTGTGAGAATTCCGTTCTCCAGCCGCACGGCTCCGACGCTGTCCGGAAGGCCGCCGTGGTATGCTTCCATCACATCTGCGTAGGCGTCCAGGAGGTCCCCACAGGAGCGGGTGTAAGCCCTCCAGGCCACCGGGCCGGCTCCCGCCGGTGCGGTAGCCGTATCCATCACCGCCTCGAAGACCGCACCCGCCCTCAGCCACGCCGAGTCCATCCGCCACAGGCGGATGGGTGTGTCCTCTCGGGGCGGGCATTCCGGAACCGCCTCCAGGTAACCGTCCAGCAGGCCAGTCATCTCCCGCGACAGCTGGGCCAGGTCATGGACTCCCAGCTCTTCGCCCCCCCCGGGGGAAGAGGCCGAAAGGGCCACGGCCAGAACGATGGCGGTGAGCGTATTCATGATTCGAATATACCGGCGGCGGCCGGCGGTCTCAACGGGGGAGCGTAGCTTCCCATCTTTCCAGCCCCCGCTATCTGTGTTATCTATCTACTCGATGAAGCATACCGTGCGTGGTTTCGAAAGGAGTCGGGTGGCTAGGGTTTCCGCAGCACTGGTCCTGGCCCTGGTAGCTGGAGCGTCCTGGGCCGGTCTTGCAGACGACCTTCGGGGTCGGGGGATTCCGGCCACCTCCGCCGTCATGGGGGACAGCCTGCTGCAGGTGGAGATCGAGGGTTCCCTCGCCGAGGGCGACTCCCTGCTGAAGCACTACGGCGGGATCTTCTACCTGGTGGCCGACAGCGTGGCCGCCGGTTGGCCTGTGGTGGGGCTGCAGGTGGGCATCGACGGGGCCTTCCTGAGGCTGAGTGCGGACAGAGTGCTCCAGGCCCTGCAGCGGCTTCGCGACGGCCAGCCCGAAGGGCAGGTAGTAGGCTCGATACTCGGCCATACCTACGTGGTGAGCCGCTAGTCGCACCCTCGCCTAGTCCGAGTAGAACTCCCCGATCGCTTCGGCCACCGCCCGCTGCTGCTCGACCGTTATCTCCGGGAATACCGGAAGGGTCAGGTTGCGGTCGCTGTTGTACTCCGCCACCGGGAAGTCCCCCCGCGAGTAGCCCAGATGTGCGTAGGCCTGCTGCACGTGCAGCGGGAGAGGGTAGTGCAGGCCCGAGGCTATTCCCCGGTCGGCCAGGAACTCCCGCAACAGGTCCCTTTGCTCCAGGTGCACCGGGTAAAGGTGGTAGACGTGCCTGGAGTCCTTCCGCTGCGCGGGGAGTTCCAGGGGCAGGTCAGCCAGCAGGTCGGCGTACCTCTTCGCCGCCCTCCTGCGGGCATCGTTCCACTCGTGGATTCGATCGATCTTGACCCCCAGGACGGCTCCCTGAAAGGCCGACATGCGGTAGTTGTGGCCCACCATAGAGTAGTAGTACTTGCGGCTGGAACCGTGGTCTCGGAGCATTCGAACCTTCTCGGCAACCTCGTCCGAGTCCGTGGTGACCGCACCCGCCTCGCCGAAGGCTCCCAGGTTCTTGCCAGGGTAGAAGCTGAATGCGGCGGCCAGGCCGAAGCTGCCCGCCGGCCTGTCATTCAGTGAGGCGTCGTGAGCCTGGCAGGCGTCTTCGAGGAGTACCCAGCCGTTTTCGTCCGCTATCTTCTCCAGGGCCGGGTTGTCCGCCGGCTGGCCGTAGAGGTCCACGGACATTATGGCCCGGATCACCGCGCCCGAGCGGGGATCCGTGACGCCTGCGGGTTTCCGCCACTCGGCGGCGGCCTCCCGGACCTTCTGCGGGTCCAGGTTCCAGGTCTTGCTCTCCACGTCCACGAACACCGGGACGTGCCCGGCCAGGATTATGCCCTCCACGGTTGCTGTGAAGGTGTTGGGGGGTACTACGATGCCGCTGCCATCGGGAAGATCGGCCGCTGCGCATATGCAGTGCACGGCAGCGGTTCCGCTGTTCACCCCGACGCAGTGCTTCGTACCGGCGAGCCTGGCCATCTTCTTCTCGAAGGCCTCCACCTTCGGCCCCAGGACGAAGCCGGTGCAGTCGATTATCTCGTCCAGCTGTCGACGGATCTCGCCGCCTACCTGGTCCAGCTGGGCCTTGAGGTCGAGAAAGGGAACATCCATCTTACATCCTTCCTTGGGGTTTGCCGTTTCGAAGAACCTAAGATAAGCCAGCGAAAGCGGGTTACCAATGCTCATGGTATCCGGTCGGACATGAGGGCCTCGGTTCACGCCGCGGCCGGGGCCGCCGGCGGACTGGCCGCGGGCGTGCTGCTGGGTCCGTGGGAGGGCGCGGGAACCTTCCTGGCCAGCTCACTGCTGGACGCCGACCACATAGGCCACTTCGCCGGAAGGGGGATGCAGCCCCTGCCCGGCAATCTGCTGCGGGCCTACTTCATGACCCCCGAGCACCTGCAGCGGCACTTCCGCATCACCCCGGACATACCTCAGAGCTGGGCCTTTCCGGCCCTGCACAGCGTCGAGCTGGCCGCCGGGCTGCTGTGCACCTGGATGCTCACCGGACATGGTCTGCTGCTGGGAATGTTCGCGGGAACCCTGATGCACCTGGCGATGGACACCAGGTACTACCCGGGGGGATGGTTGAGCTTCTCGCTGGTTCTGAAGTACCTGAGGCGCCGGGGTCGCCGAAAGCGATAGCCGGGCTTCCATCCAGTCCACTCTGTCAGGGGACGGTGATCTCCCGTCCCGCCGCCTGCAGCCGGCCGCTGGCTGCCGGAAGGCTGTCGCCGGGCAGAAAGAGGCTCCATTCCGCCCCCCCGTCCTCGGGCAGTGCCAGGTGGAGTATCTCCGAGCTCTGGCATGTGGTGCCGCCGCCGCCCTCGACCTGACGCAGAAGGACGGCATCTTCCTGCCGGACCTCCAGCACGCATCCCACGGCCGGCCTGCGGCCGGGCCTGACGTGGACCAGCAGCCAGCGGTCGGAGGCGGGGCCGACGTTGCGCAGAATGTGTGGGCCGTCGCCGGCCCCCACGGCCAGGTCCAGCCTCCCGTCGCGGTCGAAGTCCGCCGCCGCGGCCCCCCAGCCGTCGGTGATCCTGCAACCCGCCAGGAAGGTCACATCCCGAAAGCGCCCCCCTCCGAGATTCCGGTAGAGGAAGCTCCGGCGGCCCTCGTATACGGAGGTTATGAACAGGTCCTGCAGGCCGTCGCAGTCGAAGTCGCCCCAGACCGGCACCGAGTGGGTCTCCTCGTAGCGGAGCCCCGAGCCGTCGGTCGCATCTGTGAAGACGCCTCCGTCGTTTCGCAGGAGAACGCTCCGCTGGGAGAAGCGGATGTAGCGGGGATGGGCCAGGTTGGCGCAGAACAGGTCCCAGTCGCCGTCGTTGTCCCAGTCCGCCCAGGCGCTCCCGATGGTGTGTCCGTGGGAGTTCCGTACCGGGTTTCTCTCGATTCCGGCCTCCATGGCCATCTCCTCCGCCGGGCCCAGGTTCTTCCAGAGGAGGTTCCGGTCCAGACGGTAGTTGGAGACCAGTATATCGGTCCTGCCGTCGCGGTCGTAGTCGCAGGGACTGACCCCGCGCCCGCAGAGGGGTATGCCGTCCGGGGGGTCCATCCCCAGGGAGTCGCCGGCCGGACGCAGACCGTTGTGTCCGCCCAGCAGAAAGAGGTCGGGCGTGCCCAGCCCCATGGCGTGTGGTCTCTCGTATCTGGCCAGGTAGACGTCCAGCCGTCCGTCACCGTTCCAGTCCAGCAGCGCCACTCCCTCGGTGGGTCCGCCGGGGTCGGCCGGCTGCCAGAGAGCGGGCCGTGTCTCGAAGACGCCCCCCGCGTTCAGCACCACCCGGCTCACGTCGCCGCAGGTCACCAGGTCCCGCCATCCGTCGCCGTCCATGTCCCCCCAGACGGCCCCCGAGGCTCGGGGCAGCCGAAGCCCGGCGGCCAGGGTTATCTCGCGAAAGCCTCTTCCCTCACGGTTGCGGAAGAGCCTTCGGCCCAGGAGGAGGTCGGGCCATCCGTCACGGTCGTAGTCGCCCCAGGCTACACGCGTTCGGCGGGGCAGGCCGCTGTCGCCCAGCATGGATGCCGTTACGTCCTCGAACACCGGGCCGGAGTAGCCGGCCGCCTCCCGGCAGGCCCCGGCGACATCCTCGGTGTCCAGGAGCCGGGCCAGCAGATCGTGGGCCGGCCGCAGCGAGTCCGATCTCACCCGGCCGGCCACTTCCGCCCTCACCAGCAGCTCCACAGCCTCTGCCGTGTCACCGCGCGCCACCCGCAGCTCGGCGGATTCGACCAGGTAGTCGTAGGCCGTGTGATGGAGCGAATCCGCGTACAGGCCGGGGACGACAAGGGGCTCCAGGGAGGCGATGGCGGCGGCAGTATCCCCGCAGGCGGCCAGGGCCCTGGCCAGCTGGTGCTGCAGATCGTGGGCCGCCCTGGGCAGCGCCAGCTCCATCTCGGGCACCGGCATTCCCGGGGGCGCGTATTCGGCCAGCAGACTCAGTCCGGCCTCCAGCTGGGCCAGCGCCCGACGGGGCAGGGAATCCTCGATCAGCGCCCTGCCGGCGGACAGTCGGGCGGAGGGGCTCTCCGGGCAGTCGGCCACCCATTCCAGGGCCATGGATCTCGCCGCCGCGCTGTCGCCGGACTCCCGCAGCGCCGCTACCATGACCCCCAAGGCCCGCGACCTCCAGTAGTTGGAGAGCCTGCCGTAACGGAGCATGAACTCCTCCATGACGGCGACCCTGGCGCTGTCGTCCCGCCAGACGGGGTACAGCGCCCCCAGGAAGACCGACTGCATGGCATCCCAGCACTCCCCCGACTCGGGGTGGTCGAGGAGGAGGACCATGACCAAACTGTCCACCAGCGCCTCTTCGCCCAGCGATCCGGCATGCTCGCTGAGCCGCAGGATCTCCCGCCGCGACCAGTTCTGACGACGGGCCAGGGCCAGCCATCCCTCCAGCAACCCCTCCGGAAGCGACTCGGACGCCCTGCCCCCGGCGGCGCGGCAGAGCGCCAGCGTGTCCAGCAGTTCGCACAGTCCCTCCGGAGAGGGGTTCGCATGGAAGGCCTCCTGCGCCCTCAGCAGGCGCGCGGGCCAGTCCGGACCTTCGATCTGCGGCCCCGCTCCCGCCGAATACAGCGTTCCCAGGATCACGACGATCATCAGCAGATTTCTCATGGCCCCTCCGCCATTAGCACATTGCCTTGGTCGGAATCATGATCTTCAACATAATGCACATCTGACAGGGGGTGCATAATGCGGCACAGCGGCGTGGTTCGTGAGGAGCGGGCGGGCAGGGTGCTGGTGGAGATGACGGGGGGGGAGTCCTGCTCGGGATGTTCGCGGCGGCACGCCTGTTTCAGCCTGACCGGCGGGGAAGTGAAGACCCGCAAGGCTTGGGTGGAGAACAGGATCGGAGCCCGTAGCGGCGACCTGGTCGAGGTCGAGCTCCGAACCTCCGCCACCATAGGCGTCATAGCGGTGACCTTCCTGCTGCCGGTGTCCATGCTGTTCGTCGGATACCTCGTGGGGGCCCCCGGTGGGGCCGGATCCGCCGCGCTCGGCGCGCTGGGCGGCCTGCTGGCCGGCGGCCTGATCGCGCTGGGAGTGAACCGCGCCCTCTGCAGACGGAGCTCCTTCCGCATGGAGGTTGTCAGGGTGCTGGAGAGGTCCGCCGGCCGGTCGAGGGCGGAAGAGCAAAGCGAAGAGACAAGCAACGGGGGGAACGGGGTATGAAACGTCTGGCCCGCAGAGCGGTGGAGGCCCTTCGCGAAGCCGGTGTGGAGTACGGAGACGTGCGTGTGGAGAGCATTTCCACCGAGTCGCTCACCTTCAGGAGCCTGAGGCTGAGCGAAGCCTCTCTGAGCAACGAGGAGGGGGCCGGCGTGCGCGCGGTGGTCGACGGCTGCTGGGGTTTCGCATCCTGCACGGGTCTGTCCGAGTCGGGCATCGACGACGCTGTGAGCAGGGCCGTTAGCGTGGCCCGGGCCGGAGGCGTGGCCCGCGCGGGATCGGTTCGCCTGTCACGGGAGGAGCCCCGGGAGGGGAACTTCCAGGGCCCCTGCCGCAAGGATCCCTTCGGGGTGCCCCGGGCGGAGAAGATAGACCTTCTCACCAGGGCCTGCGAGAACCTCCACGCCCCGCGGGAGGTGACGGTGAGCTACGCCGGCCTCTGGTTCGAGAGGAGAAGCCGCGTTTTCGGCAACACGGAGGGAAGCCTGGTCTCCTCGGAGATCGTCTTCTCCCAGCCGCTGCTGCAGGCCACCGCCGTCCACCAGGATGACGCCCAGAGCCGGTCGCTGCAGGTAGGGGGCAGGGCCGCGGGCTACGAGTGGATCGAGGAGCTGGACCTGACACAGACGGCCACCCGCATCGGGGAGGAGGCCGTCATGAAGGTCCGGGCCGATGAGGGGCCCACCGGCACCATGGACCTGGTGCTGGACGGCGTTCACCTGGGCCTGACCATGCACGAGTCAGTCGGCCATCCCACCGAGAGTGACAGGGCGCTCGGCTGGGAGGCCAATATGGCGGGCAAGAGCTTCCTCAAGCTATCCGACAGAGGGTCGCTGCGGTACGGCTCGCCGCTTGTGAGCTTCGTGGCAGACAACACACTGCCGGGCGGACTGGCCAGCTGGGGCTGGGATGACGAGGGTGTTCCCGGGCAGCGCTGGTATCTGGTGAAGGAGGGCATCTTCCGCGAGTTCGGTACGGTGCGGGAGACGGCTTTCGAACTGGGCGAGAGGGCCAGCAGGGGATGCTGTCGGGCACAGGATTTCACCCACTTCCCCATAAACCGCCAGCCGAACCTCTACCTCGAGCCGGGTGAGGAGGGTATCACCGCCGAGGATCTGATATCGGACGTGGACAGGGGCGTCTACATCGAGGGAAGGGGCTCTTTCAGCATCGACCAGATGCGGCTCAACTTCCAGTTCGGAGGCGATTTCTTCTGGGAGATAAGGGATGGACGCAAGGTCCGTCCTCTCAAGAAGGTGATATACAGGTCCACTACGCCGGAGTTCTGGGGAAGCTGCGACGGAGTTGCCGGCCCCGCCGACTTCCGGCGGCTGGGCTTGCTGACCTGCGGAAAGGGTGAGCCGATGCAGGCCGCCAGGATGACCCACGGAGCCAGCCACACCCGGTTCCGTGACATCGAGGTGAGGGGGGGATAGGCTTGAACCGGAGCGAGATGACCGACGTCGTCAGGAAAGCGCTGGAGGCCGCCTCCGGATACGATGCCACCGCGGTACTTCGGGAGAGGCGGCAGGCAACCGTGCGTTTCGGCCAGAACAGGATTACCCAGAACGGGGACACCTTCCGCAGGGAGCTGGAGCTGACCATGGGGCGTGAAGGGCGCAAGGCCACCGCCACCACCCACAACGTGGACCCCTCGGCGCTGCCGGAGCTGGTGAGCGGGGTACGCGACCAGCTGGCCACCGCCCCCGAGGACCCGGAGTACGTCCCCCCGGTGGAGGGCGGTCAGGTGTATCCGGTAATAGAGGACTGGGACGGCCCCACGGCCGACATGCAGACGGAGGGACGGATCCAGGCCGCTTCCGGGGCGATCGAGACCGCCGTGCGCCGCGGTCTGGAGGCTGCGGGGATCTCGCATGCCGCCATGCAGAAGGTGGCCCTGGGTACCTCCACGGGCAATCTCGCCTTCCACGGTAGGACAGAGGCCGACTTCGTACTGACCATGGACTCGGGAAACGGCTCCAGCTACAGGGCCCTTGCCGACAGCGCCTGGGCCGAGCTGCCCGCGGCGAAGGCCACCGATGAGGTGGCGCACGAGGCGAAGGCCGCCAGCCGGCCGGGCGCCGCCCCCACCGGCCCCTGCAGGGTTCTTCTCGAGCCCCAGGCGGTTGCGGACCTGATCCCGTTCCTGATCTACAGCCTGAACGCCAGGCTGGCCGACGAGGGTGTCACCGTGTTCAGCGACATGCAGGGTCGAAGGATCAGCGGTCCCCGGCTGAGCCTCCGCAGCGTTCTGGACGGGCCTGTCAAGGGACGTCCATTTGACGGCGAGGGGCTTCCCTGCAGGGACTCCACCTGGATAGAGGAGGGTATTCTCAGGGAGATGCTCTGCGGCCGATGGTGGGCCTCCCAGACCGGACGGCCTCCGCTCTCCCATCCGGGCTGCTACTACATGGACGGCGGAAGCGGAAACGTTGCCGACGGCATCGGGCAGATGGGTGAGGGGCTGCTCATCAGGAGGCTCTGGTACATCCGCTTCGTCGATCGGAAATCACTGGAGATCACGGGCATGACCCGGGACGGCGTATTCTCGGTCGAGGGGGGTGCGGCGGCCGGGCCCGTCCGCGACTTCAGGTGGAACTGGAAGCCCCTGGAGCTCTTCGAGCGGATCTCGTGGATGGGCGAGCCGGTTCGCAAGGGGAGACTCCACGTCCCGCCGGTGGTCCTGGAGGACGCCTCCACCCGCTAGCCGGCCTCAGGAGCCCGGTCTCTCCCCGGGCCAGAGGAAGCGTATGCCCCAGAAGCTGCGGCCCTCCAGCCTTCGGAACGGCTGGGTGTCGCGGGGATAGCCCGCCAGGTAGAGCTGGAAGCTTCCCAGGGGAGCAGCGAAGGCGGTGTAGACCTCCAGCCGGTGGCGGCTGGAGGTTGTGCCGCCATCGTGGAAGAAGGCGTCCCAGTGGTAGCGGCAGCCGGCCTCCAGCGTTCTCCATCCCGCCACGACCATGTCCACGTCGGTGTGAGTCGACCACCGGAAGTCGTGCCCCTTCTGAAAGCTATCCCCCTCAGGCAGATAGGTGCCCAGGCTGAACCAGCCGGAGGGAAGCCGTCCCCGCGGAAGCAGCGCCGGCTCGGCCCGGGGCTGCAGCTGCCGCGGGTCCCGGACCACTCCCAGCTTCACGTTGTTCATGTACTCCGAGGAGGTGTCCGGCATGTCAATGTTGTGGAAGCACTCGTGGTCTGTGTAGAGCCTGGCCCGAAGCCTGCGGGATATGTCGGCCCGGATCGAGAGGTTGATGTTCCAGTGGCCGCCGTAGATGTTGAACTTCATCGTTGGGTTGTTGAGGTTCTTGCCCATGTAGGTGTCGACGGTGAGGCCCATGGCGAGCGAGTACCTCCCCGTGCGCACCGTCTCCACCATGTTCTGTATGGTGGCGAATATGAAGTGCCCCTCGTCGTGCTGAAAGAAGCTGTAGGCTTCCATGGAACCCCGGGATTCCATGGGAAAGGAGAGGCCTCCCAGCAGGACGAGGAGCAGAGTGGTCATCGGTCCTTCCTCAGGCTTCCCCGGCCAGCTTGACGATGTCCGTCTCGCCCTCCTGGCCGAGGCCCAGCGACAGCGCCGAGACGAAAGGCCCCTCCGGGAGCGCACCCTCGGCGTAGAGCCGTTCGTTTATCACGGTCCTGGGAACCCCCTGCACGGAGTGCCTGCGCGAGAAATCGGGGTACTCGTTCGCCTCCACCACCTGGGTGGTGACCCGCGGGCTGGCCATGGCCAGGCGAAGGCCCAGAACGGCGGCCCTTGGGCAGTAGGGGCAGCTGGGCGTAACGAACACCTTTATATCGAGGTCCTCCTCCAGCCCTTCCAGGAACTCCACTGTAGCGTCCTCCAGGGGAGGATTCTCCATGCCCATGTCCACTATGGCGGTGAGCAGGGAGCTGAACTCGTAGCCGCTGGGCGTGCCGTAGAACCTGGCTCGGGAGTGGGTCCCGTCGGACACCACGATGGCGGGAACCATCTCCACGCCGTCGGCCTCGGCCCGCTCGGTGTCGACCTGGGGGTTGAGGACCTCCAGGTCTACCAGGTCGGAGAGCTCGGCCAGCTCCTGCAGTATCTGCTCGGTATCGCTGCAGGTATCGCATTCCAGCTTCTGAACGTACACTCGAAGCTTCACCCTGCGCTCCAGCGTGCCGAATATCTCCTCAATCTGTTTCTGATCCTTCTCCGATAGCATTGGCATCTATGTCAGCCTTCCGTTTGGTCAGCCCTCAAGGCTCTCGTATACGGCGGTGGCCGCCCGGGCTCCGTCGCCCACGGCGGTGACTATCTGTCTGAGAGGATTGTCCGTCACGTCCCCGGCGGCCATGACCCGGGGATGCGAGGTACGCACGTTGTCGGTGGTGATGACCGTGCCGTCCTCGCCCACCTCCACCAGACCGCGGAAGGGACCGGTGGCCGGGTCGCGCCCTACGTAGAGAAAGACGCCGTCAAGGTCGATTCTGCGCCTTTCGCCCTCATGCTCCACAGTCACGCCTTCCACCGATTCGTCTCCCAGTATTTCCAGGAGGATGGTGCTCCAGAGGATCTCGACCCCCTGTCGCTTGCGAATCCGTCCGACCAGTATGGGCTCGGCCCTGAGCCGGTCGCGGCGGTGGATCAGGCTGACCCTGTCGGCGAACTCCACCAGATGCAGGGCCTCCTTTACCGCACTGTCGCCGCCGCCCACCACCATCACGTGGGCCCCTTTGAAGAAGGGGGCGTCACAGGTGGCGCAGTAGCTCACTCCCCGGCCGTGAAGGCGCTCCTCTCCGGGAACACCCAGCTTCCGGGGAGCGGCGCCGGTGGCGATGATCAGGTACGAACCCGTGTACTCGGCGGAGTCCGTTCTCACCCTGATCAGGCCTTCGTCGGTCTCCCCCGCCTCCCGCACCACTTCCGATCTGACCGTGGAGCCGGAGTCGGTGACCTGCTGTCTCATCGCAACCGCCAGCTCCGCTCCGGAGGCACCGGGAACGCCGGGGTAGTTCTCTATTCTGGCCGTGAGGGCGAGTTGGCCACCGGGCTCCATGCCCTCGAGCACCAGCGTGTCCAGGTTGTACCTGGCAGCGTAGATGGCGGCGGACATGGCCCCCGGGCCGCCGCCGGCTACAACTAGGTCCCATCTCCTGTCCGGCGTCTTCTCCGCCGGCCCCCCCACCAGGCCCGTCTTCAGCTCAGTCAAGTCGGATCACTTTCCGCCGATGTGCTGGTCGGCAAGCTCCCTCAGCCTTCCGGAGAGACTTGTGGCATCCCGGAATCCCACCATTCGGTCCACCTCGTTGCCTCCGTGGAATACTATCATCGTGGGAACTCCCCTTATTCCCAGCCTGCTGGCCTCGGCCTGAGCCTGATCTACGTCGACCGTGTAGAAATCGGCCGTGTCGCCCATATCCTCCGAAACCGTATCCAGTACCGGATGCAGCATCTTGCACGGCCCGCACCAGTCTGCGCTGAAGTCAACCACTGCCAGTTTGTCGCCGGAGTCCTTTACGGATTCCAGTTCGCTTCCGGCCAGATCCATTACCGCCATGTCGTCCTCCCTGTCGCAAGATCCTTCGGCCCTCGGCTCTGCGCTCTTTCATTCCAGCTGAGTATGGCGTAGAGCATTATACGTTCCAGCCTGTTCTACCGGAGCAACGCATATATACTCTGGTAAACAATATATAAATAATCGACAGTCAGCTCACCGGGCTATTAGGTGCGCCTAACTGACGCGTCTCCGTCTTCAATAGGCTCCCCGGGATGATATCACCGCGGGGAGAGTCAGCAACATAATGGAAAGGTCCATCCATATCGACCAGTTGTCCACGTAGTAGAGGTCCAGCTTGACCATGTCGTCGAATTCCAGCTCGCTCCGCCCAGATACCTGCCACACGCCGGTTATGCCGGGGAGGGCCCGCAGCCTCTTCAGCTGGCGCCGCGAGTACTGGTCGACCTCTTCGGGAAGCGGCGGTCTCGGCCCCACCAGGCTCATGCGGCCCGACAGCACGTTCAGCAGCTGGGGCAGCTCGTCGAGGCTCCACTTCCTCAGGAAACGCCCCACCCTGGTTACCCTCGGGTCGCTGCGGATCTTGAACAGCGGGCCGGAGGCCTCGTTACTGTCCTTCAGCAGCGCCCTCTCGCGGTCGGCCCCCACCCTCATGGACCTGAACTTGAGTATGGTGAAGGCCCTGTTGTCCCGGCCCAGCCTTCGCTGCCGGTAGAAGACCGGCAGCCCGGTGTCGATGACTATGGCCAGCGATATCAGCAGCCCGACGGGAAGCAGAAGAAGCGTCAGGGGCAGCGCTATCAGGAGGTCCACAGCCCTCTTCAGCAGCAGCCGGTAGCCGCTGAGCGGAGGGGGCACGGACTCGATCATGGTTGTTCCGCCAAGGTGTACGACCCGGGTGGTGAGGCTCACCAGTGCGAATATGTCGGCCACCAGCTTGTAGGCCAGGTCGTGTCTCTCACAGCCGTAGATGAGCCCGGCTACCTCGGCCCTGTCCATGGTGGGGTCGGCGACGATGATCTCCTCCACGCCGTTTGCCAGCGCCCAGCCGACCATGTCCTCCGTCTCCACGGCCTCCTCGCCCGCTCTCTCGGAGGAGGATGTGGACGGCCGCACGAAACCGGCCAGCCGGTAGGGCAGGGGGGAGCGGTCCGATAAGAACCTGGCCAGGTCGCGGGCGGTGGCTCCGGTTCCGACTATGGCGGCCCTGATGGCCTTCTCTCTCCTGCGGAAGAGTCTTCGGGCAAGGCGCCTGTAGGCCCAGTGCCAGACCGCGACGGCCAGGGCGGCCGCCGGAAACGCGAAGAGCAGGACGAACCGCGAGAAGTAGAGCTGGCGGGTGGCGAACGTGAACGCGAAGGTGACCAGCACGGCCATGAAGGAGCTCCGCAGTATCCAAGCCATCTCCTCGAGGTGCGCCAGGCCGTACTGCTGCCTGTACACCCCGAACGCCTGCAGCATGACCACCTCGATGATCCCCATGACCGCGCCGGAGACGAGGTAGCTGTTGAAGGACAGCCGGAAGTCGTTGGCCATGCCCAGGAGGTTCGAGAGTACGGGGGCAAGCAGGTAGTGCCTGAGCCAGTACCCCAGAAGGAATACCAGCACCACCAGCAGCAGGTCTCCCAGCGCCAGAGGGAGGCTGGATGGCTGTCTTCTGGCTAGTGGCAAGTTCCGCCTTTCCGCACGTCGGGGGCGCGGCCTATGCTGCAGCTCGGATGCATGGCGTAGAATTTAACCATGCTGGCCAGATGATGCCATAGCACCCGGCCGGCACCGGTGGCGCTCTCCCTGCGGGGAACGTGCTCCATTGAGGAATCCGGGACGTACAGCACCTCCATTCCGCTGGCGGCCGCCCTCCAGCACCACTCCACGTCTTCGAAGTAGAGGAAGAAGCGCTCCGACATTGTGCCCACACCTGCTCTGCCCCGGGGGGTCAGCCATATCGCCGCGCCCACCAGCCAGTCCACGCGGACTGCTCTGGAAGCGTCCACGGGAAAGAGGTGGCGCCGAAGCCTTCGCCTGCCCCAGTCACTGTTGCCCAGCGGCGTGCGCCGAAGGGCTATGTCCAGCAGCGTGGGGTAGGTCCGGGCCGTGGACTGAAGCCGGCCGTGGGAGTCGTACATCGCGGGACCGAGCAGGGCCGCGTTCGGGTGGTCGTCCGCAGCCCGCATCAGAGCGGCAAGGGACCCTTGTAGGACCCTGACGTCGGGATTCAGGAAAAGCACGTGGCTGCCGGAAGCGGCAGCGGCGCCGATGTTGTTTGCCCGCGACAGCCCCAGGTTGTACTCCTGGCGAAGAACGACGACGCCGTTGCGTCCGGCCGCGACCTCCGCCGTGCCGTCGGAGGATGCGTTGTCCACGACCAGCACCTGACGCGGCGACTCGGCGCTGTCCAGGGCGGCGACGGATTCCAGCAGGCCGCCCAAGACGCCGGCGCTGTTGTAGGTGGTCACCACTACCGAAAGGTCAAGAGGCATCTGGATTATTCCACGGGATATGGCGGAAGCGCGGCCAAAGACCGCGCTTCCGTCGGAGGACTTCTATTCGACCGCCTCCTTGAGGTTCTTCCCGGCCTTGAAATGTGGGATGTCCTTGGCGGGGTACTGGATCTTTCTGCTGGGCTTGCGAGGATCCACACCCTGGCGGGCCTTCCGATGCTTCACCGAGAAGGTTCCGAAGCCGACCAGGCTGACCTTATTGCCCTGCCCAAGAGTCCCCATAATACCGTCGAAGACGGCATCTACGGCCTTGGAGGAATCCTTCTTGGTAAGTCCGGCCGCATCCGACACATGGTTGACGAGGTCTTTCTTTGTCACTGCTCACCCCCCTCCAGAAGGCTGTTTACCGTACTGTAGAGCCCTTGGGGCGGGTTGTCAAGGACCACTGTACAGAGCGGAAAAAGCGGGGGGGCCGGGTCTGCGCGGAGTATACCGGTTGAAGGTATTAGAAGACCTAAGTCATGGGAGTAAGCTTTTATAATCAGAAGTTTGAGACGTGTTGCTCCACCTTGATGTCCGGAAGCTCCTTGATGTTGATCCGGAAGTAGAAACCCGAGTCAACGTCCGAGACGTGCCTTACGAATATGGCCTCCCAGCAGTGGAGGTCTTTTCGCAGGGTATACGATTGGCTTATAAAATCGGCCTCCGTGACATCGTAGTAGGCGCTGTAGTTGATCTCCCAGGAGGGCGTGAGGTTGAGCGAAGAGCTCAGTCGCAGCTTGTTGATGTCGTCGCCGCCCGCCAGGCCCAGGCGGTAGTTGTGGCTGAGGCTGACCATCCAGGGAAGGTCCTCGACCAGGAAGGCGGTCCCCGAGGAGTCACGGAAGGTGAAAGTGGGGTCGCTGCCCGACAGGCGTACCGACGAGTTGAAGGACAGGTCGTCCATCTCTCCGTCGTAGGGATCGTAGGAGCCTTCCGCACGGAAGGAGCTGCCGGAGGTGGGGTAGAGCTCGAGGCCGGCGACAACGTTGGAGAACCGCCTGTCCTCGGCCTGCAGGTCCAGCGTTGTGGACAGGTCCAGGACGGCCATGTCCAGCTTCTCCACCTCGTTTCTTCCTATTCGCTTGCCCTCCAGCCTGTTCGCCAACGAGAAACGCACCGAGCTGGCGGCACCGGGCACCCGGAAGTCGGAGAAGCTGTAGAAGATGCTATCGGCCTCCTCCGTGCTCTCCAGGCCTTCTCCCAGCCTGAGGTAGGTTCGAGGTGACCAGGAGTAGCTCACCGACGGCGTCACCGTGTGACGGATGGCGGAGAGCCCGAACAGCCTCGTTGCGAATATGCCGTAGAGGTCGGTGGAGATCCTCACCCCCGCGGAGCCGTGGGCCCACGCCGGGAATGCGTTGCCGCTGCGGTCGCGGTCGTAGGCAGTGGCGGTGCCCGACAACGAGGGTGAAAGGGCCAGCCATCCCCCCAGCCTCTCCGAGGCGGAGAGCTTCAGGGCCGCCCTGCCCGCCGAATTCACCAGCCTGGTCTCCTCCCGTTCCACATCCCGGGCCAGGTAATGCCCGGAGAGACTCCAGTAGACGGAGTGGTAGATCCTCCTGTCCCGGGGGGAATCCGGGACGTCGAAGAGCGGAGCCGAGGGGATGCTCATGCGAATGTCCGGAAGCTCGGTCTCGCTCTCCAGCTCGTTCGCTATGGAGTCGGGGTCCGTATCCAGGTACGCGGTCCTGTCGGCCACCGCCTCGAAGCTGGCCCTTCCGAAGGTCCGGCTCACGCTCAGCCAGGACCGCATCTCCCGCTCCAGCCTGTCCTCGGGGTCGGGCTGTGTCTCCTCCAGGTAGGATCGGTCGCTGGTGAACTCCGCCTGCAGCCGAACGGCGGTTCCGTCCGGAAAGTCGTGCAGATGGTCGCCCCTGACCATCCACCGGTCCCGCTTCTCGCGGAACTCCCTCCTCCACTCTGTATAGAGCTGGCCGTTCATGAGGTAGCGGATCACGTGGCGCTCCCTGACGCTGAGGGCAACCCGGCTCTTCTCCATTATGTCGCCCTGTATCAGCAGGTCCTGGTAGTCGCTGAATCCGAAGTAGTAGCCCAGGTCCCTGAGGTAACGGCCGTCGCGGTTGGTTATGCCGAATGTGGGGAGGGTGAAGCCCGACTGCCTTCCCCTTCTGATGGGGAACACCATCCAGGGCCAGTAGAAGACAGGGGTCTGGTCCACGTACATCACTATGGGCCTGCAGATGGCCTTGTCCTTGGGGTAGACCTTCATCATCGGGCTGTAGAAGTGGTAGTGGACGGCGGAATCCAGGTCGCAGGTGGTGAACCGGGCATCCACTATGTTGTACTCGTTGCGACCTATTCTGGTCACGCTCTCGCCGGTGTAGAAGCCCATCTCGTACTCGGAGTCGGGGTTCCTTATCCGTCCCCTGCGGGTGTCCATGTTGTAGACCATGCTCTCCCCGTGGACGCTCTCCCCCCGGTCGAAGAGCTGGGGGCTCCCGGAGGCGCTGACGATGGCCGAGGAGGTGGCGTAGAGGATGGTGTCGGCCTCCAGCGACATCTCCCGGTAGTCCACCGTGCCGCTACCCAGCAGCGTCAGGTTGCCGGAGGACGAGTCGTACACCAGCGAGTCGGCGCGGTAGGCTATGGTCTCCATCTGGGGGGTGGCGGTGCTGTCGCTTTCTTCGCCGACGGCCAGGAGGGCCCAGAGCAGCAGGATTGGGGTCATCCCCCGAAGGTCTCCCGCGCCATCCAGGCCGCTCCCCGGGCCCCGGACTCCCGGACCTCGGGCAGAGTGCGTACCCTGAGGTCCAGATGGCATCTCTCCCGGAAGACACTCTCCATGCGCCGGCTGAAGAGGTCGAAGGCTTCGGCCAGACCTCCCGCCAGAACGAAGCCGTGGGGGCTGAGGCAGCAACCCAGGCTGGCCATGCCGATCCCCAGCCAGGTTCCGAAATCATCGAAGGCCTCTCGCGCGGCTTCTTCGCTCCTGCGTGCCCTGGCCGCCACCTCCCGTGGATCGGTGTCGCTCGCCCCCCCCTGCCGGACGTAGTACTCGGATATCGACCGCTTGGACGCGTACAGCTCCCAGCATCCGGTCGAGCCGCAGGCGCATTGCCTGCCGTCGGCCCTTACGGTCATGTGTCCGAACTCGCCGGCGAAGCCGGTGCCGTAGACGATTTTCCCGTCGTGGATCACCGTTCCGCCTATACCTGTGCCCAGCGTCACCAGCAGCCAGACACCGGTGGGGGGGATCTCGCCTTCCCCCACCGCCCCGAAGGCGAAGACGTTGGCGTCGTTGTCCACCGAAACCCTTGCACCAAGGGCCTTGGCGAACATTCTCCTCACAGGCACGTTTCGCCAGGCGGGCATGTTGGGCGAGCTCACCAGGAGGCCGCTCCCCCGGTCCACGAGTCCCGCCACCCCGACCCCGACCCCCAGCGGGGAAGGATCACGGCCCAGTATGAGGCCGGCCACTCCGGACACCACGTCGTCCGGGGTCCCGAGGCTTCCGGTGGGAATGGTCCCCACCTCGCGGAAGCCCTCGGCCTCCAGGCGGCCGATGAGGACCTTTGTGCCGCCGATATCAACTCCCCACCAGCTACTCAAGCCGCAGCACCTCGCCTTCGCTGACGGTCATCAGGGGAACCTGTACCCTGGAGGCCTCCTCGACGCGCCCCACCGTGCAGCGGCCGGTGGCACCCACGTGCACGCCCATGGAGGTGAGGGCGCGCTCGATTCCGGCGCGGTCGTTTCCCGCCCGTCGCCATGCCGACAGCAGGATTTGGGCGGCATCGTAGGCCTGGGCCGCCACCTCGGACGGTTCCTCGCCGTACCGGCGGCGGTAGAAGTAGTTGAACCGGGCCGCGGGGGGGTAGAGGGAGCCGGCGTCACAGCCGACGGGGAATACCGCGCCATCCACGTAATCGCCACCCACGCGGGTGAGCAGCCCGTCGTCCCAGCCGGATGAGCCCAGCAGAGGCAGGTCCAGGGAGTAGAACCTCAGTTGAGGCGCTATCTGCACGGCGTCCCACGCTTCCACCGGTATGTAGATGCCGTCCGGCCGGGCGGCCTTTACCGCCAGTATCTGGTCCTTGAAGTCGGTGGCCCCCCGCTGGTAGCCCTCCATCGCCACCACCGTGCCGCCCAGCGACCGCACCGATGAGACGAAGCTCTCGGCCAGGTCGGTGGAGCGGGCCTCGAAGCTGTGCATCACTGCCAGCCGCCCGAGGTTTCTCTTGACTACCGCGTACTCCGCCATGGCGGCGGCTTCCCGGCCTCCTCCCACGGAGAGCCGGTGGACGTACTCCCCCAGGCGGTCTATCTCGGAAGAGGTGGCCGTGGGCGACAGAACCGGAAGGCGGTACTCCCGGGCCAGGGGAGCGACGCGAATGGTGGCGCTGCTGGTCAGCGGCCCGATCACCGCCAGGCAACGCGGGTCGTTTCCCAGCGGAGCCAGGAGCTGCTCCGGACTTCCGGTCTCGCCGCCGGAGTTCACTACGACCAGCTCCGGCAGGCCGGGGAGCGTGCCCTCGGCCCGGGCGAAGGCCAGCTCGACGGCCCGGCGGACCTCCCGCGCGTATACGGAGACCTCACTGCCGGACAGGGGGACCAGAAGGGCGATGTAGGGCTTCTCCAACCCCCGGGTCTCCGGCCGGCCGTAGATGCGGTGCGCTTCGGGGTAGAGACGGTCGATCTCCGCGGTCAGCATGGACGCACGCTCTGTATCCCCGGCGGCGTAGGAGCGCTCCTCCAGCTCCAGCAGGACGAAGAGCTCCAGCCATCCGGAGTCGCGCAGCTCCGAGACCTTCCCGGTTCTGAGGTCCTCCAGGGTGCTTCTGGCCAGTGATACCGCCACGTCGACCTGTTCCCGCGAAAGGCTTTCGGGGTCCAGAAGTGAGAGCTGGTCGGCCGCCGACTCCGTCGCACCTGCTCCCGCCCTGGCCTGGGCCATGGCCAGCCTGGCCGAGCCCTTTACCGCCGGGTCCCGCGCCAGCTCCAGCGCCCGCCCCGCCGCCTCCGCCGCCCGGTCCCAGCGCGAGAGGCCCAGCAGGGCACGGGCCCGGCCCAGCTCCCATTCCGGCCTTCCGTCGGGGTGCGTGTCCAGCCGAAGGGCCTCTTCGAATCCCTCCAGGGCCGCCGTGTAGTCGCCCTCCTCCAGACGGCGCCGGGCCAGCTCGGCCATTCCCTCGGGGGTGCTCTCGTCTATGCCCGTGTCCCTGCACCCGGCGACTGCGAGCATCAGGGCCAGTACCGCAACCAGGACTCGACCGCGCAAAGGGTTACCTCCGGAGTGGGTTTGAGCCGCAGATCGGAAGCCGCAGCTTCGAATATTGCCCGACGCACCCCGGCAGGCAACGCCGCGGGCGCAGAAAGGGCCCGGCAGGCCTGCCGGGCCCTCTGTTCGGCTTTACTCTGCCTGCGTCTCTTCTTCCTCCGGGGCGGGCTGTTCCGTGTCCTCCCCGGGTACCGCCTCCTCGGGCAGCTCGTAGCCCTCCTCGGCCGGTATCAGCTGGTCGGCCGGGGTCTGCATGTTCTCCAGCATGAACTCCGCGTCGTCCGCCATGTCGCTTTCGGGGTAGTTGTCTATCACGGCCCGGAAGGCCTCGGCTGCTGCGTCGTAGTCCTGCATGTACTCCGAGTAGGTGAAGCCGATGAGGAACTGCGCCTGGTAGGCGCGGTCGTCATCCGGGTAGCGCTCCAGGAAGAGCCGGAAGTAGCGGACGGCCTGCTCGGGGCTTCGCTCCATGAGCTCCTGGGCCATGGTCATCAGCGAGTCCGCCGGCACGCTCTCGTCGGGCAGGAAGGCGTCGTCGTTGACGGTAACCGCGTAGCGCTCCCTCAGACTGGGAATGACGTCCCGGTTGTAGTAGGCGTTCACCATTCCCGGACGGAGGGCCCCGACGATTTGCTCACGCACCTCTTCCAGGGGCTGTGCGCCCTCTTCGCGGGCCTCGACGACAGTGAATACGTGCCATCCGAGGTCGGTCTCCACCGGGCCTACGAACTCGCCCTCATCGGTTTCGAACAGGGTGCGGGACAGCTCGTTCTGGGTGCCCAGGTAGGGAATTGGCGCGCCTGCCCGCAGCCAGCCCACCTCTCCGCCGGAGGGGGCGGTGGGGGAGTGGATGCTGAGCGACTCGGCGGCCTCGGCGAAGTCCATGCCGGCCTCTACGGCCTCCAGGGCTGACTGGGCTGCGGCCTCGTCCTCGGCCAGTATGTGCGCGATCTTCACCTGGGCGTCCCTGTGGTAGATGTCGTCGATGTGGTCCTCGTAGTAGGCGACGATGGTGTCCTCGGGTATCTCAACGGCGTCCACCACCATGTTCTCGTAGTAGGTCTGCGTCAGGGCCCGCTGCCTGGCGGCCTCCATCTGACGCATGGCCTCCTCCACCTGGGCCACCACGAAGGAATCCTCCTCCAGGCCGGCGTCGATGGCGGCCTGGAGCAGGAGCTGCCGCTCGACCAGGTGGTCGAGGAGAATACGCCTGCCTTCGGGGGTCTCGAAGTTGGCCCTCTGGTAGGGGGGTATCTTTTCGAGTTCGCCCTGGATGGTCTCGGCCGTTATCACGCTGTCACCCACCGTGGCCAGTACATTCTCCTCCGGGGCCTCGTCGCCTGCCTGTCCGGCGCTTTGCGCCCCGCAGGCCAGCATAAGCCAGATGGCCGGGAGTGTCAGCAAGAGAAATAACTTCATTTGCCAGACTTCCTTTCCTCTTCCGTTGTGCTCGTCATCGCATCGCGGGGGTCATCGAGAAGTGGCGGCGTCAGTCCTCCCCGCCCTCGTCGCCGTCGGGCACGCGGTAGGCGATGAGGTCTCCGGCGAACTCGGACATGGCCGTCTTGACCGGCTCGATGCGGCCCTTCATGTCCTCGACCAGCGGGGGTGCTCCCGACCGCAGGCTTCGAACCCTCCTGGCCATGGCCAGGGAGAGGAGGTATTGATTGCGAGTTGTGGACGCCTTTTCCTCGATCTTCTCGAAGTCGTTCATCTCTGACCTCCATTGGATGGCAGGCGCCCGCAAAGGCACCTGCCTTCAATCCCATCTATATCGCGAAGGACCGCAGGGGTTCCAGACGGTCCCGGAAGAGCCTGCTATTCGTTCTCCGCGGTTTCCTGCACCTCGGGGTGGTTCTCTGCGTAGGTCTGAAGGAACTCCCACTGCGGCTGCTCGAGGAGGGTGAGGTTCCGGGTGTTCCTTCGAAGCGATCCCAGCTCGCTGCGGTCCCAGTAGCGGATCACCACCAGGCTGTCGTTGTCGCCCGCCCGGGCGCCGTCGGCTATGCTGGGGAGCCGGAGCGGTTCCATGAGGAAGAGCTCTACCCGGGAAGTATCGGGATTGGAGGTGGCCCACCCCGTGAACCTCCAGGTCTGCACCAGGACCGATTCGCCCCGGGCCCGTCTGCTTCGGCCCTCGGGGTTCTCGTAGAAGGTATAGACCGTATCCGGCGAGATCTCGAACCTGTACTCGCCCCCCATCGGGTCGTTCAGCTCGTCGAGGTCTATGTCCAGCTGCTCCACCGGCCTGGGCTTCAGTACCTCGGGGAACCTGCTGGCCAGGTAGACGGCCTCCTCCTCCACAACGCGGGAGAGGTTGGCGCGGGACGCCTCGAGACGGCGGTTCTGCTCGTACTGTCCGAAAGCCACCGGGACGTAGACGGTGAGCCAGTCGGCCTCGTAGAAGAGGGTGTCGGGGTAGTCTTTCTCCACGAGTCCCCCCACCACTCCGCCGTGGCGGTTGTGGTTGGAGCAGGATATGGCGAACTGGGTTCCCAGGGCGAGCTTGGGGTCGTAGTGGTAGAGCGAGTCGTGATAGCCGGCTTTCCAGACGGTCGGGCACACGGTGAAGACGGACCTGGCCACTGAGTCCTGTCTCGCCGGCACGATGCTGTCATGGAAAGCGTCTATGGATCGCTGGAACCCTTCGAGCTCGGCCTGGAGGTCCTCCCTGGCGGTAACCATGGAGTCCATGTTCCTGCCCATGCTCAGATCGAAGATCTCCGCGGAGCTGAGGTTTACCTGCTCCATCTCCTCCGGGGGCAGGGGGCCCTCCTCGATGACCGTGAATAGCTCGGGGAAGCTGTCGGGGTCGAATCTGGCCTCGAGGAACTCCACCCGCTTCTCGGGTGTCTGGGGAGCCGCCCGGATGAAGGCCTCCCGTACGGTAAGGATAGAGTCCGCCGAGAGGCCGTAGCGGCCGGTGGTCTGCGAGATCAGGGACTGGGTCTGCTCGAGGTCGGTCTCCACGATCTCCCGGTCCCGTACGATGGAGTTCAGGGCGCTCTCGTCCCACAGCGAGAACCACTCATCTGGGACCTGCTCATAGCGAAAGATCCCATCCATCCCCTCTATGCGGAGGATCAGGCTGTCTCCCGTGAGCTCGGCGTCGAGGTAGCCGACTTCTTCTGCGAAGCTGCTGAGACTGTCCAGATTCGGGGCGGGCATCCCGTCGTTATCGTACATATGCCTTACGTTTGCCTTGGACAGCCAGAGCAGCTGGGTCCGGCACTTGTCACGGGGGATCCGGTAGCTCTCCGCTCTGCTGTGAATCCTCCATATGAGCAAGGCGGCAAGCACAACGATGAGAATCCGCACCAGAATCTTAGACTTCATATGGGAACCCCTTCGTACCTTGGAATTGTGGCCTTATTCCATGTTCTCTGAACGTTTCGGAATCTACCCCGATCGATCTCGGACTGTCAATGAGCGCCCGCAGGCGTAACGTCGGCCCCTTACGAGCCGCGGACGCACGGCTGCCGGGAATCTTCTTCTCAACGGACCGAGACCGCCTGCAGCGGACAGATGGGAGGAACCACCTCCACCTCCGTGACGGTGGTCTCCGTCGATATCCTGGGGTCCAGATCGGCCATTCCCACGCTCCCCACGCTTCCGTCCGGCGGGACGGGCTCGGTGGGTACCGCCGGAACCTCCGCCACCATTGACCGCGGTCCCCGGACGACCACAGTGGAGGGCTGGGCGGATGTCCAGAGGTAGCGGGCCGGTATCCCGCCCGAGACCACTACTTCGACCGGCCGGGGGCTCTCCTCCCTGCGGTCCAGGACGAGTGTGAACATGTCCGGCGAGAAGCTCTCGGCGGCGAGCTGGGAGTAGCGGCTTCCACGGAACACCAGCTGGCCCTCCGAGGGTTTGTAGGCGACGCTGGTGGGAAAGGGGCCGGAGAGGTCGGCCGGGCTCAGCCGCAGCGAGAGCACAGCCGGCCGTCCCATCGCCTGGTCCAGAAGCACGTCGGCTCCGCGTGCGGAGAAGGCAACCGTCACGGATTCGCCGCCGGCGTCCGTCAGGTAGACCAGGGAGCCCGGCGGCGCCTGTGCCTCTACGGGAACCGTCTGACGGACCACGAAGGTCCTCTCGCGTCGGGCCACCACCCAGAGTATCAGGGCTATGGCCAGGGCGGTCGCGAATGGAAGGACGCCCCGGGCCTTCTCGGCGGACAGGGCCCAAGGGTCTCTTGAGAGCCTCTTCAATCCCCTGCCTCCCCGCCGTCGGGCGGATTCTGAAATCCCATCTGCGACTGCATCTCGGAGACCTCCAGGCCGCCGTGCTTGCTCTCGTAGGCCTCTATCCTGTCCTGAAGGGCCTTGACGAAGGCCTTGGCCTTGTGCGGCGACATGATTACGCGGGATTTCAGCGACGCTGTCTTTATGCCCGGCATCATGCGGGCGAAGTCCAGGACGAACTCGTCACGGGAGAAGGCGATGAGCACCAGATTGCTGTATACTCCGTCGGCCTCACCCTGCTTGACGTTGATTCGAGGTGGCTGCTTTAGCATCATACCTCCCGGTGCTGGCCGCGCGAGCGGCCGCCTGACAATTTGCTCTCGGGCTCGAACGGAGGTCCTCTTGCTTCCCGAGTCGGGTACGGAAAGAATACTGCAAAGGATGGCTTCCACAAAGGTACTGGTCATCGGCGACCCCATACTGGACCACTACCTGATGGGAGACGTGGAGCGGATATCGCCGGAGGCTCCGGTGCCGGTGGTCCGGCTGCGCCGGGAGAGCGAACGCTGGATAGGGGGCGGAGCCTGCAACGCCGCGCTGAACATAGCCTCCCTGGGAGGCTCGGCGGCCCTGGCGGGGGTGCTGGGCCGCGACGAGGGCGGTGCTCGGCTGCGGAGCCTCCTGGAGAAGGCCGGCGTGGATCCGTCGCGTCTGGTGGCCGATGCCGGGCGTCGGACCACCACCAAGACCAGGATCATGTCCCAGAGCCAGCAGCTCATGCGGCTGGACGAGGAGGTGAGCCATACCCCCTCCGCGGGCGCCCGTGATGCCCTGATGAAAGCCGTGATGGACGGCCTCGGCGATTTCGACGCCGTCCTCTTCGAGGACTACGAGAAGGGGGCGGTCTTCGAGGGGCTCTCCACCGCGGTGATATCAGCCGCCAACGGGGCCGGGATACCCGTGGTCGTAGACCCCAAGGAGCTGAACTTCTTCGCCTATCGGAGCTGCAGCCTTTTCAAGCCCAACCGCAGGGAGACCGAGAGGGCACTGGCCATGAGGATAGAGGACGAGGCCGGCGCCGCGGAGGCCTGCTCGGCGCTGCTGAAGAGGCTGGACTGCCGAGCGGTTCTGCTTACGCTGGGCAGCAGCGGCTCCATGCTCCTGGAGCGGGGGGGGCGGCCCTTCCCGCTTCCCACGGCGGCCCATAACGTCTACGACGTCTCCGGCGCCGGGGATACCGTAGCCGCCGTGATGGCGCTGGCGCTGGGTGCCGGCATGGACCCCGAGGACGGTGCCCGCCTTGCCAACTTCGCAGCAGCAGCCGTATGCGCCGAGCCCGGAGTATACGCCGTCACGAGGGCCGACGTGCTTCGGGAGATGGAGGCCTGGAGGCGGAGAACCGAAGATGCTTAGCTGGGATCGAGCAGCCCGCAGGGCGGAGGAGCTGCGGGCTGCCGGGCGGACCCTGGTCTTCACCAACGGTTGCTTCGACATCCTACACCCGGGCCACGTGGGCCTTCTGCGGCGGTGCTCCCGCCTGGGCGACTCCCTCTTCGTCGGGCTCAACGACGACGGCTCCGTGGCCGGCCTGAAGGGCCCGGGAAGGCCGGTGAACCCCCTGGACAGCAGGGCCGCCGTACTGGAGGCCGTCCGGTGGGTGGACCACGTGGTGCCCTTCTCCCAGCCCACGCCGGCCGAGCTCATAGGGGTCATTCGACCCGACGTGCTGGTGAAGGGGGCCGACTACGCCCCCCACCAGGTGGTGGGTAGGGAGACGGTGGAGGCCGCCGGAGGCAGGGTGGTGGTCGTTCCCATCCTTGAGGGCTACTCCACCACCGACCTTCTGGAGAGGATCCGCTCTGGCAGCTGACGCGGCCCGGACCCGGCTGCACACCGTCCTGCTGGCGGCGCTGGCGCTGGGCGTCAGAGTGGCCCACATCGCCCTGATATCCGGGCATCCCCTGTTCCAGTCCCCGGTAATAGACGCGCAGTGGCATCACCTGTGGGCCGGAATGGTGGCCGAGGGGTCGCCACTCGCCTACGCTCCCTACTTCCGAGCCCCCCTGTACCCCTGGCTGCTGGGCGCGGTGTACGCCGTCGCGGGAAGCAGCGTCACCGCAGGGGTCCTGCTGTCCGCGGCCCTGGCTACCGGGTCAACCGCGCTGCTGCACCGGGCCGCTCTGAGGGCGGGTGGAGCCCGGACCGCGGCCGCCTGTGCCATGCTGTGGGCCCTGTGGGGGACCGACATCCTTCTGTCCACGTCATTGCTGATAGCCCCGCTGTACGTGTCTCTGCTCCTGGCCTCGTTCCTGGCCTGCGAGAAGCGGGGGGAGGCGGCCTGGCCGCTGCTGGGCCTGGCCGCCGCGGCCAGGCCGACGGCGCTGCTGGCCCTGCCGGCCCTTTTCCGCGGGCGCCGGCCCGGTCTTCGTGCCCTGCTGCTGCTGGCCGTTCCTGTGTTCGTGGTCTGGGGGGCGAACGCCGTCTCCGGCGACGTCCTGACGGTGCTCTCCAGCCAGGGAGGAGTGAACCTGTACATAGGCAACGGGTCCGGGGCGGATGGTGTGACCGCCTTCGCTCCGCCGGCTCCCGGGGACGCGCCGGCGACCGGTGACGGCCTGCCCTACCGCGACAACGTGCAGACGGCGGCGCGGGCGGCCTACCTGGATGCGCACCCGGGCGCCCCTCCGGCCCCCTCCGACGTATCCGCCTGGTGGACGGTTCGGACGTTTCGCCACATTGCGTCGCATCCGCTGCGGTGGCTGGGACTGGAGGCCCGCAAGCTCCTCTTCCTCCTCTCGCCGGTGGAGGTTCCGGGCAACTACGATCTGTACTACGTGCGGGGCCTCTCCCCGGTGCTGGGAGCGCTGGTCTGGCCGCCCCCGGCCTCCCTGCCCATGCTCCTTCTGTGGCTTCTGGTTCCGGGAGCGCTGGCGGTCACCCTGCGCGGGAAAGCCCCCCGGACGGCCCTTCGAGCCCTGACCTGGGCCGGACTGCTGGCGCTGGCGCCCATGGTCTTCTTCGTCACCGCCAGGATGAGGCTGCCCATGGTTCCCTTCCTGCTGCTCTGGGCCGTCGCCTGCTGCGCCCGGGCCCCCGGGCTTTCGCTGAAGCTGGCTCCCGCAGGCCTGGCAGCGGCCGTACTGCTCTCCCTGGCCACCGCCTCCGGCGCCCGCCGGGCGGGTGTGAACATGGAGTTCTACGACGCCCTGGCCCACTACCGGGCCGGACGTCCGGAGGAGGCCAGGGGGCTCTTCCTGCGGGCGGTGCAGCGGGGGGTCGAGACGGAGGCATACGACCTCAACCGCACCGAGGCCATGTACAACCTGGGGGTGATGGCGGCCAGGGAGGGACGTCTGGAGGAGGCGGCCTCGTGGTGGAGGGCGGTGCTCGACGTCCAGCCGGAACATCCCGCTGCCCGGGAGGCATTGCGAAGGCTGCGGGAATCGGGGGGAGCGGGGGTTGACCCCTCCAGGCGAGGTGGTTAGTAAACCTGGCAAGCTCTGGAGCCGGCCCTGCGGCACCCGTTCCCGTCGGCCGCCCGGGCGGCGGCAGCCGGCCCGCGCCGGTTCATGCGAATACACACAATCGGAGGAAACCCGATGGATACATTTTCCCTGGTGATCAGGTATCTGGGGCCGGTAGTCGCCGTGGTCGCGGGCGCTGCGGCCCTGGCCTTCTACCGCAGCCTGCGGAAGGCCCCGCGGGGCACCGAGACCATGGACAGGATATCGGACCGCATATACAGCGGCGCCATGACCTACCTGAAGACCCAGTACAGGATCCTGCTGATCTTCGTGGTCCTGGTGGCGCTGGCGCTCTTCTTCGGAGTGCACCGGGCAACGGCCCTGGCCTTCGTATTCGGGGCGGGATTCTCCATGCTCGCCGGCTGGCTGGGGATGGACTCCGCCACTCTGGGCAACGTGCGCACGGCCAACGCCGCCCGAACAGGTCTGCCGGAAGCGCTGCAGATCGCCTTCCGGGGAGGGTCCGTGATGGGCCTGGCTGTCGCCGTGCTGGGACTGCTGGGCGTATGCGGCTTCTACCTGGCCTTCCACAACGTGGCCACCCTCAGGAGCCTGGTCCAATCGGTGCTGGGCATAGACGCCCCGGCTCTGACCATCAGCAACATCGCCGGCTTCGGCATGGGCGCCAGCTCCATAGCCCTCTTCGCCAGGGTGGGCGGCGGCATCTTCACCAAGACCGCAGACGTGGGCGCCGACCTGGTGGGCAAGGTGGAGGCCGGCATACCCGAGGACGATCCGCGGAACCCGGCGGTGATCGCCGACAACGTGGGGGACAACGTGGGGGACGTGGCCGGCATGGGGGCCGACCTGTTCGAGTCCTACGTGGGAAGCATCATCGCTTCCATAGTCCTGGCGTTCGGCATGGCCCTTCCGGATATCCGCCGCCTGTTCACCGGCGGCTCGGAGGCCCTCCAGCACATGGGCAGGGAGACCCTGATAGCCCTTCCCCTGGTGTTGGCCGCGCTGGGTACCCTTGCCAGCCTGGCTGGAATCCTCTCCGTCAGCCTCCTCAGCAGGAAGGGAAGGCCGCACACGGTTCTCCGCAACGCCACCTTCGTCAGCACGGTGCTCTCGCTGGCCCTGGGGCTGCTGGCCGTATACCTGCTGAGTGTGAGCATCGGCGTCTTCTGGGCCCTGGTCTGCGGCATAGTCGCCGGCACGGCCATCGGCCTGATCACCGAGTTCTATACCAGCGGCCCGCCGGTCCGCGGCGTGGCCGAGAGCGCCCGCACCGGAGCGGCCACCACCATCATAGAGGGTATGGCCGTGGGCATGGAGTCCGCCGTCTTCCCCATACTGTTCATAGCGGCGGCCACACTGGTGAGCTACCATTTCGCCGGACTCTACGGCATCGCCATAGCGGCCCTGGGCATGCTGATGAACGTGGGCATGACAATGTCCGTGGACGCCTACGGGCCGGTGGCCGACAACGCAGGCGGCATAGCCGAGATGGCTGGTCTTCCCCCGGAGGTAAGGAAGCGGACCGACCTGCTGGATTCGCTGGGCAACACCACCGCGGCCATGGGCAAGGGCTTCGCCATCGGATCGGCGGCCCTGACGGCACTGGCGCTCTTCACCGCCTACGCTGCATCAACCGGCCTGCGGGCCATAGACCTGCTGAAGCCGCAGGTGGTGGCCGGCCTGCTGGTGGGCGGGCTGCTCCCCTTCGTCTTCACCTCCATTACCCTCAAGGCCGTGGGCAAGACGGCCATGAAGATGGTCCAGGAGGTCAGGCACCAGTTCGAGACCATCAAGGGCCTCATGGAGGGGGAGGCGGAACCCGACACCGAGCGGTGTGTTAACATCGCTACGAGAGGGGCGCTGCAGGAGATGATACTTCCGGGTCTCCTGGCCGTTCTCATACCCGTCCTCATCTACTTCGTCTTCGGCCCCGAGACCCTGGGCGGCGTCCTGGCCGGGGCCATAGTCACCGGAGTGATGATGGCCATCTTCATGGCCAACGCCGGAGGTGTATGGGACAACGGCAAGAAGTACATAGAGGAGGGAAACCTGGGCGGAAAGGGCTCCCCGGAGCACTCCGCCGCGGTTATCGGGGACACGGTCGGGGATCCCTTCAAGGACACCAGCGGCCCCGCCCTCAACATACTGATCAAGCTGATGACCATGGTCTCCCTGGTCATCGCTCAGGTCGGCTAGTCGGAAAGGAACGTGATGCCCGAGGATCTGGAGCTGAACGAGGAGAACCTCAAGGCCGAGATAGAGAAGATACGCCCCTACCTGCAGCAGGACGGCGGCGACATAGAGTTCATGGGTCTCGACGGCAAGGTGGCCAAGGTGAGCCTCAAGGGCGCCTGCGCCGGCTGCGCGTTCGCCACCATGACCCTGCAGTACAGCGTGGAGAAGAACCTCAAGAAGGCCTTCCCCGAGCTTGAGGGCGTCCGGAACGTATAGCGCCCGCCGGGACGCTGTGCTCCGGCTGGCCGGAAGGCCGTCCTCCGGGAGGCTCTCCTCCCGCGACTCGGCCTTCGCCCGCCGGCTGCGGCTGGAGGTAGTGACATGGAGGGCCAGGCTCGACAGGAGCCTGGCCCCTCTTCTGGACAGGCCGCTGGACTCCCTGGAGGGAGTCGTGCTGGCGGCGCTGAGGGTGGGCGCAGCCCAGCTGCTGCTGCTGGACACACCCCCCCACGCCGCGGTCTCCGAGACTGTGCAGGCTACCCCCCGCCGTGCCCGGGGTCTGGTGAACGCCGTGCTGAGAAGGCTCGCCCGGGAGGGGGAGCCGGAGGGCCCCGTAGACGCTGCCGTGTTCTACTCCCATCCGCAGGAGCTGCTGGCCAGGTGGACCCGCCGCTACGGAAGCGCCGGCACCGAGGCGCTTCTGCGCTGGAACAACTCCATCCCCCATACCGGCTGCTCCGTCCTGGACCGGTCCCGTCCCGGCTCCCCTGGAAGGTACCTGGAGGACTACCGGGTGCTGGACGGGGAGGAGACCGCCCCGGGGGGGATTCCCCGTCTTCTGGCCCGAAACCGCGCCTACATCCAGGACGAGGCGGCGGCCCTGGTGGGCCGGGGCGTCCGAGCCCTGGCGTCCGGGGACCGCATACTGGAGCTGGGGGCGGCCCCCGGGGGGAAGACCGTGCATCTGGCGGGAGCGGGAACGGTGGTGTCGGTGGACGGTTCCCGGGAACGGATGTCCATGTGGAGGAGCAACCTGCGCCGGCTTTCACTGCCGGGGTGCCACGGCGTGGTGGCCCTGGGCGGAGACCTGCCTCTGAGGGGCGGTTTCGGTACAGTGCTGGTGGACGCTCCCTGCACAGGCACCGGTGTCTACAGAAGGCGGCGCGACGCCAAGTACGGCTGGTCGAGCCGGCTGCTTCGGGAGTGCGTCAGTACGCAGACCGAGCTGCTGAAGGCATCGGTGCCCCTGCTGGAGCCGGGGGGCATCCTGGTGTACTCCACATGCAGCCTGGAGCCGGAGGAGAACGCCGGGGCCGCCGAGATGCTCCGGGCCCGCCATCCCGAGCTGCGGCCGGTGCCCTTTCCGGCCCCGGACGAGCTTGTCAGAGACGGCGCACTTAGCATATTCCCCCCGAATAACGGTATTGACGGGCTTTTCGCAGCCGCCTGGAAGAAGGTTCCATGAGCCGCTGGCTTAGACTGGCCATCCTCCTGGTCTCCGGAGCGCTTCTGGCCGCCGTCGCGGGCATGGTAGCGGGCCCCGCCATCTTTCAGACCCCCCGTTTTGTATCCTCCCTGGGCCAGGCGTCCGCTCCGGTCAGCGTGCCCGACGTTCGCGGGAGGTCGCGCCAGGAGGCGGAGAGGGAGATAGAGTCCGGCAACCTGATGGTGGGGGGGCAGTGGGCGCGCTACGGCCCCATGGAGAGCATGGGGCTGGTGATCAGCCAGGACCCGGCCCCCGGCACCGAGGTCCCCCGCGGAACCTCCGTGAACGTCTTCTGGAACGCCGGCCCCCTCTACCGCGAGTACCATCCGGAGCAGCTGGTGGGCATTCCCGCCGCCGCCGCCGAGGAGCTGCTGGCCGACTGGCAGCTGTACTCCGCCGGCAGATCCCGCATACCCAGCCCCACGGTCCCGGAGGGCTACGTGATATCCGTCTCCCCCTGGCGGGCCGAGAGCCTGTCCGTACGGAAGCCGGTGCGTCTGCTGGTCTCCACCGGCTGGGCCGGGGTGCCCCGCCTGGCCGGCCTGCGTCCGGCCGAGGCCGAGAGCCTGCTGGCGGCGGACGGCGCGGTGCTGGCGGTGCTCGGGGACAGCGCGGTGGCCGACCCCGGCAGCGACGGAAGGGTGGTCTGGCAGCGGCCGGAGCCAGGAGCCGGGATGCAGTCCGGAGACACCGTACGGGTCAAGCTGGGAGCGGCTCCCGGCAGCGGGTGGGGGGAGTGGTAGAATGGGCCGCATACCGGAGGGAACGGTTGTAGCACCCTCGCTGCTGGGCTGCGATCACGGGCTGCTGCGCGAGGCCGCGGTGCGCATGGAGGCCGCCGGAGCCGACATGATCCATCTGGACGTGATGGACGGGGTGTTCGTGCCCGTTCTCACCTTTGGGGCCGGAGTGGCAGCCTCCGTATGCCGGGCGGTCTCCATCCCGGTGGACGCCCACCTGATGGTCAGCCGACCCGCGGGTCTCGTGGACTCCTTTGCGGAGGCCGGATGCGCGGCGATAACCGTGCACCCCGAATCGGACGAGCCCCACGTTGACAGACTGCTGGGCAGGATAGCGGACCTGGGCTGCGCGGCCGGCCTGGCGCTCAACCCGGCCACGCCTCCCGACCTGGTGCGCTGGACGGCCGGTCGGCTGGACATGGTCCTGGTGATGACGGTGAACCCGGGCTACGGGGGCCAGAGCCACATGGATTCCATGCACCGGAAGGTGGCCGAGGTCCGGTCCCTCCTGGACGGTACCGGCAGGGGGGAGGCGGCGGTTGCCGTCGACGGCGGCGTGGGGCCCGAGAGCGCCCCGGACCTGCTGCGCAGCGGCGCCCGCGTACTGGTCTCCGGCTCCTACGTAACCGGCTCCGACGATCCCCGAGCCGCGATGGACAGCCTTCGGCCATGAGCGGCCTGCTCCGCTCGGCGGCTGCCAGTGTGCTGCTGCCTGTTCTCCTGGCGGCCTGCGGCCCCGGGACGGGAACCGAGGACAGCACGGTGGACGGGCTGCGCCTGAGGCTGAACAGGACACGCTGCCGCAACCGGATGGACAGGCTGGTCTTCCGCCTGCAGGGCCTGCTTTTCGACGTGGAGGAACCGGCCGCGGCCTCGCTTGACTCCGTCGCCTCCATGCTCGGGGATACGCTCACCCTGTGTCCCTCGTCGCTCCTTCCCTACTCGCTGCGCCTGGAGGGCGGCGACATAGTCGTGACCTGCCCGGATGGGCACGGCCGAAGGAGCACAGAGCTCCTGTAGACAGGCACTTGAACGCCCGCCCAGCATCGACTATACTTGCTGCCTGCGGAGCAGGGCCGTTCTCGGGACGGCGAGGTGTGGGTGTACCCCGCGATTCTGGAGGGGGCCAGAGACGTGTTCGACACGCTTACCGACCGGCTCTCAGCCACCTTCAAGAGGCTGCGGGGCCGGGGAAAGCTCACCGAGAAGGACGTGAAGGGCGCCATGCGGGAGATCCGCAGGGCCCTTCTGGAGGCGGACGTGAACTTCCGGGTGGCGAAGTCGTTCGTGCAGGACGTGGCCGCCGAGGCCACCGGTGAGAGGGTCCTGGGAAGCCTCACCCCCGGCCAGCAGGTGGTGAAGGTGGTCCACGACCAGCTGGTGGAGCTGCTGGGCAGCAGCCAGTCGCCGCCGACGCTGGAGGGTACGCCCCCCGTGGTGTACATGCTCATGGGCCTGCAGGGCTCGGGCAAGACCACAACCGCGGGCCGGCTGGCCCGCTGGCTGTCTAAGAGTCACGGTAAGCGGTCGATCCTGCTGGCCTGCGATCTGAGAAGGCCCGCGGCGGTAGACCAGCTTGAGAAGGTGGCCGCCGCCGCCGAAGCCGGCTTCTACGGCCGCAGACGGGCGGACGACCCCGTCGAGCTCCTGCGGGAGGGTCTCGGCCACGCCCGCAGGGAGGGCTGGGACGCCGCAATCGTCGACACCTCCGGCCGCCTGCACGTCGACGGGGAGCTGATGGACGAGCTGGGCAGGATGCACGGCGCGGCAAAGCCGGCGGAGACCATGCTGGTCCTGGACGGGCTCTCCGGGCAGGACGCGGTGAACGTGGCGGTGGAGTTCGACAGCGCGGTGGGCTACGACGGCGCCGTTATCACCAAGATGGACGGCGACTCCCGGGGGGGAGCCGTGCTCTCCTTCAAGGCGGTAACCGGCAAGCCGGTCCGATTCGTGGGCACCGGCGAGGACATGGACGGCCTCGAGCTGATGGACCCCGACCGCATGGCCCGGCGCATACTGGGCATGGGCGATGTCCTGGGAATGGTGGAGAAGGCCCAGGAGGCCTTTGACGAGAGGGAGGCCGAGGAGCTCCAGAGGAAGCTCCGCAGCCAGACCTTCACGCTGGAGGACTTCGCGGGGGAGATACGCAGGATCAGGAATATGGGGTCCCTGGGAGACCTGATGGCCATGCTGCCCCGGTCGATGCGGCCGGCGGCGGCGGAGTTCGACCCCTCCGAAATGAACCGGATGGAGGCCATCATAAACTCCATGACCCCCGACGAGCGCAGCAGACCGGGTATAATAGACGGCAGCAGACGGCGCAGGATAGCCGCCGGCAGCGGTACCCGGGTTAGGGACGTGAACAGGCTGCTGCGGGAGTTCGGAGCGATGAAGAAGATGATGAAGCGGATGGGAAAGGGAATGAGGATGCCGGCAGCGGGTCTGCCCGGCATGTTCAGATAACCTTCAACGGAGGTTGAATTTGGTAAAGATCCGTCTCAGGAGGATGGGAAGCTCCAGGCAGGCTTTCTACAGGATCGTGGCCGCGGACAGCAGGAAGGCCCGCGACGGCCGCTTCCTGGATGTGGTGGGATGGTACGATCCCCTGAAGAAGCCCGTGGAGCTGAAGATAGACGAGGAGAGGTTCTTCAAGTGGATGCAGGACGGTGCCCAGGTCACCGATACCGTCAGGAGCCTCATGCAGAAGACGGGAACCTGGGAGAAGTGGAGCAGGATCAGGCAGGGCGGTGAAGATATCGAGGCAGAGGTGATCTTCATCAGAGGGGACAAGCGTACTGCGCCCGACCCCGACTAGGTGACCCGTGCTGCTTGCGGGCACATGCCCGAACAACCAAAACGACTGGAGGGTGCCCCATGAAGGATCTCGTCGAGCTTATGGCAAAGACTCTGGTGGAGGATCCCCTTGCGGTCTCCGTGGAGGAGAAGCAGGAGGAGGACGTTACCGTCTACGAGCTGAGGGTCGCAGAGGAGGACCTTGGAAGGGTTATCGGCCGGGAGGGCCGCATCGCCAAGGCCATGCGCGTGATCATCAGATCGGCCGCCGCCAGGCTCGGTGAGAAGGCCACCATAGAGATAATCGACTGAGGGTTCCTTGAAACGTCCTGAGTGGGCCCGTGCCGGCCGCGTGCGCCGCGCGCACGGCCTGCGGGGCAGACTGGCGCTCAAGGTCTATCTGAGCGTACCCCCGCTTCCCCTTCGGCCCGATACTGGCATCCTCCTGGGCGGGGAGGCGTTCACGGTGGTCCGATGCCGGGTGACCGGCCCGGAGGATCTGCTGGTCGACCTGCAGGAAGTCGGCTGCCGGGACCGGGCCGAGGAGCTGGCCGGCAGACCGGTGAGCCTGCGGATGCGGGACCTGGAGGAAGCCGGCCAGGGCATTCCCCTGCCGGCGCTGGTGGGCATGGAGGTGCCGGCGGCCTCCTCCGGCGGCCGGGTGCCGGTGGTAACGGGTTTTCACCCCGTGCGGGGCAACCCGCTGATGACGGTGGGCCGGGGGCGTGAGGCTCTGGACATACCGCTGGCCATGGTCGATGGCCGGGGCATCGACTGGGAAGGGCGGACCATCGGAGTCGATCTTCCTCCAGGCTTCAGGGAGGCGCTGAGAACGTGAGGGTGGCTGTGGCCACACTGTTTCCCGACCTCTTCGAACCCTTCCTGCGGCAGGGCGTAGTGGCCAGGGCGCTGGAAGACGGCAGGTTCCGCCTGGAGCTGCACGACATCAGACAACATGCGGTCGACCGCCGGGGCTCCGTTGACGACTACCAGTTCGGCGGGGGCGCCGGAATGGTCATCCGGCCGGAGCCCCTGTTCGCTGCCCTGGAGGATATTTCCTGGCGGCAGGGAGCCCGGGTCGTCCTGATGAGCCCCGTGGGCCGCAGACTGGATCACGATCTGGCGCGGGAGCTTGCGGAAGAGGATCGTATGATTATCTTCTGTGGCCGGTACGGGGGTGTGGACGAGCGCTTCCGGAAGCAGGCCGTCACCGACCAGGTTTCGGTAGGAGGGGCGGTGGCTTCGGGAGGCGAGGTTCCGGCCATGCTCCTGCTGGAGACCGTGCTGCGCTGGGTGCCCGGAGTGCTGGGCAGAGTGGAGTCCGCGCGCTCGGACAGCTACGCCACCGGCCTGCTCGACTACCCCAGGTTCACCAGGCCGGCGGAGTTCCGGGGCATGAGGGTCCCGGACGTACTGCTCTCGGGAGACCATGCGGCCATAGCCGGCTGGAGGTTCGAGAGAGCGATGGAGAGAACCAGACGATACAGGCCCGATCTGCTGGAGGATGCCGATCCGGACCGGCTCCGGATCGCCTTCATGCGGGCCATGAGAGACGCCGAGAGAGGCGGGGAGCGCTGAGATGAGCGACGTGATGCAGAAGTTCGAGGCCCGGCATATGCGGGACGACCTGCCCGAGTTCGGCCCCGGGGACACCGTCCGCGTGCACTACAAGGTCATTGAGGGAAGCAAGGAGAGGCCCCAGCTGTTCGAGGGCGTGGTCATCGCCCGCAAGGGCGGAGGGTCCTCGGAGACCTTCACCGTACGCAAGGTTTCCAGCGGCATAGGGGTGGAGCGGGTGTTCCCCGTGCACACGCCGAAGCTGGTCAGCCTGGACGTGATCCGGAAGGGCAAGGTCCGCCGCGCCAAGCTCTACTACCTTCGCAAGAAGAAGGGCAAGGCCGCCCGCATACGGGAGAAGAGAACCTTCAAGACCGAAGGCTAGAAGGCTGTGGACGGAGCAATGGCGGGCGCCGCCGGCCGCCTTCTCCGCTACGACATCCGGGCCCGCAGCGAGAACGGGCCGGTTGCCGGCATAGACGAGGCGGGCAGGGGCCCCCTGGCGGGGCCCCTTGTCGCATCCGCCGTCGTTTTCCCTTCCGACTCCGGCCTCGATGCCGTCGACGGCCCGCTGGCCGGCGCAGACGACAGCAAGAGGCTCACCGACTCCGCCAGGCGCCGACTTCTGCCCCTGATACTGAGTAACGCTTCAGCGGTGGGCGTAGGCTGGGTGGGCAACGCCGAGATCGACGCCCTGGGAATGGCCGCCGCCTCGCGGCTGGCCTTCGTGCGGGCCTACTCCCGGCTGGGTGTGGCGGTGGGGCTGGCCCTGGTGGACGGCCTTCCGGTGCGGGGTCTGGGCTTCCCCTGCCGCTTCGTGGTCCGCGGCGACTCGACCAGTCTCTCCATAGCGTGCGCCAGCGTGGTGGCCAAGGTGACCCGGGACGACTACATGCTGCGCATGGACGGTGTGTTTCCCGGCTACGGCTTCGCCTCCCACAAGGGTTACGGAACGGCCGCCCACCTGCGGGTCCTCGGCACGCTGGGCCCCACACCGATACATCGTCGCAGCTTCTCCCCCCTGAGGGGCCGGCAGCTGGAGCTGGAGCTGTGAGCAGGGAGGACTGGCGCAGGGCGGAGGACTTCACCGCCGGCTGGCTGCGGAAGCGGGGATGGCGCATACTGGCCAGGAACTGGCGCTGGCGAAGGCTGGAGCTGGACATAGTCGCCAACCGCGGAGACACGCTGGCCTTCGTGGAGGTGAAGATGGCCTCCCGGGGCAGCCGGACCATGATCCCCGAGAAGCTGGACCGGGGGAAGCAGGATCGCATATCGCGGGCCGCGGCCGCCTTCCTGGCCGAAAGCGGCATCAGCGCCGTATGCCGCTTCGACCTGGCAATGGTCCGCGGGGAGCCGGGTTCCTTCCGCATGGATTACATGCGGGCAGCCTTCCGGCCCGGCGACCGTTACACGTTATGACCCTTCGGCGCCGGCACTTGATGGGACGCTCCTCGCCGGCTAATGTGCACAGGACGGAAGACGGCTGGCCTGTGGCCTGAGGACGGGAGAAGATGATCGCCAGGACCCTGGGGCTGGGGCTCAGAGGGATAAGCGCCCTCCCGGTGGAGGTTGAGGTAAGCACCGCCAGGGGCCTGCCCACGTTCAGCATGGTGGGGCTGCCCGACAGCGCCGTGAAGGAGTCCCGCCAGCGGGTGAGCGCCGCCATCTCCAACCTGGGCTTCAGCCTGCCCGGCCAGAAGATAACCGTGAACCTGGCACCGGCCTACCGGCGCAAGGAGGGCTCCGGGCTGGACCTTCCCATCGCCCTCTGCCTGCTGGCAGCCGCCGGCACCGTTCCGCCGGCCGAGCTGGAGGGCAGGATTTTCGTGGGGGAGCTCTCCCTGGACGGCGGCCTCAGGCCCGTGCGGGGCATGCTGCCCATGGCGGCGGGTGCCGCGCGGCTGGAGCACCGCGGTCTGGTGGTTCCGGCGGCCTGCGGGCCGGAGGCGGCCCTGGCGGAGGTCGAGCCCCTGCTGGCCGCGGACGGCCTGGGGGAGGTGGTGGCCCATCTTCGCGGAGAGTCGCCCCTGGTACGTCCCGAAGAGGTGCCGGACGCCGGTTCCCCGGACCCGTCCGGCTCGGACATGGCCGACGTTCGCGGCCAGGAGCACGCGAAGCGCGCCATGGAGGTGGCCGCGGCAGGTGGACACAACGTTCTCATGATCGGCCCTCCCGGCTCGGGCAAGACCATGCTGGCCAGGAGGCTGCCTTCCATACTGCCCGCCATGGAGCGAGAGGAGGCCATCGAGACCACCATGGTGCACAGCGTGGCCGGAGCCCTGGCCGACGACCGGCCCCTGGTGGAGCGCAGGCCCTTCCGGGCTCCCCACCACACCGTATCTGACGCGGGTTTGATCGGCGGCGGCTCCACCCCCCGGCCCGGACAGGTCAGCCTGGCCCACAACGGGGTGCTGTTCCTGGACGAGCTGCCGGAGTTCCGGCGCAGCTCTCTGGAGGTGCTGCGGCAGCCCATGGAGGACGGCGAGGTGACCATCGCCCGGGCGACGATGACGGTGACCTACCCGGCCCGGTTCATGCTGGCCGCCGCCATGAACCCCTGCCCCTGCGGGTACGGCACCCATCCGGGCCGGTCGTGCAACTGCACCTACGGCGAGGTCAAACGGTACCTGGCCCGGGTGTCGGGGCCCCTGCTGGACCGTATCGACATCCACGCCGAGGTGGCGCCGGTGGAGTACGCCGACCTCTCCTCCCGGACCCCCGTCTCCAAGGAGTGCTCGACCTCCATTCGGTCGCGTGTGGTGGAGGCCCGCAGGATGCAGAGCCGCCGCTTCCGCAACGCCGGGGGCGTGTTCTGCAACGCCGACATGCCTCCCTCCATGGTCGAGGAGGTATGCCCGCTCCCGGCGGACGCGGAGGATCTGCTGAAGCAGGCCATGGACGGTTACGGACTATCGGCCAGGGCCTATCACCGCATCCTGAGAATGGCCAGGACCGCGGCCGACCTGGAGGGGGAGGAGACCATTCGGCCCCATCATGTCTCCGAGGCGGTGGCCTACCGGACGCTGGACCGCGACATCTGGCTGGGATAGGGCCGCCGGTTCTAGTCCCTCACCTCGTGGTAGAATCCCGAGTCCTGGTCTCCCACCTGGACATCCTGGATTATGTAGTAATCATCGTTGCCGTTGTCCACGTGGATGTCGTAGGTGCCGTCCTCCACCTCGAAGGTCTTGGTGGTGAACGCCGGTACGCCATACGGCCCGTAGGTGTAGTCCTCCTCCAGCCAGTGGAGCTCCACAGTGGCCAGGGTGGGGTTGGGATTGCGGATGGTTATCGTTCCGGCCATAGAAACGGCCGCCGTCGCCAGCAGCAACCACATCCATATTCTCTGCATTTTCATTCCCCTTTCGAGTCTTGCTGTGTACTTCCTCCGGAAACCGACGCGGGGTCTCTCCCCTCTTGCAGCATTATAAGCAGAAGGGCCGGCCCGATGTCCAGCGGCGGCTCGTCCCGCGACTTCCGCAGCAGGCGGACGGCCTCGGCCTTCCTGCCGCAGGCCGCCAGGGCCTCCGCCCTGGCCAGGGGATCGGAGAGCGCTTCGGCCAGGTCCTGCAGCGAGGTGCCCTCGTGCCTGGCCCTCTGCACGGCCAGCCTCTGGCGCTCGGGGGGGCCGGCGACCTCGGATTCCGGCCCCCGATGCAGGAGCGTCGCCGCCCTCTCGTCACCGATGGGCAGGGCTCTCAGCGTCATGACGCGGGCCTCCGATGCCCGGTCGGCGAGCCCCAGCGCCTCGAAGATGCGGAGGGCCCTCTTGGCGTGGTTGAAGGCCTTCTCTCTTTCGCCGAGAGCAAGCTGCAGCCCGGCGTAGAAAACCAGGCCGCTGGCGGAAGCCTCCATGAGCCCGCCCATCTCGGCGTTCCGAATGAGCTTGTCGGTGCACTGAAGGGCCCTGTCCAGCTCGCCCAGATGTATGTAGATCTCGCCCATGTTGCCCAGGGCGGCGGCCATGTTCATCCAGTCGCTCTTCTCCCACGATATGCGGAACTGCTCCCGGGCCTGCTCCAGCGCCTCCCCGTGTCTGCCCAGCCTCCTGAGGCAGACGGCCAGGTTCCCCCGGGAGACCATCTCTATGTCCCGGTCGCCCAGCTCCAGCCCCAGATCCAGCTGCCTCCGCAGGTAGGCCATGGCCCCCTCAGGCGTTCCCTTCTCCATCTCCAGCATGGATAGGTTGTTGAGGACATTGGAGATGCTGTCAGCTTCTCCGGACTCCTCCGCCAGGGCCAGCTGGTCCTGGAAACGCAGACGGGCCTGTTGGACTCTGCCCAGGAACATCAGGGCTCTGCCCAGGTTGGACAGCGCCAGGCAGACCATTCGCTCGTCCCCCAGCTCCGCTGCGCAGGACAGCTGCCTCTCGGCGCATTCCCTGGCCTCCTCGTAATGGGCCAGCCTGATGTGCACGTTGGCCAGGTTAGCCAGGGTTCCGCAGAGGATCGGGGGATCGCCCAGCCTCTCGGCAAGCTCCAGCTCGCGCCTGTGCTCGGCCAGGCTGGCTCCCAGGTGCGGCCTGTCGAGGTGCAGCAGGCCAAGTCCCCGGCGGCAGAGCACCGCCTCCCGAAGGCCACTGGTTCCGTCCAACAGGTCCAGGGCCCGGCGGAAGTCTCTCTCGGCCTCCTCCAGGAGGTCGAGGTCCTTGAGGATGTAGCCCCGCATCTTCAGCAGAACCATCAGCTCCGCCGGGTCGCTGCATTCGTCGATGAAGCGTCCGGCCAGCTCGGCCGCCTCCCGGCGCCTGCCCCGATCCCTCAGATGGATTACCCTGTCTATGTCTGCCATTTGCCCCCCGGCTCCCATCTTCGGTCATGCCAAAGCCAGAAGATATGCACAGTCGGCATCCTCTGCCAGCCGGTCCAGGACCTTTTTCCCGCGGCCTGCGTTATCCATATTAGCCTGAGCATAGCCCGAGCCGGAATCGATGCTGTAACCGGCAGTGGAAGGGAGCGCCGACTTCGATGGCCGACATCGCCGAAATAGCCGAGAACCTCCGAAGGGCCGGGGACGAGATAGCCGCGGCCTGTCGGGACTGCGGCAGGAGCCCGGACGGGGTCAGGATCATGGCCGTCACCAAGACCCACCCTGTTGAGGTCGTGGGGGCCGCCCTGCAGGCGGGCGTGAGGCTTATCGGCGAGAACAGGGTCACCGAGGGCGGCAGGAAGCTGCGCCGTCTGGGCGATCGTCCGCCGGGCTGCAGCTTCCACATGATAGGCCCGCTTCACCGCAAGGAGGTCCGCCAGGCAATGCGGGACTTCGACGCCATCGATTCGGTGGACCGGATGAAGATAGCGGCCGAGGTGGCGCGCCGCATGGAAGTCAAGGACGTGCCGCAGCCCGGCCTGCTGGTGGAGGTCAACACCTCCGGAGAGGAATCCAAGCACGGCTTCCCTCCCGATCTCTCCAGCCTGGAGGATATCCTGGGCCGCATGGGAGAGCTGGGTCTTGAGCCGGGGGGACTGATGACCATCGGCCCGCTGGGGCAGGGCCGGGCGGCCTCGCGCAAGGCGTTCGCCCTGCTCCGCAGGCTGGCGGAGGGGCTGAGGGAGAGGGTGGGAATGGATCTGGCCGAGCTCTCCATGGGCATGACCGACGATTTTCCCGACGCCGTGAGAGAGGGCGCCACAACGGTGCGCCTGGGCAGGTACCTCTTCGGAAGCCGGAGGGGTTGAGCCGTATGCCGGCCCTCCCTCGGGTTGCTGGCCGGGCCTTCGGTGCACATGCTCGCAGAGAGCGCAGACCCGCTCGGGTTTCAGAGAAGCACAGGCAATCGAAACGGGGTGACTGGTGGGTATAACGCCTTTGGACATCCGCAGGCAGAGGTTCGGAAGGGTTCTCCGGGGGTACGACCCCTCCGAGGTGGAGGCCTTTCTGGAGATGGTGGCCAACGCCTGGGAGGAGCTGACGGAGGAGCTGGAGAGCTCGCGCAAGGAGCTGTCGGTTCTCAGGGCCAGGGCTTCGGACTTCGACCGCATGGAGGGGGCCGTCCGCGAGGTGCTCGTGGAGCAGCAGCAGAGCGCCGAGAGGGCCAGGAAGGACGCCGAGAAGGAGGCCGAGCTGATAGTAATGGACGCCGAGGTCAAGGCGGCCGACCTGGTCAGCGAGGCCAAGGAGCGGGTCCAGGTCCTGACCGAGACCGTAAGGGAGCTTCAGGACAAGCGCATGGCCGTACTCTCCCGAATACGGTCCTTCATCGATTCCCAGGAGAAGATGGTCGAGATGGAAGAGGCCAGGATAAAGAAGGAATCGGTGGATGATAGGGAGCGCCTTCCCGACGAGGAGGAGGGTGACGGACCCATACTCGAGCTGTCGGAGCTCTAGGATGCTGCCCCTGGCGGCGGCCGGGCTTCTGGCCCTTTCGCCGATCAACTCCGCAACGGACCCCGAATCCCGCGTAAGCGTAGAGCCGGACCGGACCACGGCTTTCATCGACTGCGGCCCGGTGGAGCCGGTGGAGGGGCTGCCGGAGGGCCTCTGCGGCTTCTCCGCCCCGGGATTCCACACCATGGAGGGCCTGTTGCTGCCGGCCAGGCACCTTTACGTAGCCCTTCCACCGGGTGTGCCGGTGGAGGTCTCGGCCGTGGCGGAGGGCGTCCGCAGGCTCGACCTCCGCGGAGACCGGCCCGCCGGGCTGGCTCTGGACGGCAGCAGTCGGGACTCGCTGTTCGCCGCGCCCCGCGGCCTCCTGCCGGCGGACTGGGCGACGCTGGTCGAGGTTGGCAGGTACAGGGACATCCGAGTCGCCAGGATCGACGTGCACCCGGTAGTCGGCCGCGGAGGGCGCCTGGAGGCGGCCTCCTCCATCGTTCTCTCCGTATCCCACCCCGGAGGCGGAAGACCCCGGACAGTCTCCGGCCACGAGGCCCCCTTCTACCGGGAGGTGCTCCTGGGCGGCGACCTCGTGTGGCCCTGGCCGCGGCGGGCTGGTCGGTCGGACAGCCCGTTCTGGGGACGGCCCTGGGTGGAGGTGGGCCTGGACACCACCGGCGTCTACAGCATATCGGGGCAGGACGTTCCCCAGGCGGTGGGGCAGGCCAGCGCGAGCCTGGCCATGTTCCGCGGGCGGGGGCGCATGATGGGCGAAGAGCCCTGGAACGACACCTACCAGCCCATACCCGTTCCCCTTCTGGTCGAAGACGGCGGCGACGGCGTGTTCGACGCATCCGACCGCCTGGTCTTCTTCGGTACCGGTCTCTCGTGGTGGGAGCCTTCGGGGCAGGTCCTCCCCGGGCACTACACCAGCAGGTGGGACGACACCAACCGCTTCTGGCTTACCTGGGGGGGCGAGCCCGGCGCCAGGATGGACAGCCTGGACGGCGGCCTAACCGGTGCCCCGGCCATGCCCGACTCGTTCCCGGCCAGGGTGCATCTGGAGGAGGAGTACTTCTGGGTGGGACCGGAGGTGTCCAGCGGATGGACCTGGTTCAAGTCGTACGGCAGCACGCCCGAGACACTGAGCGCCACCTTTGAGGCCGCCGGGGCCGGCGGCTCCGGAACCCTGCGCGTAGGCTACATGAGCGCTTACACCAAGGAGGGCGGCAGGGACACCACCAGGGCCACCATCGGCACGGAGATCTACCTGAACGGAAACCTGCTGGCCGATTCCACCTTCTACGCAACCTCCGAATACCAGCTCGAGGTTCCCGCGTCCGGGTTCCTGTCCGGCACCAACCAGATCTCGGTGAAGATCTGGAGGGAGTCCGGCTCCCGGGAGGTGTTCATCGACTGGCTGGAGGCTTACCCCCAGAGCGCTTACCATGACGGAGGGCAGCTGCACGTCCCGCTGTCGTGGTATACCGGTACCGGGCGGCGCAGGTTCACCTGGCAGGGCGACCTGGAGAGCGCCTACGTCCTCTTCGTGGAGGAGGACTCCACCGCCAGCCTGGTGAGCACCGCCGACCCCTCCTCCTTCGAGGTGGACGTGGGCCAGCTGCGGACGGCCCGGTCGGTGTGGATCGCCCCGGAGTCCGACCTGATCGCCCCGGCGTCACTGGAGAGCGCCAGCCCGGGGCGCATAGTCGGGACCATGGATGGCGCCGAGCGGGTGTTCGTATGCCACCAGGACTTCTACGAGGGAAGCCTGGCCCTGGAGCAACCCGGCGTGCCCACCGCCTTCGTGACCACCGAGGAGATATACCAGGAGTTCAACGGCGGCCCCCGCGACCCCCAGGCCATACGCGCCTTCCTGGACTGGGCCGTCTCCGAGTGGGACCCGGCCCCCCTGGACGTGGTCCTGGTGGGAGCAGGCAGCTACGACGTCCGGGGGCTCGGAACCCAGGAGACCTGCTACATACCCGCCATCTATTCACCGTCCACCGCCTCATATCCCCTCGACGACTACTACGCCACCATACGGGGATTCAGCGAGCCGCAGCTGGCCATGTCCCGCATATCCGCGCTGGACCAGCAGGAGCTGGCCACCATCGTAGGGAAGTCCCTGGCCTACCGGGACCCGGAGGCCACGGGCGACTGGCAGGGGCGGGTGATCGGCGCAGCCGACGACGAGCGATACCCCAGTGTCCCTCCCGACTACAGCCAGTGGTACCATACGGTTGACATGGAGGCTTCCCTGGAGGGTCACCTGTACGACAGGTTCCGGCCGGTGAAGTGCTACGAGATCTTCTTCGACTGGAACGAGCAGTGGCGCAAGCCCGAGGCCCGCCAGGACTTCATCGACCAGTGGAACCGGGGCGCGATCTTCATGGGCTTCCTGGGCCACGGCTCGCACGACCAGATCTGCGACGAGGGGCTCTTCTTCCTCGAGGACGTCGACCTGCTCCAGTGCGGCCACAGGATGAGCTACTCCTTCTTCGGCTCCTGCGACGTGGGCGAGTTCCACAAGCCCGACCGCAGCTGTATCTCGGAGGCGGTGGTTAGCGTCCCCGGCGGGGGCTCGGTCACCAGCAGCGGGGCGGTCGCCGGCACCATAAGGACGGACAACCGCGACCTCCTGCAGGCCCAGCTGGAACTGATGCTCCAGCCCGACCCCATGTCCTTCGCCCGATGCCTCCTGGCGGCCAAGATGCAGGCCGGCTACGGGACCTTCACCCGGCAGTACATACTCTTCGGCGACGGTACGGTGATTCCGGCTGTGCCCGACACCGGAATACAGGCCCAGCTCACACCAATGCTCACCGGAGAGGCGTGCTCCCTCAGCGGCAGCGCGCCGGCCTCCGGGCCGGTCTCGGTCCTGGCCTTCGAGTCGGCGCAGCCCGATACCTACGTGACCGCCGAGACCAACTACCCGATCGCCTACAACACCCCCTTCCGGTTCCGCCAGTTCCTTCCCGGGGTTCGAACGGCCCGGGCCTTCTACAACGGAAGCGCCCAGGCCGGCGGCCTCGCTTTGGAGATGTTCATACCGGTGGACGCCGACACCGGCTCCCTGGCCAGGGTGGAGCTGTTCCAGCCCTCCTCAACGGGTGGCTTCCTGGCCGCGCTGTATCCCGAGGGGCTGGATCCCGGCAGCCCGTCCTGGACCGATAGCGTCGGCCCGGAGATGGAGATGTGGGTGCAGGGATTCCGGAACGTCGACCAACCGGAGGTGAGCGGCGACTTCGTGCTGGAGGCCGACCTGTCCGACAGCTCGGGCATCAACCTGCTCTCCGAGCCGGGGCGGCAGCTGGTGCTCTACGTGGACGAGGTTCCCCAGTACGTGGCCGGCTACTTCACCTACAATCCGGGCAGCTCCACCAGCGGAAGGCTGGAGATGCCCCTTTCCGGCCTGGCCCCCGGCCAGCATCAGCTGCGTCTGCGGGCCGCCGACGGCCTGAACAACATCTCCTACGAGGAGATGGCGCTCACCGTGCTGGAGGCCGGGGAGAGCATGCTGGAGAACGTATTCGTCTACCCCAACCCGTGCAGCGGCGGCACCTCCGTCAACTGGTATCAGAGCGGTTCCGGCCCGGTGTCGCTGGAGGTCTACACCCTCTCCGGACGCCGCGTCTACCTGCGACGCGATATTTCGGGCCATATCGGCTACAACCAGCTCTGGTGGGACGGCAGCGATGAAGACGGCGACCCCGTTGCCAGCGGAAGCTACATTTATCGCCTCAGCACAGGCGGAGGCGGGAATTCGGGAACCGGGGAGGAGTCCGTCGGTATTATCGCCGTAGTGCGCTAGCCGTTGGCCCGTCGATGTCCCCGGCAATCTGGAAGGGGTTTCCCAGTGAACCTGATCGCCATCGCAGCTCTCTCTCTGCTGGGTGCTTCCGGCATTCGAGCCGACTCCCGCCCGGCGACTGTTCGAGCGGACGGCGACGCCACATCGGCCCTGATCGGGTGGGACCGGTTGGAGGAGGTTCCGAATACCCCCCCGGGACTCTGCGCCTACAGGGCCGTCGGCTGCTCCACCATCGACGGCCTGCTTCTTCCGGTCCGCCACCTCTACATAGCCGTTCCCCCGGACACTCCGGTGGAGCTTTCGGCCGTGGCCCGGGGCGTCAGGCGGCTGGATACCGGCGGACGCGTTCCGGCGGCTGTTTCCCTTGATTCCCAGGGCTGCGACTCGCTGAGCCCCGCCAGCCGATCCCGACTTCCCACCGAGTGGGCCAGCCTGAAGGAGGTGGCACGCTATCGCGGCATTCGCCTGGCCCGGGTCGACGTATATCCGGTGATCTCGTCCGGAGACGGCCTGGCATCGGCCTCCGCGGTGGCGGTCAGGCTCTCGCATCCCGGCGGCGGGGAGCCGGTGGCCGCCGGCGGGCTCGAGGGCAGGTTCTACCAGGGCCTGCTTCTCGGAGGCAACCGCGTCTGGCCCTTGGGCCGCAGCACCGGAAGGGACGGAAGCCCCTTCTGGGGCCTTCCGTGGGCGGAGATAGGCCTGGACACCACCGGCGTGTACGTGGTCACGGGCGAGGAGGTGCCCTGGGCGGTGGGCTCGACCAGCTCCACGCTGGCCCTCTACCGGGGCCGGGGGAGAATGATGGGCGGCCAGCCCTGGGAGAACGCCTACGATCCCATTCCTGTCCCGATCCTGGTCCGGGACGGGGGTGACGGCGTCTTCGACTCCGCGGACAGCCTGGTATTCTTCGGCACCGGCCTCTCCTGGTGGGAGCCGGATGGGGAAACCCACTCCGACCACTACACCAGCCGCTGGGATCACCGCAACAGCTACTGGCTGACCTGGGGCGGCGAGGAGGGCGCCAGGATGGATACCCTGGACGGCGGCCTCACCGGCGCGCCGGCCATGCCGGACACCTTTCCCGCGAGAGTACACCTGGAAAGGGAGTACTTCTGGCTTCGCGAGGATGCTCCCAGCTGGTGGGCCTGGCTCAAGGTCTACGGAAGCCAGCCCGCCTGGCTGGAGGAGCCCCTGCAGACCCCGGGCGCGACCGGCACGGGTACCGTGCGGGTGTCCTTCGTCGCGGACCTGAAGGGCAGACAGGACGAGATGGGGGCCGAGGTCTACCTCAACGGCGAGCTGCTGGCCGACACCGTCATGGACATCGGCGTGGGCCGGGTGCTGGAGGTGCCCGCCGGCAACTTCTCCCCTCAGCCCTCCATGCTCTCTGTCAAGGTCTGGAGGGAGAGCGGCGACGACGAGTACTACGTGGACTGGATGGAGGCCCATCCCTGGTCCACCTACCACGACCAGGGCCAGCTCTATGTCCCTCTGGCCTGGTTCCCGGAGGAGGGCCGCAGGCGCTTCACCTGGCAGGGGGACCTGGACGAGGCCTACGTTCTGTTCGTGGAGGAGGACTCCACCGCCAGCCTGGTCAGCACTTCCGACCCCGCCTCCTTCGAGCTGGACGTGGGGGAGTTGAGGACCCCGCGGTCGGTATGGATATCAACTGGGGCCGACCTGCTGTCGCCTGCGTCCGTCGACCGCAGGAGCCCCGGTCGCGTAATGGGTACCCTGGACGGGGCGGAACGGGTGTTCGTCTGTCACGAGGACTTTCTGGACGGGGCGCTGCCCCTTGCCCGGTCCGGGGTGCCCACCGCCTTCGTGACCATGCGGGAGATATACCAGGAGTTCAACGGCGGCCCCCGGGACCCCGAGGCCGTAAGGGCCTTCCTGAACTGGGCCATGGAAACCTGGGACCCGCAGCCGCTGGAGGTGGTGCTGGTGGGGTCCGGCAACTACGACATGCGGGGCTTCGGCACCGACGAGCCCTGCTACGTGCCCGTGGCCTACGGTTCGGCGTCCTACCCCTACGACGACCGGTTCGCCGAGCTGGAGGGCTCTTCGGTTCCCCAGCTGGCCATGTCCCGCCTCTGCGTGCTGGACTCCCAGGAGCTGGCCGTGATAGTGGAGAAGAGCCTGGGCTACCGGTCCGGCGAGGCGGCCGGCGCCTGGCAGGGCCGGGTGATCGGGGCCGCCGACGACGAGCGATACCCGGATGGCCCCACCTACCATCAGTGGTACCATACCGCGTACACCGAGCAGGTGATGACCGAGAGCGTCCCCGACCGCTACCTGCCCGTGAAGTGCTACGAGATCTTCTTCGACTGGAACGAGCAGTGGCGCAAGCCCGAGGCCCGCCAGGACTTCATCGACCAGTGGAACCTGGGCGCCATCATGGTGGGCTTCCTGGGCCACGGGGCACACGACCAGATCTGCGACGAGGGCTTCTTCTTCCTCGAGGACGTCGATCTGCTGCAGAACGGCCGGCGGCTGCCCTACGCCTTTTTCGGGTCCTGTCACGTGGGCGAGTTCTACAAGCCCGACCGCAGCTGCATCGCCCAGGCAACGGTGACCGTGGCCAACGGTGGCTCGGTAGTCAGCTCCGGCGCCGTGGGGGGCACCGGGGCCTCCGGCAACCGGGACCTGCTGATGAACCAGGCCGAGCTGATGCTGGCCGAAGACCCGCTGCCCTTCGACCTCTGCCTCCTTCAGGCCAAGCTGGAGACGGGCTACGCCTCCACCACCAGGCAGTACATCCTCTTCGGAGACGGCACGCTGACACCCGCGGTGCCCGAGGACATGGGGACGGTGACACTCTCCGAGCTCCTCACCGGCGAGACCGCCTCGCTGGAAGGGTCGGTACCCGGCACCGGGCTGGTCTCCGTGCTGGCCTTCGAATCGGCCCGGCCCGACACCTACGTAACCGCCGTGGAGAACGACACCATCCCCTATATCTCGCCCTTCCGCCATCGGCTCCCGCTTTCGGGAGTGGCGTCAGCGAGGGCGTTCTTCAGCGGAAGCGCGCCCTCCGGCGAGCTGGACCTCTCGATGTTCGTACCCCTCGACGCCGACACGGGAAGCAGGGCCAGGGTGCAGCTCTTCCTCCCCGACGGCCGGGGATCGCTGGGCTTCCTCTACCCGGAGAGCCTGGGGACAGGCACGCCCTCGGACTCCGACAGCGTGGGGCCGGAGATGGAGATGTGGATTCGGGGATTCCGCGGCGTGGCCCACCCCCAGGTGGGGGGCGACGTGGTGCTGGAGGCGGAGCTCTTCGACAGCTCCGGCATAAACCTGCTCTCCGAGCCCGGCCGACAGCTCATCCTCTACGTGGACGATGACCCGCGGCCGGTGGCCAGGTACTTCGACTACCTGCCGGGAAGTTCCACCACCGGCAGGCTCGAGGTGCCCCTCTCCAACCTCCAGCCGGGGGAGCACGCTCTGCGCCTTCGGGCGGCCGACGGCCTGAACAACATCTCCTACAGCGAGATGGCCATCACCGTGGTGGACTCCCATGGCGCCGGGCTGAGCGGGGTCTTCGCCTACCCCAATCCCTGCTCGGGCGGCACCTCCATAAACTGGACCCAGACCGGGCCCGGATACGTCCGGCTGGCGCTGTACACGGCCTCCGGCCGGCGGGTGCTGCTGAGGACGGGGATCCCCTCCGATGCCGGCCGCAACCAGCTGTGGTGGGACGGCCGGGACGACGACGGCGACCCGGTGGCCAGCGGAAGCTACATATACGTGCTTCGGGCCGAGGAGCTCGACGGCGCCGACAACTCCTCCTCCCATACCGGGGTGCTGGCAGTGGTGCGGCGGTGACCGGCCGGCATCGGACCCCGGGAGGAACCGGAAAGCCGGTGCAGGGTATATTCCAACCGTGGAGCAATCGGAGAAGACGACAGGCGACGGACTGATTCATATATTGCCAAACCTTGAGGTTTGCCCATCTCCGGGCCGGCCCTTTCGAAGGGCCGCCTGATGGAAACACTGGCAGGAGGACCACAAGCATGAACCCAGCAGCGAAGATATTGGCAGCGGCGCTGATACTGGCCACCGCGGTGCCGGCGGCGGCCTCCAGCGCCAGCGTGATCTGGTTGAACATAACCCCGGGAGCCCGCTCCAACGGCATGGGCGAGGCGTTCGTGGCCGTGGCCGACGACGCAACCGCCTCCTACTGGAACCCGGCGGGTCTGGCCTTCGTGAAGCAGAAGAACGAGATACACTTCCAGCACTCCCCCTGGCTCCGTCAGCTGGCCGACGACCTCTACTTCGAGTACCTGGGTTACGCCGGGCAGCTGGAGGGATGGGGCGGCGTGGGCGGCAACATCACCTTCATGTCCATGGGAGAGCAGCAGGAGACGCAGGAGGGCGACCCGGAGCCCATAGGGACGTTCTACACCTACGGAGTGGCCTTCACCGGCTCCTTCGGCACCGAGGTGGCGCCGGGGGTGGGCGTCGGACTGGGGCTGAAGTTCATCTACGACCACCTCTACTACGAGGACGAGGGAAAGGGTACGTCCTTCGCGGCAGACGCCGGAGTCCTCTACCGGGTACCCATGGAGGACCTGGGCCTGGAGAGCTGGGGGGACTTCGCCGTGGGCGCGGCCCTCTCGAACCTGGGGCCGGACATGAGCTACGGTGGCGAGTCCGAGGGCAACCCGCTTCCCCGGACCATCAGGGCCGGAATGGCCTACACACCGTTTGACGAGCAGATAAGCCGCCTGCGCATTGCGGCGGACTACAGCAAGCTGCTGACCAGCGTGGAGGACGGACTCAGCGAGGAGTTCGGCGAGAACAAGTGGGGCATGGGGGCCGAGTACTGGTACTACGATCTGATCGGCCTGAGGATGGGCTACAGCCACGACACCGAGGGCGAGTCCACCATCTCCGGCGCCACATTCGGAGCCGGCATCCGGTACTCCAACTTCCAGCTGGACATGGCGTTCATACCGGTGGAGTCCAGTCTTCAGAGCCAGGGAAAGTACAACCAGAAGTACTCTCTGTCGGTCGCCTTCTAGTATGCGGCAGGTCCTCGGTCTGCTCTCACTGTGCACGGTGGTCTACGCCGCCGCGCCCCTGGTGCCCGACGCCATACCCCCCCTGAACGAGGGTCCGGCGGAGGGGCCGGCCGTGGTCGACGCCGCCAGCGGCGAGGCCGTCTCCAGCCTGGCCGACACCACCGTTCGGGTGGTCTTCATCCGGGTGCAGTTCCTGGAGGACTTCACCGATTCCACCACCGGGGACGGCCGCTTCGACCTCTCGCCCAGCGAGCCCCACGACCGCGACTACTTCGACGGCCTGGCCTCCGACATGGCCGACTACTTCCGTGCGGTGAGCGGGGGCGCGCTGAGCATCGAGTGGGAGGTCTTCCCGGCCGGGGCCGAGGAAAGCTATACGCTGCCGCATCAGATGGGGTACTACGGCCGCGACGAGGACTGGATGCGCTGGACGGTGCAGCTCTTCTACGACGGGGTGGCTGCCGCGGATGCCGACGTGGACTACTCGCAGTTCGACGCCGTGGTCCTGGCCCATGCCGGGGCCGGCCAGGAGGCGGACGTTCTCTACGACAGCCCCAAGGACATATCCTCCATATTCGTCAGGCTCAATGACATGCAGAACTACCTGCCGGATGCCGGAAGCGACTTCGGCGGAATACCCACCGACGACGGTGTCCTGGTGGCCAACGGCAGCATCATCCCCGAGCAGGAGTCCCAGGACGGATACGGCTTCGGCGTACTGGGCACGCTGTGCCACGAGTTCGGCCATCAGATGGGCCTGCCCGACCTCTACAACACCTATACCGGCACCGTGGGAATAGGGGGCTGGGGCCTGATGGGCTACGGGCAGTGGATGGACAGCGGCTACTGGCCGTCGGCCCCCTGCGCCTGGTCGAGGGTTGACCTGGGATGGACGCCGGTGCGGGAGACGGAGAGCGCGGACCCGGCCACCCTGTCCCACGCTTACGCCGACACCGTCCTGAAGGTCCCCCTCTCGGGCTCGGAGTACCTGCTGCTGGAGAACCGGCAGAGGGACCCCGACGGCGACGGGATGAACGACGAGGGCGAGAGGGACTGGGGACTTCCGGGTTCGGGGGTTCTCATCTGGCACATAGACCAGGGGGTCATCGCCCGCAACCGCCCCTCGAACACGGTCAACGCCGATGACTCTCACCGGGGCGTCGACCTGGAGGAGGCCGACGGCATCCAGGACTTCGACTACTCCCCGCCCAGCATATACGGCGTGGAAGGAAGCGAGTACGACCCCTGGTTCCGCGGCGGCTACGCCTGGCTCTTCGGCCCGCAGACCGAACCGGCCAGCGCCACCAGCTGGGGTGGCAACACCGGAGTCGAGGTGGACGTGCTGGACTCCTCCGGCAACGACATGGACGTCTCCGTGTCCCGGTCCTGGATAGAGGACGGCTGGCCGCTACGGGTCGACCCGCTGTCCCAGCAGCCTCTGCTCTGGGTTACCCCCGAAGGGCTCCGGGTGGTGCTCACCGAGGCCGCCGGAGTCAGCCGGGCCTGGCTTCCCGACGCCTCGGACTCCCGGCCGGTGGGCCTCAACGCCCACACAGACCTTCGGGCCGCAGACCCCGGGCAGGGAGAGGAGATGCTGCTGCTGGCCAGGGAGGGCGGAGAGCTGCAGCTGCTGCGCTGGGACGGTACCCAGCCGGCCGGATGGCCGGCGGACCTGGGCGCCGAGCCCGTTCAGGCGCTGCTCAGCGAGAGGCTGGGTCTCGTAGCCGTCTCCACGGACGACTGGCGCGTACACGTGCTGGACGCGGGCGGCTCCAGCCTGGACGGATGGCCCCGAAGCTTCGACGCCCCGGTGGCCGGAATCGCCGTCTGGCCGGAGGAGCCCTTCGGTCTCGTCGTGGCCACCGGCGAGGGCAGGATCAGGCTGCTGGACCTGTTCGGGCAGCCGATGGACGGCTGGCCCGTGCGCCCGGGCCTGGAGGTCGAGGCCCCGCCCTTCTGCGCCGACATCGACCGTGACGGCACCACCGACGTGGTGGTGCTGGCCGGAGGCCGTGTCTGGGCCTACTCCGCCGACGGCGGCCCCATGCCGGGGTTCCCGGCATCCCTTCCCGGCGCGGCGCAGGGCGCGCCCTGGCCGGCCGACATCGACGGCGACGGCAGGCTGGAGACCGTTGTAGACGTGGAGGGCGGAGTGTGGGCCGTTACCGCTTCCGGCTCGACACTCTCCGACTGGCCCCTGTGCCTGCAGCGGGACACGCTGGATTACGGGTTCGATCCCGCAGATACCGGAGTCGGCGGAAGCGGCCTGGCCCTGTTCTCGGTGGGTGACGGCCGCCTGCTGGCCCCCGATGCAGCAGGCTCGCAGGAATGGCCCTTCCCGCTCTCCACCGGCGACGGCCCCCTGGGAAGGCCCATCCTCTGGGATCTGGACGACGACGGCGCCCATGAGGTTCTGGCGGCGGACCGCGGCGGCTTTGTCTCCTGCTGGGAGACCGGACTCTCTCCCCAGGGATGGCACACGGGCATGGACCGCGGCGGCGAACGCTGCTGGTGGCCCGACCTCCTTCCCCAGATGGAGTCCTCCGGGGGAGGACTGGCCGAGGGCAGCTTCTACGTCTACCCCAATCCCGTGCAGCACGGCACCGGCACCATACGCTTCCGGCCGGGCACCGACAGCGACTTCACGATTCGGGTGTTCAGCGTGGCCGGCCAGCTGGTGGACCGCTTTCGGGGCAGCGCTCCGGGCGGGCTGCCCTGGGAGGTGGAGTGGGACGCCTCCGGTCTTGCGCCCGGCCTTTACTTCGTAAGCCTCGAGCTGAGCTGGGGCGGCACCACCGAGAGGGAGCTCTTCGAAGCCGCCGTGGTCAACTGATTGGGTGATATGAGAGCACGCAGCGCACTGCTTCTGATACTGGCGGCGTTCTCGGCGGCCGGCGCCGTTCCGGCCAACCGCACCGCACTCATGAAGTCCGCCCTGCTTCCGGGGTGGGGCCAGCACTCGCTGGGCCACCGGACCAGGGGCTACGTATTCATGGGGGTGGAGGCGGTGACCTGGCTGGGAGCCGGGCTCTCCTGGCTGGAGAGCTCGTGGAGTCGCGACGACTACGTCTCCCTGGCAATGGCGGAGGCCGGAATCGACGCCGACGGCCGCAGCACCCAGTTCCTGGACGACCTGGCCGACTTCTCCTCCAGCGCCGAGTACAACGACTACATTCGAAGCCTGGCCCGCTACTACTACCCCGACGACCCCGACGCCCAGAGGGAGTACTACGATAATCACGCCCGCTACGGCAGCGACGGCTGGAGCTGGGCCTCCGAGGCGGCCAGGGAGCACTTCTACGACAGGCTGAAGGACAGCCGCAACTGGAGCCGGCGGGCCGTCTACATAGCGGGATTCGCCCTGGTCAACAGGGCGGTAAGCGCCATTGACGCGGCCCTTCTGGACGACATGACCTCGCCCGGCCTCTACACCGAGATGGATTTCCCCCGCACCGGAGACCTGTCTGCGGTTCAGTTCACGATGGGGGTGAGGTTCTGATGGTGGGCCTGCTGCTGCTGGCCCTGACGGCGGTACCGGAGAACGGCCTTCCCATCGACGGCACCTTCACCGACCCGCAGGTGATGGAGATAACCAGGACCCACGACCCCTCCTACGCCCCCACCGGGCCGCTGGCGACCAAGAAGTCGGTCCACGAGGTGGGGGACCGGATCTGGTTCTGGGCCAGCGACGAGACCGGGCAGTATCCGGAGTTCTACAAGCTGCCGGCCACCTGCCGCTTCGTGGGTGAGGACACCTACGTCTTCGTGGAGGACGACATGTGGGGCGTCCACTACGACCAGGAGGCGGTGGACCAGCTGGCCGAGGCGCTGCAGGACAGCACCCCGTCCGGCGGCGGGGGAATAGTGGAGACGGAGGCCGGGATCATCGGCGAGATCCCCGACGAGATCGACGGAGACCCCCGGGTGTACTTCCTGGTGCTGGACATCCGCGACGGCTTCGACTCCACCTCCACCGAGCCGCAGGTGTACATCGCCGGCTACTTCTCCCCCTACAACATGTTCACCGACGAGGAGGCCTGGCTCTACTACGGCGGCCACTCCAACGAGTGCGAGATGCTCTACCTGGACTGCTACCCCAGCGATTCCTACGACGCGGTGTACACCGCCAGCCACGAGCTTGTACACCTCATCCAGTGGGGCATAAAGCCCTTTGCCGGCGAGGAGCTGTGGGTCATAGAGAACGAGGCGCAGACCGGTACCTACGTCTGTGGCTACCCCGCCTTCCAGGTGGAGACCTTCCTGGAGGCCGGCGGCGTCACCCCCATCAACTGGACCTCCTTCCCGGACGACCTGCGTTTCGTGGCCGGCTACGGGGCCGGCTACCTGTTCTTCGCCTACCTGTACGAGAACTACGGCGGGGACGACTTCATCTACAGCTGTCTGCACAACTCCCCGCGCGGCGTTGACGGAGTCGAGGACGCCATAGAGTCCGCCACGGGCAGCAGGCCCAGCCTTCCCGACGTGCTGGAGGACTGGATGCTGGCCAACTTCGTAGACGACACCTCGGTGGGTGACGGCAGGTGGGGCTACCAGGGCCTGAGCATATCCGACTACGACCAGGGCTCGCCGGGCAACCGGCCGGGAATGGACTACACGGCCACAATAGAAGACCTGCCCTTCAGCGACCCCGGCAGGGAGCTGAACGGATACTCGGGTCTCTACTACCGGCTTCCCCAGCAGGGGGAGGGGAGCTTCCGGGCATCCACCAGCGGGCTGGGGGACCTGGTCTGCTACCTCTACGACGAGGACGCGGGCACCCTGGAGGTAGTTCCGGCCGGCCAGGCCGGCGACGTGGCCCTGGACCTGAACGCCTTCGGCACGGTCATGCTCCTCGACCGGGCCTTCGCGCCGCTCACCGCCGACGTATCGGCGGGTTCGGTGGTCGAAGGCGGCGGGCTGGCCGTCTACCCCGTGCCCAGCTTCGGCTCGCTGTACATGCAGTTCCAGTCCACCGGCCAGAGCGTATCCTTCGCGGTCTTCGACGCTGCCGGGGCACATGTGGAGACCACCGAGTACCGGAACGTGGGCCAGGGCGAGATCACCCTGGAGTACTCCGGAGCGTCCGACCTTGCCTCCGGCGTCTACTTCTACAGGTTCTTCCAGGGGGAGACCGTGGGGACGGGCAAGTTCGCGGTGGTGCGCTGACCCTCTTCTCCCGCGCCGCCGACCAGCAGGGGAGGGCAGATGACTGGTAGAGCCGGACCGGCCCGTATCGCGGCCCTGGCGGTTGCTCTGCTGGCGCCCCTTTCCGCCTATTCGCTGGAGATAACCCGCCTCGAGGTCCCCGATTACGGCCCACCTCTGGATGCCGGCCTGGACGGGTCCGGCGCGGTCGTCTTCCTGTACCGGGGCTTTCCCCGGGTGGTCCGGCTGGAGGAGGGCGCTGCGGTGGAGCTGGACCTGTCGGAGACCGCGCTTCCCGGAGGCCTGTGCGTACTGGAGAGCGGACAGATGCTGGTCTCCGACCTCACATCCGGCGTGGTCCGCCGCTACAGCCCGGAGGGAGCGGTTCTTCAGGTCATGGAGGCCCCGGGTTCCCCCGGTGATCTGGCCATGATCGGTCTGGAGGTCTGGTACTACTCGCGGGACGAGAGCCTGGCGAGGTCCGCCGGCCGGGCGGGAAGGGTGGTCTTCCGGCCCCCCGTTGACCGGCCCATGACCCTGTCCGGAGCATCGCTGGAGGGAGTCGCCGTCGCAGGCGGAGCCTGGCGGCTCGGGCCCGGCGAGCCCCCGGCGCTCCTGGCCGTGGAGTGCCTGGACGCCGCCATGGTCGGTGGCGGGCCGGCGGTGCTGCTGGACTCGGTGACCGTGCTGGCGCCCCCCGCCGACACCCTCTGCCTTCCCCTGCCGGTGTCCCGTGCCGCCGGATCCCCCTCCGGCAGGCTCCTGCTGTGGTCCCCGGACTCCGGGACCGCCCTGCTGGTCAGATGATCCCCCTCCTGCTGGCGGCGGTATCCTCACTGTCCCTGCAGCTGCCCAGCGACGGTTCCGGTTTCCTCGCACTGCCCGACTCCGTATGGCCGGCGCCGGGCCCCGCCCTGGTGGTCTTCGGCGACGATACCCTGGAGGTCGCCCCCGGCTTCAACGGCAGCAGGGTCGGCTTTCGCCTGCAGCCGGCCCCTCCGGCTGGGGACACCCTGCAGGTCCTTCTGGACACCCTGGCGCTGGGCGTGCCCCACCGCCGCAGCCTGGACCTGCAGGCCATGGACCGGATCTCCGGCGCCCCCGACGCCGGGGAGCGGGAATGGGCCGAGCCCCCGGCCGGCCAGGGACTCTACATCTCCGGCGCCAAGCGCCTGGGGGTCTCGGTGGGCCAGGGCGGAGGCGTTACCCAGGCCACCAGGATATCGGTGGACGGAATGATAGCGCCGAAGATAGAGGTCAGCGGAACGGTGACCGACGAGAACCTTCCCATCGGCGCCAAATCCTCCGAGCTGGTCAGTGAGCTGGACCGGGTGCTTTTCACCGTCACCGGACCGGGATGGAGGGCGCGGCTGGGCGACCTGGAATGGTCCCGGGCGCAGCCGGCCCCCGGCCCCCTCACCTGGCGCAGGGAGGCGAGCGGCCTGGACGCCAGGGTCTTCGAGGAGGGCTGGTCGGCCTCCGGCGGCTGGGGGACCTCCGGACAGTCCCTGAGAAGGACGGTCTTCTACACCGAGGAGGGACTGCAGGGCCCCTACGAGTTCTCCGGAGGGGTGGATGTGGTTCCCGGCAGCGAGACCGTCCTTCTGGACGGCACCCGCCTGCAGAGGGGTGTCACCGCCGACTACACGGTGGACTACGCCGCCGGCCTGATCACCTTCGGCCCGCGGCGGATGATGCGCGAGGACCAGCGGGTGGAGATCAGTTACTACGGCCGGGGCGACGGCTTCCGCAGCAGCCTGGCCCGGGCCGGCGCCCAGGCGGACCTCGGCGGGCTGACCCTCGAGCTGTCCGGCCTGCGCGACGCGGATTCCCGCGGCGATCCCCTGGGCTTCATCCTGTCCGACGAGTCAGTGGAGAGGCTGCAGTCGGTGGGCGAGGACCCGGACTCGGCCTGGGTGGACGGGGCCGAGCAGGTGGGCGAGGGGGAGGGCGACTACAGTCTGGACAGCCTGGGCCACTTCGTCTACGAGGGCCCCGACGGGGGAAGCTGGGACGTGTTCTTCTCACGGCCCCCGAAGGGCCCGGGGGACTACGTCTACGACTCCTCTCTGGGCGGTTTCCTCTGGGTGGGGGAGGGCCAGGGCACGCATCTGCCAAGGCGCTACCTGCAGCTGCCCGAGAGCCTGCAGCTGGGCGGCGCGGCCCTGAGGCTGCCCGAAGGCGGCGGTACGCGGCTGGAGCTGGAGGCGGCGGTCTCCGAGCGTACGGGCAACCTGTTCAACCCCGGGGCCACCACCAGCAGGGGGTCGGCTGTCCGGGGCAGGGGGTCGGTCGTCGCACCGGCGGGATTGCGGGCCGGGCTGCGGGGGATGGTGGTATCGGAGGGCTTCGCCCCGGCAGGCGTGCTGGAGTCCGACAGCAGCCTGGCCGCCTGGGCCCTGCCCCCGGGCTACGAAGGAAGGGACAGCTGGGCCGAGGCGTGGGCCGGGGGGGAGCGGGCCCTGCTGGCCGCCGGCCTGCGGGACCTGTCCCGAAAGGGCGGGGCCTCCCGGCTCAGGGCGAGGCTGGTGCCGCTCACCGGAGCCGCCCGTGTGGATCTCCGCGGCAGCTCGCTGAGAAGGTCGGACACCGATTCCCTGGCCCCCGGCAGCCGCACCGGCGCATCCGCCGGAGCCCGGCTGAGCATGGGCGTCCTCAGCCCGGCAGTCGGGGCGGAGGTCAGTACGGAGAGCTGGACCGACAGCATCGCGGGCGACCGGGTTTCCGGCAACGTGGGCCTGCTTCTGGAGAGGGGGGGGCAGCGGGGCGAGCTGGCCCTCCAGATGGAGCGCGACCTCCGCACCGGCGGGCTGCCGCGGCCAGACCGCAGGTACCGGGCCTCCGCCGAGGGCAGTAACCGGCTGGGGGCCTGGAGGCTGCGCTCCCACTTCGAGCATTCCCTGAGCCTCTACAGGGAGCAGGGCTCGTTCCGGGCCAACGCCGTCAGCCTCAACCTCAGCGGGTCGGAGTCGGGTACCTATGTCCAGGCCCTCTACGACGGCTCCAACGTGGTGAGCCGCTCCCTGGAGGTCCGATACAGGTACGTGGGCGAGGGACAGGGCACCTACAGCTACGACTCCGAGACCGGCGAGTACTACCCGGACCCCGGCGGAGACTACGAGAGGTACTACCAGCCCGGCGGAGAGGGCGAGGTGGTCACCCGGGCCACGCTTGACCTCACCGCCAGCAGGAGCCGCCCCGGCTGGGGGCTGGACGGCGGTCTGCAGCTGGAATCCAGCGGAGAGGAGGGGGGTCTCTCGCCGCTCCTCCTGTCCGGAGCATTCAACGACGACAGGGACGGCGGCTACACCCTTACGCTGTCGCCGTGGTGGCGGATGGAGGGTCCGTTCAGCCGGCTCTCCCTCTACGGCAAGGCCATGCGGGCCACCGAGAGCTACAGCGGCACCGGCAGGAGGCTGGAGACCGAGCTGCGGGGCCGGGCGCAGCCCAGGCTGGAGCCCGGGGAGGGCTGGTTCGCCGACCTCACCGCCGAGGCGTGGCGCACCCGGCAGGAGCTCTACGATCCCAGGCGCGTACTGGGCCTGCGGGGGGCGGTCGATCCGGTGCTCACCTACCCCGGCTGGATAGAGCCCGGCCTGGAGCTCTCGGCGGAGAGGAGGGCGGACGATGTCTCGGGCCTCACCGCGTGGTCCCTGGGCGTCGCCCCCCACTTCTCGCTCTCCGGAGGCGGCTACACGGGCAGCGGCAGGTTGGAGGCGTGGGTGATCCCCGGCGAAGGTGAGCTGCCCCCCTGGTTCTTCGACGGCTCCGACCGCGGCACCGGCATCTCGGCCCGCCTGCGGGCGGGACGGCGTCTGGCCAGCGGCCTGGAGCTCACTCTCACCTACTGGGCCCGCCGGCCCGCCGGGGGCGAGCTGAGCCAGACGGCGGGCCTGGAGGGGACGGTGAGCTTCTGATGTCCTGTGCCCTGCCCCTGCTGCTGGCGCTGTCCCTGTCGGTTCCGGAGGGCTCCTCCGGGGCAGTGGTGCGGATCGTGGGCAGTCCTCCGCTTCCCGACCCCGGGGAGCTGGGTGCGGCCATCGTGGAGGTGTCGGACTCGTCACTGGCCTCTCTGCAGGACACTGTTCTGGCCTGGTACCTGCGCCGGGGCTACCCCTTCGCGGGGCTGGGGTGCCTGCTGTCCGCCCCGGACACCCTGCAGGTGCGCGTCGTCCCCGGCCGGCGGGCGCGGCTGGAGGAGGTGAGGATGGAGGGACTGCAGAAGAACCGTCCGGAGCTGTTCCTGCGCCTTCTGGACCTGCAGCCGGGGCAGCCGTACGACCCGGTGGCGGTGCAGCGGTGGCTGGCCGGGCTGGAAGGGTCTCCCCTGGTGCGCTCCGTGGGTGCCACCAGACTGGCCCTGGGCCCCGGCGGCGACCTGGTCCTGGTCCAGGAGGTGCACGAGGCCCCCACCGGCCACTTCGCCGCCGACCTGGGCTACACGGGCAGCGGAGGCGGGGAGGACCTGGAGGGGGGCGTGGAGATACTAACCCGCAGCCTGCTGGGCACGGGGCGGGAGCTGGAGATCACCGCCCGCCGCGTGGACTGGGGCGGTGTGGACGCCTTCCTTCGCTACCGCGAGCCGTGGATAGCCGGCGTCCCCGTATCCGCGGAGATCAGGCTGGCCCAGTCGGTGCCCGAGAGCTCCTGGGTCAACCGGGAGGGCGAGCTGCTCGCCATCTGGCGCGTGGGTGCCCTGGACGTCTCGGCGGGAGCGGGCCAGTGGAGGGGGTACCCGCCCGACGCTTCCCGGCAGCTCTACAGCTACGGACTGGTGGGCCTCTCCGCCCGCCCCGGAAGGAGGAAGAGCCAGGGATGGGAGGGCCTCTCGATAGATATGGAGGCCGATATGGGCAGGGCGACGGCCTCCGACACAACGGATGTGGAGATCTACGCCTCCGGCGAGCTGACGGCCAGGGCCGACATCTACCTGGGCTGGCTCGGCCTGGGTGGCAGGGCCCTGGCCGGCGGCGTGCTGGAGGGGGACTGGCTCTCGGGCAGGCTTCGTCGCATGGGGGGCGCGGGCGACCTGCGCGGATACGCCGAGGGCAGCTTCCGGGCCGGACGCTACGCGGTGGCCGGCCCCGAGGTATCCCTGGGTGAGACCGAGACCAGGTTCTTCGTTTTCTCCGACCTGGGGGCGGTGGATACGGAGGCGGGATGGCGCTGGCCGGCCTCGCTGGGCCTGGGCTTTCGGGGCCGAAGTGGCGTCTTCCGGGTGGAGGCGGCCCTGGGATTCCCCGTCCGCGAGCGCCCGGAGCGGGGCAGGGTGTACCTGGAGGCCGTGGCGGAGGTCTTCTGACCCACCTCCCTTGACCCGCGGTTTACGCCCTGACGTTCGACTCCGGCTGCGGCCGGGAGGGATACCTTCCGAGATGGGGTGGGCGAGTGGATGTGCCTCTGTCTCACAGAGGAGGTGCTCGACCTGGGCAGCAGCCTGACCGGCATCGCCTCCGCCACCGGCAAGGACCGCCGCGTTGCCCTGTGGAACGGCCGCAACGACCGGGAGCTGTACTGCATGATGGACTGAAACGCCTGCGGCGGTCCTACGCTGGAGGTGCAGCAGAGCGGGCCGGGGCGGCCGGCGTCAGTCCGGGGTCTCCATCGGAACCGCGGCCACCGCCACCAGCCGGGAGGCCCGCAGGTCGTAGCCGGAGCCGTCCAGCCCCCCGTACAGACGCACGTCGTCGAAACCGGCCTCCGTGAGCATCCCCCGCAGCTCCCGGGCCGAGTATACGCGGTGGCTGAACGAGTACTCGGCCGCCCGGCCGTCCCGCACCAGGACCCACAGGTTGGAGATTACGCTCCAGTCTTCGTCCACGTCCCGGACCATGAACAGCCGCGACCCGTCCTCGGGTTCCGCCGCCCCCACCCGGGAGAAGATCGAGGCCAGCACCTCCTTGCCCATGAGCTCCATCACCAGGCTGCCGCCGGGCACCAGACTGTCCCGGACGTTCTCCAGCACCCTCATGTCGTCTGACTCCGAAGCGGTGTAGCCGAAGGAGGTGAAGAGGTTGACGGCCAGCCCGAAGCCTTCCGGCCTGCGGAAGCTGCGCATGTCGTCCAGCACCCACTCCGCCTCGAGCCCGTTCTCCGCGGCGCGGTTCTGGGCCCTCTCCAGCAGGTAGGGGGAGCGGTCCACGCCGGTTACGTGGTAGCCGCGCCGGGCGAGCTCAACGGAGTGGCGACCGGGGCCGCAGCAGAGGTCCAGCACCTTCTTCCCGGCAAATCCGGAGAGCTCCAGCACAGACGTTACCTCTTCCCGGGCGGCCTCGAACCGCTCTGGGGGGAACAGGTAGGGGTAGAGGTCACGCCACAGATTCTCGTTCTCGAACCACTCGGCCATCGCTCACCTCCGCATGATCAGTAGTAGCGGGTGCGCAGGTAGTCCAGCGCGTTTCTGAGGTAGTCCGACACCGGCATGGAGTAGGGGAACTCCCTCTGCTTTATGCAGTAGCCCTTCCAGATCCTGTCCAGGACGTCGTAGAGCCCGTCGAGGGGAAGGCCCACCAGCCACTTCAGCCTTCCCCGCAGGAAGGGGAACTCTATGCACAAGGCGAAGAGCTTGCGCAGCCTCTCCCGGCGCTTCCTGTCGGGTATCTGCAGCGCCGAGCCGTCGAAGAAGGAATCGGGGATGGCCCCTCCGGCACCCTCTCTGAGAAGCCCCCTCTTCCGGCAGAACCTTCCGATCTCCGTTCTGGGATAGGGCTGCAGAAGGGTGGCGAATGCGAAGTCCGGGCTCAGCCGGCAGTTCAGCCGCAGAGTCTGCAGGTCGTCCTCGAAATCCCCGGTGGGTATGCCCAGTATGTTCTGGCTGACCACCACGATTCCGGCCTCCCTGACCGCGGTGAAGGCCCGCTCTATGGTCGCATCGCTCATGTTCCTGCCCAGTATTCGGTTGCGCAGCTTCGGCGATGCGCTCTCGATGGCCATCTTCACGCTGTGGCACCCGGCCCGTCGCAGGGCGGCCGCCACCTCCCGGTCCACCAAGTTGGCCCTCAGGTGGCAGTGGAAGGGCAGGCCCACCTCCCGCGGGTACCGGCGGCAGAACTCCATCGTCCATTCCCGGTCGAGTATGAAGATGTCGTCCTGGAAGACGATCATCTCCAGGGCCGGCATCATCGCCTGCAGCCGTACTATCTCCTCCAGGACGTTACCCACGCTGCGCTTGCGGCAGGTGCCCCCGAGCCCGGAGTAGAGCTTCTTGAAGGCGTGGTTGAAGCAGTAGGTGCATCCGTAGGGGCAGCCGCGGCCGGTTATCACGAAGACGGCCCTGCGATTCGCCATGCTGTAGCGGCTATAGAAGCTCCGGTCGGGGAAGGGTATGGAGTCCAGGTCCTGCTCCAGGGGCAGCAGGGGGTTCTCCACCATCTCCCCGTCCCTTCGCCATACGAGGTTCCCCACCCGTTCCACCGGCCGCCGGCCATCGATGTGCTCAAGCAGCTGCAGGAAGGCCTCCTCGGACTCCCCGCGCAGGCAGAAGTCCAGCCGCTCGCTCTGCAGTATCACCTCCGGGAAGAAGGTCGCGTGGGCGCCGCCCATCACCGTGACGGCATCGGTACTCTCCCGCACCTCAGACAGTGCTTCGAGGTAGGCCTTGTGGAAGCCGCTGGTGGCGCCGAAGGCCACTACGTCCGGGTCGAACCGCTCCACCGCGCGGGGAAGGTCCCCCTCGGACAGGGAGGCCGCCTCGATCTCGTGGCCCTCCCGCCTCGCCACGGCGGATACGTAGGAGACCCCCAGGGGAATCGTGATCAGGTCGTGGATGACGAGCAGTATCTTCATGGTGGGCTTTAGATACGAACTTACCGCCCGGCCATCAAGTCCGCATATGTGCTTTCGGCGCAGCCAACTCAACGGTATACCGGTATAGTATTGACTATATGAGCATACATTCATATAGTGTGGCCATGGAAAAGCTGCTGAGAGTCCTGGGCAACGCCAACCGGCTGAGAATCGTGTCCCTTCTGTTCCGGGGTCCGCTGAACGTAAGCGAGATCGCCGACGTCCTGGATCTGAGTCAGTCGAACGTGAGCCATCACCTGCGCAGGCTGCGGGACACCGGCGTTGTCCGCAGGGACAGCAGGGCCGGATGGGCATTCTACCGTCTGGCCGGCGAGAGCGAGACGGTGTCCAGCCTGGTGGAGGTGGCCGTGGCCGGACTCTCCGGCGCCGACAGGTACCGGCGGGACATGCGTCAGCTGGCCCGTGTCTACCGGGCCCGCAAGGAGAGCAGCAGGGAGTTCTTCGACAGCCGGGCGGATTGCTGGCCCGCCCTGGAGGGCATGCTTCCGGAGCCCGGGCAGTACCTGCAGCTCATGGCCAGCTGTCTGAAGGGGGCCAGCCGCCTGGTGGAGATAGGCTGTGGAAGCGGCCGGCTGCTGGAGGTTCTCTCCGGCATGTCCGACAGACTGATAGGCGTGGACCACTCCGAGGAGATGCTCAGGGCCGCGAGAAAGAGGGTGCGCGAGCAGGATATCCAGGGCTCGGTGGAGCTGCGCCTCGGCGACGCCGAGCACCTTCCTGTGGCCGACGGCTGGGCCGACGGTGTGGTGGCGCACCTGGTGCTTCACCACGTGGCCGACCCGGCACAGGTGCTTCGGGAGTCGGCCCGGGTGCTTTCCCCCACCGGCAGAATGGCCCTGGTGGAGCTTCGGGAGCACGACAACACCGAGTTCCGCGAGAGACAGGGTGACCTCTGGCCCGGATTTCCGCCGGAGACGCTGGAGGGATGGATGGACGATACGGGGCTGAAAGTGTGTCGCAGGTTCGAACTCGAGGGTGGAACGGCGTTCCTGGTCTGTGCGGCCAGGAAGACCCCGCGGGACGAATAGATGGAAGGAACGGCATGAAGGGCAACGACGACTACAAGGTGAGGGACATGGGGCTGGCCGACTTCGGCCGCCGGGAGATAGAGATAGCGGAGAAGGAGATGCCGGGCCTCATGGCGGTCCGGGAGAAGTACGGACCCGACAGGCCCCTGGAAGGCCTGCGGGTGACCGGCTCGCTGCACATGACCGTACAGACGGCGGTGCTTATAGAGACCCTGCTGGAGCTGGGCGCAGACGTGCGCTGGGCCAGCTGCAACATCTTCTCCACACAGGACCACGCAGCCGCCGCCATGGCGCAGCGGGGCGTATCGGTCTTCGCCTGGAAGGGCGAGACGCTGGACGAGTACTGGTGGTGCACAAGACGGGCCCTCACCTTCCCCGACGGCAGCGGGCCCGACCTGATCGTCGACGACGGCGGGGACGCCACGCTCATGGTCCACCTGGGGCACGCCCTCGAGGAGACGGTGAAGCGGGGTGGGGACCTGCCGGAGATAACGGGCGAGATGCCGGGCGACGAGCGCGCCCTGCGCCGCAACCTCCACGAGGGCATCGAGGAGGACCCCGAGCGCTGGCACCGAGTGGCGGAGGACATCATAGGCGTCTCCGAGGAGACCACCACCGGGGTCCACAGGCTATACCAGATGCTGAAGAGCGGCGATCTGCTCTTCGCGGCCTACAACGTCAACGATTCGGTAACCAAGAGCAAGTTCGACAACCTTTACGGTTGCAGGGAGTCACTGGCCGACGGCATCAAGCGCGCCACCGACGTCATGGTTGCCGGGAAGACCGTTGTGGTCTGTGGCTACGGAGACGTGGGCAAGGGCTGCTGTCAGAGCATGCGTGGCTTCGGCGCCCGGGTTGTGGTGACCGAGATCGACCCCATCTGCGCCCTGCAGGCTGCGATGGAGGGCTTCGAGGTGACCACCCTGGAGGAAGCGCTGCCGGAGGGCGACATATTCGTGACCGCCACCGGAAACCTCAACGTCATCACCGCGCAGCACATGAAGGAGATGAAGGACCAGGCCATAGTCTGCAACATCGGACACTTCGACAACGAGATAGACGTGGCGGGTCTGGAAGCCCTTCCCGGAATCCGCAAGGAGGAGATCAAGCCCCAGTCGCACCGCTACCTCTTCCCAGACGGCCACTCCATCTTCCTGCTGGCAGAGGGTCGTCTGGTGAACCTCGGCTGCGCCACCGGCCATCCCAGCTTCGTGATGTCCAACTCCTTCACCAACCAGTGCCTGGCCCAGATGGCCCTGGCCGAAGAGAGGCCGGCCATCGGCGTCTACATGCTTCCGAAGCTCCTGGACGAGGAGGTGGCGCGCCTTCACCTGGCCAGGCTGGGCGTGCGGCTGACCAGGATGAGCCCGGAGCAGGCGGAGTACATAGGCTACGATGTGGACGGGCCCTACAAGCCCGAGCACTACCGTTACTAGGCGCGGGAACCGGCATTCCGCTGCGGGGTTATGCAGACCCGTCTCGAACCGGTCCCGGAATGACTTTGAGCCGCTTGCGGCTCGCTGCTGCGAAAGCAGCGTGATACCTCGCTCGCACATGACGGTAAGCAGCCTGGCCGGCGGAGTCGGAAACCGCCGGTCCGGTAGCCGGCGGCGAGGCTTGACAGGGGAGGTTGGATTACATCATCTACCGCCATCCCCGACCGATTTTGCACCCATCTGTATCCCGGCAAGAGAAGCAAGAGAAAGGAATAGCGATGGCTGAGAAGAACAGGGTTCTTCTGGTCGATGACGATCCGGACTTCGTCGAGGCCAACAAGATAGTCCTCGAGGCGAACGGCTTCGAGGTCATATCCGCCTCCTCCGGTGCGGAGGGTCTGCAGCGCATAGAGTCCGACAGGCCCGACGTGGTGGTACTGGACGTCATGATGGAGAGCACCGACGAAGGTTTCGCTGTGGCCAAGAAGATCCGTGACAGGCTTCACAGCGACGTTCCGGTGATCATGCTCACCTCGGTGAGCAAGGTCACGGGCTACGACTACAACCCCGAGGAGCACCCCGACTACTTCCCGGTGGAGATGTTCATGGAGAAGCCCGTGCCTCCCACCATACTGGTAAACAAGATACGCGAGGTGCTTGTGAAAGGGGACGAATAGTGCCGAAAACCGCAGAGGAGATCGTCGAGGAGGGGCTCGCCCGCTACGGCAGCGGACGTGACTCCGTGATGCAGCTCCTCACCGACGTCAACAACGAGCTGGGCTACGTTCCCGAGGAGGCCATCAGGGCCATAGCCAGGGCCGTAGGCGTCAGCAACGCGGAGATATACAGCGTGGTCAGCTTCTACTCCTTCCTCTCCACCGAGCCCCGGGGCAGGCACATCGTCAGGCTCTGCAAGACGATCAGCTGCGCCATGAAGGGCTCTGCCGAGATACTCGACGCGCTGAAGAAAGAGCTGGGTATCGAGGTCGGAGGAACCACGGATGACGGACGAGTGACACTGGAGACGACCAGCTGCATCGGCCTCTGCGACCAGAGCCCGGCGATGCTGGCCGACGACGTGCCCCACTCCAGGCTGACCCCCGAGAAGGCCTGCGAGATAGTGCGCGGGCTGGAGTAGGGAGGATAGCATGGCCGAAGAGACGAGAGTGATGCTGGCCTGGGAGGGGGCCGAGACCGGCAGCGCCCTGCGCAAGGCCCTGTCGCTGAAGCCCGCGGACGTGGCCTTCGAGGTCCGCGAGGCCAAGTTGCTGGGGCGGGGCGGGGCGGGATTCCCCACCGGAGTCAAGTGGGTCCTTGCCGGTGGTGCCTCAGGCGAGCGTAAGTACATCATATGCAACGCCGACGAGGGCGAGCCCGGCACCTTCAAGGACCGGGTCCTCCTCGATGAGTACACCGAGAAGATCCTGGAGGGCATGGCCATCGCGGGACACGCCATAGGCGCCGACACCGGCATAATCTACCTGCGGGCCGAGTACCCCTACCTGATACCGAAGATCATGGAGGCCCGCGAGAATCTGATCGAAAAGGGCCTTCTGGGCGAGAGCATCGGCGGCAGCGACTTCAGCTTCGACATCGAGATCCGACCCGGCGCGGGCGCCTACGTCTGCGGCGAGGAGACCTCGCTGATGGAGAGCATGGAGGGGCGGCGGGGAGAGCCCCGCAACAAGCCGCCGTTCCCCACCAACCAGGGATTCCTGGGCATGCCCACGGTCATAAACAACGTGGAGACCTTCGCCGCCATCCCGCACATCGTGCTGGAGGGCGCCGAGTGGTACCAGGCTCTGGGCCGGGGGGAGAACTCCGGCACCAAGCTCTTCAGCGTCTCCGGAGACGTGGAGAACCCCGGCGTATACGAGATGCCCCTGGGGAGCACCGTCTGCGAGCTGCTGGAGCTGTCCGGCGCCACCGATACCCAGGCGGTCCAGGTGGGCGGCGCCAGCGGCGCCACCATCGGACCCGAGGAGCTGCAGCGGTGCATGAGCTTCGCCGACCTGCCTCCGGGCGGCTCGGTGATAGTCTTTGACAACAGCAGGGACATGCTGGACGTGCTGGAGAACTTCATGGAGTTCTTCGTGCACGAGTCCTGCGGGCAGTGCACCCCCTGCAGGGAAGGCAACATGAGGCTGCTGGATGTGATCGCCGACCTCAAGGCCGGCAGGATCGAGAGCAAGAAGCAGCTCAAGCCCTACTTCCAGCTGGCCGAGACCATGCGTCTGGGCAGCAAGTGCGGCCTGGGGCAGACCTCATCGAACTGCTTCGTCGACATAGTCACCAAGTTCGCGGGTCTTCCCGACGACGTGAAGGGGGATGAGTAGGATGCCCAACGTCACTGTAACCATAAACGACAGGAAGATAGACGTGCGCGAGGGCGTCACCATCCTCGAGGCCGCGAGATCCGCCGGCATCGAGATACCGACGCTATGCTACCATCCCGACATCGCCATCGCCGGCAACTGCCGCATGTGCGTGGTGGAGGTGGATGGCTGGAGGACCCTTTCGGCGGCCTGCGTCACGCCGGTCACCCCCAACATGGTGATCCGAACCAACAGCCCCAGGGTCCGACGCGCCAGGAAGAGTACGCTCCAGCTGCTGCTGGCCTCGCACAACTCCAACTGCCCCGAGTGCGAGCGCAACGGCAACTGCGAGCTTCAGGACCTGGCAGAGCAGCACAACATCACTGTAAACCCCTACCAGACAGCGGAAAAGCCCAGCAGCATCGAGGAGGCCAGCCCCGGTGTGATGCGCGACAACAGCAAGTGCATCATGTGCACCCGCTGCGTCCGCACCTGCGAGGAGCTGCAGAGCGTGGCCGTGATCAAGCCCGTGGGCCGCTCCAACGACGTCACCATCGGTACCTTCCTGGAGAAGGGCCTCAATGGAGTCCCCTGCACCCAGTGCGGGCAGTGCATCGTCCGCTGCCCCACCGGAGCCCTCTTCGAGAAGTCCGAGGTGGAGGAGGTCTGGGACGCCATAGAGGACCCCGAGAAGTTCGTGGTGGTCCAGACCGCGCCGGCCACCAGGGTCGGCATAGCCGAGGCCCTGGGGTTGCCCACCGGCCGGAATACCGGCCAGATGGTGGCGGCCCTCAAGCGACTCGGCTTCAACCGGGTTCTGGACACCGACTTCACCGCCGACCTCACTATCATGGAGGAGGGCCACGAGCTGATCCACCGCCTCAAGAAGGCCCTGGTGGACAAGGACGAGGGCGTCCATCTCCCCATGATGACCAGCTGCTCACCGGGCTGGGTGAAGTTCGTAGAGCACAAGTACCCGCAGCTCCTTCCCAACGTCTCCACCTGCAAGAGCCCCCAGCAGATGTTCGGGGCCCTGGCGAAGACCTACCTGGCGGAGAAGGAGGGCGTGGACCCTGCCAACGTGGTCAGCGTGTCCATGATGCCCTGCACCGCCAAGAAGTTCGAGAAGGAGCGAGACGAGATGCGCGACAGCGGCTACCGGGACGTGGACTACGTCCTCACCGTCCGCGAGGTGGCCCGCATGATCCGCGACATGGACCTCGACTTCGAGAATCTCCCCGAGGAGAGGTACGACCGCTGGATGGGCCAGTCCTCCGGAGCCGCCATCATCTTCGGCGCCACCGGTGGCGTTATGGAGGCCGCCCTCAGGACAGCCTACGAGGTTGTCACGGGGCAGGAGGTTCCCTTCGAGGGCCTCAACATCGAGCCTGTCCGCGGCATGCAGGGCGTCCGCGAGGCCGCCATCCAGATGCCCGACGAGATGGCCGAGGGCTTCGAGTTCCTGGCCGGCGCCACCCTGAAGGTTGCGGTGGCACACGGCCTGGCCAACGCCAAGAAGGTCATGGACAAGGTGGCGGCCGGAGAGGCCGACTACCACTTCATCGAGATCATGGCCTGCCCCGGCGGCTGCCTGGGCGGCGGAGGCCAGCCCGTACCCACCGACCCCGACATCAGGCAGGCCAGGGCCAGGGCCATCTACGACGAGGACGCGCACCTGCCCCTCCGGAAGTCCCACGAGAACCCGGAGATACAGGCGCTCTACGCCCAGTTCCTCAAAGAGCCCCTGGGACACAAGTCCCACGAGCTGCTCCACACCCACTACCACAAGCGCGAAGACTAGGCGAACGGCACGGGCGCAGAAGCGCGCGAAAGCGCAGAAAGGGGCGGCGGGCAACCGCCGCCCCACCCTGCAACCGGAGCGCGCCCCCCGCTATCAGGCCGAAGACGTATCCATCAGATCCAGCCGACCGTTGTCCGGGCCCTGCATGCCCTTCATCACGTGCAGGTAGACCCTGGTGGTCTCCAGGTTCTTGTGCCCCAGCAGCTCCTGGATCTCGCAGAGGTCCACGCCCCTAAGCAGAAGGTGCGTCGCGAAGGAATGCCGCAGCGTATGCAGGGTAGCCCTCTTCGATATCCCCGCCGCCTTCACCGCCCGCCGCATCTCCTTCTGCAGCACGCTCCCGTGCAGATGGTGCAGGCGGACGAGCCCGCTTACGGGATCCACCGAGGGCCGGCTCGCGGGGAACAGGTACTGCCACGGCCATTCCAGCCCCGCAGCAGGATACTTCCGTTCCAGAGCCCGGGGCAGCGACACCGGCACCTTCCGTCTCCCGGAGAGAAAGCTACTCCTTAGCCTCTGGAGATACTTGCGCAGCTCCGGGACAAGAGATCGCGAAAGCACGGTCACCCTGTCCTTGTCGCCCTTGCCCCCGCGGACCACCATCCGAGCCGCGTCCAGATCCACGTCCTTTACCCGTAGACCCACCGCCTCGTTCCTCCTCAACCCCCCGGAGTAGATCATCCGGATAGCCAGACCGGCCACTCCCCGCACCACCTCCAGCACGGCATTCACCTCATCAAAGCTGAGCACCTCCGGCAATCGCACAGGCTTGCGGGCCCGGACCGCATCTATGTTCTCCGGCTCCCTGTCCCACACGTTTCTGAAGAGAAACAGGATGGCGTTGAAGGCCTGATTCTGGGTGGATGCGGCCACCCGCCTCTTCAGCGCCAGGTAGGACAGATATGAGACAAAGGCGGCATCTGCAGAGGAGTCCAGCTCCCTCTCCTCGCAGAAGGACAGGTACCTGCCACACCAATGCGAATAGGCCTTCACGGTGCGCCGGGAGTACTGCCTGACCCGCAGTTTTCGCACCAGCAATGCGATGGGAGAGGTCCCTTCGGCCGACTCCTCAGCCTTCCCCGCATCCACACCAACCAGCTTCCGGTACAGCTTGACCGCATCGAGGGCCTGCCGGACCTGCCAGTCCCATCTTCCCTCTCCGAGGAGAATCTCCGCGTACTCCTCCTCGACTGGAGAGCCCAACTCGATGTACTGCCTCACCCACGAGACCATGTAGGGCAGCTCCTTCTCGCGCACCAGCCCCAAGGCCCGCAGTCGCTCCTCGAACCCCGCAAGCTCCGATTCCATATCCACTCCCTTCTTGAACGGACGGCTGTTCAACAAGGCCTCCTTCACCAATAGTGTACATATGTATACCTTCATTTGTCAAGATACCAATCTTGACCTGATTTATAGAGTCCCATATTCTCTCACTCAAGCTGACCGCTCATGATAAGAGAGACGGAAGACGTTTAAGAGAAGCCGATCAATCATTGTT
>CAZKJG010000005.1:114727-148887 GCA_964553045.1 uncultured bacterium | reverse complement strand
TTCTCACTGCCGCTTCTCGTGCTGCTCATGCCGGCTCGAGCGGCTGTCCCCATGCTCTCGATTACCAGCATGTTCCTGAACCTGCTGGTGTTCCTCCGCACCAGGAGAGACCTGGACTTTCTCTGGATGATGCCGCTTCTGATCTCCGGCGCCGCCGGAATCCCCCTGGGCATATGGCTTCTGAGCAGCGCTGAGCCCGGGGTGATGAAGACCGTGATCGGAGCGGTGGTCACCCTCTCGGCAACCGCCTTCCTTCTAGGGGTGAGGGTCCGGGTGAGAAGGGCGAAACTGTCCATGCTGCCGGTGGGCCTGTTGAGCGGGGCGCTGAACGGAGCCACGACCTTCAGCGGTCCGCCGGTGATACTGTTCCTGGCCAACCAGCGTGTGCCGAGGAACCGGTTCAGGGGCAGCCTGGCCGCCTACTTCCTGGCCCTCAACTTGCTGACGGTTCCGGCATTCGTGGCCGGAGGCCTCCTGGACGGCCACCTGGCGCTGAAGACGGCCCGGATGTTCCCAGCGGTTGTGGCGGGAGCCCTCCTTGGCATATGGCTGGCGGGGAAGGTCAGCGAGAGGCTCTTCCGCATCCTGGCGCTGGCGGCCCTGGCCGGACTGGGCGTGCTATCCATGCTCTCCTCGTTGTAGCCGGAGTCACTCCCGGGGCCGGTCCTCTTCGGTGGGCACCCGCCCGCAGGGTGGAAGCTCGGAGTCCGGCGACGGGCCGGCCTTGCGGGCCGCCCGCCTGACCGCGCTTCGCAGGCCCTCCTCGAGCGTGGGATGGTAGTAGGGCAGCTCGAGCATTTCGTGCACGGTCAGCTTGCGCTGCAGGGCCCAGGCCAGCAGGTGCGCCAGGTGCTCCCCGCCGGGGGCGCAGAGCTCGGCTCCCAGAAGCAGTCCGTCGCCGTCTTCGGCCCATACCTTCAGAAGGCCGGCTGCGGTTCCCGACATCCTGGCCCGCCCCTGGCCGGAGTAGTCCTGCGTCCCGCAGACCACACCCTTCCCTGGCCCGGGTGAGCCGACGGAGGCGATGCAGGGCTCGGTAAAGACCACCCTCAGGGGCGTTCGCCTGCAGAAGGCGCTCTCATGCTTCCGGCCGGCGTTGTAGCCGGCGATCCTTCCGTCGTCCGCCGCCTCGTGAAGAATGGGCGCCCGGGCGTTGACGTCGCCGGCGATGAAGACCCGGGTCCCCGGGATCAGCATGGTGCGCTCGTCGAAGGGCGGAAGGCCGCGGTCGTCGAGGTCCACGCCCAGGTTCTCCAGGCCCAGCCCCTCGATGTTCGGCCTTCGTCCCACCGCCACCAGGGCCGCGTCGACATGGGCTCCGCGGTCTCCGCACGTCACCCTGACACCGGACCCCTCCTCCTCCAGCCGCACCTCCTCTTCCAGCCGGACGGGGAACTCCGAGCCAATGGAGTCCAGCGCCGCCCGCAGAACCTCCCGGTCGCTGATTCCTCCGATGGTCTGCGAGGCGTCGTAGGCCAGGACCTCCACCTCCAGCCTGGAGAGGGCCTGGGCCAGCTCGAGGCCAACGGCTCCCAGCCCCACCACAGCAATCCTCTCGGGCAGCTCCTCCATCTCGAACACCTCATCGCTGGTCATCACGCCGGGTATTCCCCGCCATGGACCGGGGAGAACGGGCCTGGAACCGGTGGCCAGTACGATGGCGCCGGCCTCCAGCTTCCGCCCGTCAACCTCCAGCGTGCTCGGGCCCAGCAGCCGGGCGCGGCCCCTCACGCTCCGTTCGCCCAGGCCCTCCGTCGCCTTCAGCACCCCCCTGACGAATCCGTCGCGCAGCCGGCGTACCCGCTGCATCACCTCCCTGCCGTCAACGGACAAACCGGATGCTCCCCTCAGGCCCATGTCCATCATCATGCTTCGGCGGTGAAAGGTGTCGGCGACCTCGATCAGGGCCTTGGACGGCATGCAGCCCACCCTGGCGCACGTGGTGCCGTACGGACCGGCGTTTACCAGGAGGAAGCTGTCGGTCCGCCTGCGCACCTCGCTGAGGGCGGACAGGCCGGCGGTGCCGGCACCCACGATGACCACATCGTAGCGTCGGCTCATTCCGGTGAGCCTTCCTCATGGCGGTTCTCCAGATCCTTTTCCATCCTGACGTGGGGAATGCCGGCCTCCATGAACCCGCCGCTGGTGGTGGTCCAGCCCAGGCGCCTGTAGAAGCCCTCGGCCGTCCTCTGAGCGTGGCACCAGACGCGCTCCAGCCCGGCGGCGGCAGCCATGCGCTCCAGCTCCCGCATTACCAGGCTGCCCAGGCCCATGCTCCGGAACCGCTCCAGGACCGCCACCCTTCCGACCTTGCCCTCCCTTTCCGAATCGAGCCTTCCGGTGGCCGCGGGCCGTCCGTCGACCCGGACCAGAACGTGGGAGCACATGGGGTCCCTGTCGTCGTGTTCGATATCGACGGGAACCCCCATCCCGGTGACGAAGACCTCGTCCCTGATTCGCAGCGCCTGGTCACAGAAGCGCGCGAAGTTTCCGGTCTCCACCGTCGTCCCGGTGTCGGCAGGGTTCACAGGTAGATCCTGGCTCCCAGCGCGGCGTCCATGTCCATGTCGGTCTCGGGGATCAGGTCCAGCACCGGCACCACCTCGAGGAATATCTCCACAGGAGCCTCCTCGAAGAGGTACGCGGCCCCCAGGGGTATGCGCACGCCCAGGCGGAAGTCGTCGTCATCTCCGGGGTCGGGACCCTGGTTGCCCCTGTCCAGGACCACCAGCCGTCCGCCGACCCCGTAGTAGAGGGGCAGGCGGCCGTCGCCGGGGTCCAGCTCGATGGCCCCGAAGTGGTGAATCAGGTAGTCGGCGTGGATGTGGAAGCTCTCATTCTCGTCCAGCGACCAGGCCGCAGCCAGGTCCAGGGCGGAGCGGGCCCCCAACCACTTCTTCAGCGTGAGGCCGGTGGGATTGCCTGCGATGACGCCTATTCCCAGGCCGTCCATGGAGGCCGCCAGGGCGAAGGAAAGGAGCAATGCTGCGAAAAGTGCCTTTCTCATCCGATCTCTCCTCTCTGCAGTCTGCGTTTCCTGAAGTAGTTCTATAATGACACGCCGCCCCGCGCTCCAGCCCCGGGGATGTTCCCATTCCGGGGGGGGCGTTGCCCCCAGCCGCCTGCGGGAAGATAATTCCCTCCAGGCGGCGGGCTGCGCTCGGCTCGATACTCGAAGGGAGATTGCACATGGGGTTACGTTTATTTGTCCTGGCGGCGCTGCTTGCAGCATCCCTGTCCATGGCCGCCGACCTGGCGGAGTTCGCTCTGGTGGGCTTCTCCCGCGACGGAAGCCACGTGGCGTGGGAGGAGTACGGGGTCCAGGACGGCAGCGGCTTTCCCTGGGCCAGCCTCGCCGTGGTGGAGGCGGAGTCGGGGGAGACCTTCCTGGCCGACACGCTGATACTGAACCTCTACAGCAGCGGCTACCCGGAGCAGTGGGAGGATGAGCTGGACCTGGTGGGTCTGCTGCGCGACAGCCTGCGGACGCTGCTGGCCCCCTCCATGGACAGCCTGGGCATAGAGGAGGGCCGCAGGGGAGTGGCTCTTCTTACACGGCTGCCCACCGACGCCTCGCACTACCGCACCACGGAGTTCGTCCGCCAGTGGTGGGGGCCCGGATACGCCAGGGGCCCGAGGTACATGCTGGAGACGAGGTGCGATACGCTGGGGAGGGAGATGATGTACAACGCTCCCCTGGTCTCGCTGAGGCTGGTCCTGCGGGCTTCGGGGGAGGAGCTGGTCATGGCGGATGACGGAGCCGACGGAGCCCCAATGGCCTACTGGTACCGTATCCGCGGTGTGCACATGTACGGCGACAGCACGCTGGCGGCTGTGCTGTCCAAGGGGCTGCCCGGCTTCGAGGGGCCGGACACCAGATGGCGGGTGGTGGCCCGTGTGCTTCCGGAGGGGCTGCGGCCCTAGGGGAGGGCCTTCCGGAGCTTGCGCAGCCCCCTGACGCAGCGGGGCTGCATACCCCGCGGCTCCATCATCTTGGACGCGGTACCTTCCCCGGCTACGGTTCGGCGTGTCCGGCCTCCATGACCCCCAGGTTCTCCAGGGCCCGGGAGCGGTCCGGGTCGGGCATATCGGGGACCTCGCCTATGGCCCTCACATAGTACTCGGGGAAGCCGTGGTAGCGGGCCCCCGTCAGTACCAGCCTCTTGTACCATCCGTAGGGGCGCAGGCCTTCGTCTACCCTGTTCTCCATGGCCACGTAGGCCTCTGCCATGCGGACCTTCGGGCTGTCCAGCACTCGAAGCCCCAGCCTGACGTAGCTGACGTACAGCTCCTCTATGGAATCGAGCCTGGACCAGCCTTCCCTTTCCAGGCGGTAGAGGGCGCCGTAGGCGCAGGCCCCCTCTTCCGGGGATATGTCGCACTTGGCCGACCCGTCCGAGCCGGAAAGATGGAAGGCGAGCCTCCGGCCCGGTATGCGGCAGGTTCCCACCAGACCGGCGTCGGGGATGCGTGCCCGAAGACGTGCGGGGAGGAGGTTCGATCCGTACGCCAGATAGAGCATGGTGTGCCTTCCAGGCTCCGGGGTGTTGTCATCGGCTGGAATATAAAGCCGATCCTTCCCGCGAAAAGCCGCAGATCAGCGATGGGCTGCAGGGAACGAACGGCCGTCGCCGACGTCTAGGCCCGGGTGACGGCGTACTCACCCGAGCGGGCAAGTGGAAGATACTGCCATTCTGACTCGTATGGAATTCCATGAGCCATAGTGCATTGTAGGATCGAGCGTCCGCGGCCTTCGGCAAAGGCGTTCTCGTATTGGCTCAATCGCCCCGGAGAAGGGGGTTGACGCCGGCATCTCGTATGCCATCTAATTCAGCCATTGAGCCAGGCCCGTTGGTTGCAAGAGGCCGCCAAGTGCCGGAGCCGATGGGCGACACGAGCCGCTAATGGGAGGGATTATGCTCGGCTCCAGCCTGTTGCACCGATACTTGCCACTGCTTCCCCGGTGCCCTCAGGCCGAGTACGTCTTTTCAGCGGGACCAGCCTGATCACGTAACCCGCTGTCTGCCCTTCCCGCGGCAAGAGACCGGCTGGGTGGCAAGCCGGAAGGGCGCTGCATTTGGAACGCAGGGGCCTGCTGGATGAAAAGGGGCTCACAGCCCTGCTGGAGGTTCTGACCAGGGAGTACCGGGTGGTGGCTCCGGTTCCCCTGGAAGGTGGTGCCTACGGTCTAGCCCCGCTCTCCGAGGCGGATCCGTCCAAGGTAGACCTGGCCGGAGTACGTCCCTACCAGCCCATGAAGTCCTTCTTCCTCAAACCGCGGCAGCGGGTGGCCTGTGACTACCAGACCCGCGTGCCGCAGGGCGACGAGCAGCCCTTCTGCCTGCTGGGCGCCAAGGCCTGCGATCTGGCCGGCATGGCGGTTCAGGACGCCGTGTTCCTCGAAGGCGAGTTCCGTGATCCCTTCTACGGTTCGGCCCGGGAGCGGAACCTGATAGTCACCTCCGACTGCGGCTTTGCCACCGATACCTGCTTCTGCACCGCCATGGAAGGCGCGCCCTACGCCGAGCAGGGGTTCGACCTGAACATCAGCGTCCTGCCGGGCAGCTGGCTGATCGAGGCCGGCTCCGAGGCGGGCGGGAGCCTCATGCACCGGCTGGAGGATCACATGCGGCCGGCCGACGAGGAGTCCCTCGAGAGGCGCCGGCACCAGAGGGACCGGGTCAGCGCCGAGGTCCGGCAGGCGGTGGATGAGTCCGGCGTCCCGGACACCGGCAGGCTGGACGGCGTTGTATCGAAGGCCTACGAGAGCCCGGTCTGGAAGGACGAGGCCGACCGCTGCGTGGAGTGCGGAGCCTGCAACACCGTCTGCCCCACCTGCCACTGCTTCCTCCTCTACGACCAGATGCTGCAGGCCGGGGAGGAGATGGAGAAGCTGCGTGTCTGGGACTCCTGCCTTCTGAAGGGATTCGCCCGGGTGGCGGGAGGGGAGAACCCCAGGCCCGAGCTCTGGATGCGCCTGCGCAACAGGTTCGAGAAGAAGTTCGACTTCTTCCCCAAGACCGAGGACATATACGCATGCACGGGATGCGGAAGATGCGTCTCGGCCTGTCCGGCCGAGATCGACATCCGCGAGGTACTTCAAAGGCTGGTGGAAGATGCGCGATAAGAACCCGTACGGACTTGTCGAGGCCGAGGTGGAGGAGATGATCCGGGAGACCCCCACCATCTCCACCGTGCGAATGCGTCCCCGCGAGGCGATTCCGTTCGAGCCGGGGCAGTTCATACAGCTGACCGTACCGGGGTCGGGCGAGGCGCCGTTCACCCCTTCATCCCACTACGCCAAGACCGACCTCATGGACGTGAGCGTGATGAAGGTGGGCAGGGTCACCGAGCGCATCCACGCTCTCAAACCGGGCGACAAGGTGGGCCTGCGGGGTCCCTTCGGAAGCGGATACCCGCTGGAGGACTTCAAGGGCCACGAGGTCCTTGTGGTGGGAGGCGGCTGCGGGTTCGCCCCGCTTCGTGCGCTGATGTACGGCCTGTTCGACATAGTCGACGACCTCAAGCAGCTCACCTTCCGGGGAGGCTGCCGGACCCCCAGCGAGCTGGTCTTCCACGACGAGATGGAAAACTGGAAGGGCCGCGACGACCTGAACCTCCGGCTCACCGTAGATGAGGGCGACGAAGCCTGGAAGGGCAACGTGGGGGTGGTGACCACCATACTGGACGACGTAAGCATGGACTTCCCCGAAGCCATAGGGGTGGTCTGCGGCCCTCCCATCATGATGAAGTTCGCAACCATGAAGCTGCTGGAGATGGGTTTCACCGAGGACCACATATACCTGTCGATGGAGAAGAACATGTCCTGCGCTGTGGGCATGTGCGGTCACTGCAGGCTCGGGCCCTACTACTGCTGCACCGACGGGCCCGTCTTCCAGTACAGCCGGATCAAGGGGCTAGCGGGGATATGGGACTAGGCATGGAGAGAGCGACGAACAGCGCCGAGCAGCTGCATCACGGCCGCCTGGAGGCCGAGCCCGCAGCCGGGCCCGACATGAGGCTCTACGTAGACCTCGACATCTGCTCGAAGAATTGCGGCGAGTGCGAGGTGAGCTGCAGCTACTTCTACCATCCGGGGAACAACGGAATAGTCTCGGTGGCCGAGCTGGCCACCTATGCCCTGGTGTGCAGGCGGTGCGACGACCCGCATTGCGTGGCGGCGTGCCCCAAGGACGCGCTGGAGCAGCAGGAGGACCGCGATGACATGCTGGTCCGGCATTCCATGCGCTGCATCTCCTGCCGGTCATGCTCCCACGCCTGTCCCTACGGCACGATATACCCCGAGCTCGTTCCCCAGCTGGCCCACGTCTGCGACTACTGCCTTGACCGCAGGGATGACGAGGTCGAGCCGCTGTGCATAGCCACCTGCCCGTACGACGCGCTGAAGCTGATGCCGGGCGATGCGGATCTCGACGAGAACACGTTCCTCGTGGGAGGAAACCTCATAGTGCACTCCACGCACTGGGACAGGGAGAAGGCATGATCGAGGCTTACTACCTGATAGCTCTGGGGTTCGGCGCCACCGCTGCCCTGGGCCTGGCCGCCAGCTGGATCGACCGCAAGGTTACGGCCAGGCTTCAGTACAGGGTGGGGCCTCCGCTCCTGCAGCCTCTCACCGACCTGGTGAAGCTGATGGGCAAGGAGACCACCGTGCCGTCCACCGCCACCAGGCCCGTCTTCTTCGCGGCGCCCCTGGTGGGGCTGTCGGCGGTGATGGTGGCCTCCGCCGTAGTCTGGGCGGCCAACGCCAGCGCCCATTCCGGATTCGTCGGAGACTGGATCGTTCTGATCTACCTCCTGGTGATTCCTTCACTGTCCATGGTAGCCGCCGGATTCGCGTCGGGCAACCCGGTGGCCGGCCTGGGAGCATCCCGGGAGATGAAGCTCGTACTCTCCTACGAGCTGCCCTTCGTGCTGGCTCTTCTGGTTCCGGTGCTGCAGTCCGGAGGAGACATACGCCTGGGCGCCATAATCGAGTTCCAAAGGGCCTCCGGAGCCGTCGCCGGAAGCCTTTCCGGCCTGCTGGCGCTGCTGGTGGTCGTCCTGGTCACCCAGGCCAAGCTGGCCCTGGTGCCCTTCGACATACCCGAGGCGGAGACCGAGCTCGCCGAGGGCCCGCTGATCGAGTACTCCGGCCCCCTTCTGGGCACTTTCAGGCTCATGAGGAACATGATGCTGTTCCTTCTGCCCTTCGTGGCCGTCACCCTGTACTGGGGCGGAGCCAGCCTCAGCGGCTGGGGCTTCCTCTGGGCTTTTCTCAAGGTGGTGGCCCTGGTTGCGGTGACAACTGTTATACGAAACACGAACCCCCGCGTTCGAATAGACCAGGCGATGCGGTTCTTCTGGGGCCCGGTAACGGTGCTGGCGGCGGCCTCGGTGGTTCTCGCCCTGGCGGGCGCATGATGGAAAAGGAGGTGGCCGGCTGATGGGGCTAAAGCTTAAGGCGCTTCTGAAATCGCCCTGGGTTTTCCACCTCTCCACCGGTAGCTGCAACAACTGCGACATCGAGGTTCTGGACTGCCTTACGCCCAGGTTCGACATCGAGCGGTTCGGTATGCTGCTGAAGGGCAGCATCCGCCACGCCGACGTCCTTCTGGTAACCGGCTCCTGCAACCGGATGTCGGCCGAGAGGCTGAAGACCCTCTACGAGCAGGTTCCCAAGCCCTGCCTGGTGGTGGCCATCGGGGAGTGCTCGCTCTCCCGGGGGATGTTCATCCACAGCTACAACTGCCCGGTTCCGCTGGATCACATCATTCCGGTGGACGTCTACATCCCCGGCTGCCCTCCCAAGCCGGAGGCTGTCATCGCCGGCGTGGTCAAGCTGATAGAGAAGGTAGGAGGCAAAGGTGAGTGACCGGGCCGAACTGCTGCGGGAGATCTCGGAGAGGTTCTCGGAGGATATCCAGCGACTGGACGACGTCTCCCACAAGCGGGTCTACATCGACATCGAGACCGGCGCGCTGGTGAAGATGGCGCTCTACCTGTTCCGGCAGGTGGGGGCCCGGTTCAACATCGCTTCGGGGGTGGACTGCCGCAGCCACATCGAGATCCTCTACCACTTCACCGTGGAGGACATCAACCTGATGGTCTCGCTGCGGGTGAGGCTGGACCGCGAGAAGCCGGTGGTGGACTCGCTGACGCCCTACATAAAGGCCACCGACTGGATCGAGCGCGAGATGAACGAGCTGCTGGGCATAGAGTTTCCCGGCCATCCGGACATGCGGCGCCTGCTCCTGGCCGACTTCTGGCCCAAGGGCGTCTACCCGCTTCGGGCCGACTACGAGGAGTGGGACGACAGCGCCGTCCGGGACAGGGGGGTGTGATGGGCAAGAGAACGACGATTCCGATAGGACCGTTCCATCCCCTCCAGGAGGAGCCCGAGTTCTTCACCCTCACGGTGGAGGGGGAGCGGGTGGTGGACATCGATGTCCGTATCGGGTGGAACCACCGGGGCATCGAGAAGCTCTCCGAACGCAAGAACTTCGACCAGAGCACCTTCGTGATAGAGAGGATCTGCGGCATATGCTCCACCAGCCACCCCTTCGCCTACACCATGGCGGTGGAGGACGTCATGCAGCTGGAGGTCCCCGAGCGGGCCAAGTACATCAGGACCGTCATCGCAGAGGGCGAGCGGATCCACTCGCATCTGCTCTGGGCCGGCCTGGCCGGCCACTTCCTGGGCTACAACACGGTCTTCATGTGGGTCTGGAAGGCCCGCGAGGAGATACTGGACGTGATGGAGATGCTCTCGGGCAACCGGAACAACTACGCCATGTTCAAGCCCGGTGGCGTCCGACGGGACATCGACGCCGACGTGATAGAGCCCACTCTCGCCAAGCTGGACAGGATCGAGGCCACCCTGGACCTGGTCCGTAAGGCGGTGGAGGACGACCCCGTGCTGCATGCCAGGACGAAGGGCATCGGGGTGCTCAGCCTGCAGGATGTGGTCGACTACAGTGCCCTGGGTCCCACCTCCCGCGCGTCGGGACTGGCCAGGGACGTACGCAAGGACAGTCCCTACGCCGCCTATCCGCAGCTGGACTGGAAGATGATCACCACCGAGAACGGCGATGTCTACGACAAGGTGATCCTCCGCGTGCTGGAGCTGTACGAGTCGGTCTCCATAATGAGGCAGGCGCTGGCGAACCTGCCCGGGGGCGAGATAGACGCGGACATCAAGTCCGTGCCTCCCGGAGAGGGCGTAGGCCACGCCGAAGCCCCCCGGGGAGAGGTTTTTCACTACGTGCGCAGTGACGGGACCAACCGTCCGGTGCGGCACAAGGTCCGGGCGCCCACCTTCATGAACCTGCCCACCTACCGTGAGTCGGTGGTGGGGGAGACCATAGCCGACGCCACGATTATCCTGGCCGCCATAGACCCCTGCTACTGCTGCACCGAGAGGGTCGCGGTGGTTGACGGACGGGGCCGGAGGCTTCACGACGGACCGGACCTCGTGGAGATGTCCCGCGCCAGGACCGAGCGGCTGAGAAGGGAGATGGGAGGGGCATGAATCTAGCAGAGCTCATGAGACTGGACACGCTCGCCATCTTCTGCGCCGCTTTCAGCGGTCTGTACTTCCTGCTCACCGTGATATTCTCGGCGGGCTACATGAAGGGGGCGGGCGGGGGCTTCCGCTTCTACCTCTACATGCTGGTCACCCTGGTTGCTGCGGTGGTGGCCCTCTTCGCGGACAACATGCTTCTGCTGCTTGTCCTGTGGGGCTTCCTGGGCCTGATGCTCTACCTGATGATAGGCTTCGGCACCGCCAGGCGAACGCCGGACACGGCCAAGAAGACCATGATCATCGTCGGGGGCTCCGACGCCCTCATGCTCATGGGCCTGGGGCTGCTCTGGCACCTCTCGGGCCAACCCGATATGTGGTCGATGCGGTTCAGCCAGCTGCACGTTCCCATCCAGAGCGGCGCCGGCGTGCTCTCCTTCCTGCTTCTGGCTTCCGGAGCGCTGGCCAAGGCCGGCGCGATGCCGCTTCACACCTGGATCCCGGACGCGGCGGAAGACGCCCCGATACCGGTGTCGGCCTTTCTGCCGGCTGCCCTGGACAAGCTCCTGGGCATCTACCTCCTGGGCCGGCTGGTGATGGAGGTCTTCGGCCTGGCCGGGTCGGTGAACGTGGTGCTGCTGGCCATAGGCGCGGTAACGGTTCTGGCCGGAAGCATGATGACCATCGTACAGAACGACGTCCGCAGGATGCTGGGATACGACGCTGTGAGCCAGGTGGGTTACATGGTGCTGGGTTTCGGTACCGGCACCGCCGTGGGAATGGCCGGAGGCCTGTTCCACATGCTCAACCACACGCTCTACAAGTCGTCCCTCTTCTTCTCCACCGGCAGGGTGGTCAAGAAGGCCGGCTCGGCCGATATGCGAAAGCTGGGAGGCTACGCGAAGTCCATGCCCCTGCTGTTCTTCGGCTTCCTGGTGGCGGCGCTGGCGGCCGCCGGAGTGCCACCCCTCAACGGCTTCGCGTCCAAGTGGATGGTCTACCAGGGAATACTGGGCTCGACCGGATCGCCGGCCTGGCTCAGGGTGCCGGTTCTGGCCGCCGCCTTCCTGGGCAGCGTTCTGACGCTGGCGGCCATGATGAAGCTCACCAACTCCGTCTTCCTGGGCCAGCCGGCAAAGCCGGTGGAGGGCAGGAGCACCTTCTGGGCCGGTTTCCCCGTCACGGTGCTGGCAGTTGTCTGCATCCTGTTCGGGATCATGGCCCAGAGGCTTCCTCTGCGCTACCTGATATTCCCCTCCATTGGGGCGGAGCCCGGAGGCCAGGGTATCTGGCAGCCGGGGATGGCCTCGGTCCTCCTGCTGGGAGGCCTGCTGGTCGGCCTGATAATCTACCTGATCGGAAAGGCCTGGAAGGGCGCGCGTGTCAGCAAGCCCTTCGTGGGAGGAATCGACCTGGAGGACCATCCGGACATGAGGGTATCCGGGGCCGACTTCTACCTGACGGTCAGCGAGATGGGCCCGCTTAAGAGGATGTACGCGCTGGCCGAGTCCAGGGCGTTCGACATCTACGAGCAGGGAAAGCAGCTGGTGTTCGAGCTGAGCGGGGCCCTGGGCGCTGCCCACAGCGGCGTCCTGTCCCGGTACCTGGGCTGGTACCTGCTCGGCATGGCGGCGATTCTAGCTGTACTGGTGTGGTGATGAGATGATTGCTCTGTACATACTGCTCTCAATGATGATACTCGGGGCCCTGGTGGCCATCGAGGTGCGCAGCCTGATCTCATCCGTGGTGGCCGTGGGGGCGGTGGGCCTGGCTCTCTCCCTGGTCTTCCTGCTTCTGAAGGCCCCGGACGTTGCGCTGACCCAGCTGGTGGTGGAGATCATCGCCGTGATCATACTGATCAGGGCCACCATCCGCCGCAGGCTTCCCGAGTCTCCGGTGTCCGCCAGGCCCTACGGGGTCCTTCTGGGCGTCGGCTTCGCCGTACTGCTTGTCATGGTCTCCCTGCCTGCGCTTCGGGAGATACCCCGGCTCGGACACCCCTACATGAGAGTGGCCGAGACCTACGTGGAAAGCGGCCTGCAGGACACCGGAGCGACCAACGTGGTCGCCTCGGTGATACTGGACTACAGGGCCTACGACACGCTGGGGGAGGCCACCGTGCTCTTCACAGCGGTCATGGGAGTGATGGCGGTTCTCAGAAACAGGGGCCTCAAGAGCGGGGGGGAGGGCTGACATGACCGACAGGTCCGACGACGGAATGTCCATCATCGTAAAGACCGTCACCAGGCTCACACTGGGCCTCATCCTGCTCTACGGCCTCTACATAGTACTGCACGGCCACCTCACTCCGGGCGGCGGCTTTGCCGGAGGCGTGATAGTAGCCCTCTCGCTGGTCCACCTGGTGCTGGCCTTCGGCGGGAGGAGCGCCTGGAAGCGGATCTCCCACGGAGACGCCTCCCGCATGGAGGCCACCGGGGCGCTGGGCTTCCTGGCGCTGGCGCTGCTGGGCCTCGCCTCCGGGTTCTTCCTCGCCAACTTCCTGCCCGAGGGCAGGGCGTTCGAGCTGTTCAGCGCAGGGTCGATCCCCCTGGCCAACCTGGCCATATGCCTCAAGGTGGGAGGCGGTCTCTTCGCCGTCTTCGCCATACTGACCATCTTCACCGCCGAGACCACCTCACCTGACGGGGGGGAGCGATGACGGCCTACATACTCTGCCTGATCCTGTTCAGTCTCGGCATCTACTGCGCGGTGTCAAAGCGCAACCTGATAAAGATCATCGTCGGCGTGGCCATCGCGGAGTACGCCGTCAACCTGATGTTCGTCCTGGTGGGTTACAGAATAGGTGGGGTGCCTCCCATCTTCACGCAGGGGAACGCGCAGGGAGCGATGGTCGACCCGCTGCCCCACGCCCTGGTGCTGACGGCCATAGTGATAGGCCTGGCCACCACGGCCCTTCTGGCGGCGATAGCCATGAGGATATACCGCAAGTACGGAACCTACGATGTCAACGAGATAAGGGAGCTGAGAGGGTGACACAGACGCTGATGCCCCTGATGATCGCAGTGCCCCTTGGCGGAGCCTTCCTCTGCGCGCTCATGGGAAAGCGGTCCCGGGCAATGCCCGACGCCATGGGATTCCTGGTGACCCTTCTCGCCGCGGCGGGCGCAGTGTACTCGGTACGCCTGGTCGCCCTCGAAGGTCCCCTGGTCTACGCCATGGGAGGATGGCCCGCTCCGCTGGGCATTGTGCTTTCGCTGGACGGGCTGACCGCCCTTATGCTGGTCACCGTCAACCTGGTGGCCTTCCTGGTTGCCATTTACGCCAGAGGGTACATGGAGCGCTATACTTCCAAGAGGCTCTTCTACGGCCTCTTCCTGCTGATGCTGGCGGGGATGAACGGAGTCGTCCTCACCGGCGACATGTTCAACCTTTTCGTGTTTTTGGAGATAGCCTCGGTCGCAAGCTACGCACTGGTGGCCTTCGGCACCGGGAAGCACGAGCTGGAGGCCGCCTTCAAGTACGGCGTGATGGGCACCATCGCATCGCTGTTCATACTGCTGGGCATCATACTTCTCTACGCCCGCACCTCCACGCTGAACATGGCGGACATGGCCGCCCAGCTGGCCGGCGGAGGCGGAGACGTGGTTCCGCTGGTCACCGGCCTGTTTCTGGCCGGCTTCGGCCTGAAGGCGGCGCTGGTTCCGTTCCATGCCTGGCTGCCCGACGCCCACCCCTCCGCTCCCGCGCCCATCAGCGCAATGCTCTCGGGGGTCCTCATCAAGTCCCTGGGCGTCTACGCGCTGATCCGGGTGCTCTTCAACGTCCTGGGAGTCGCGGTGCCCGGGCAGGCCTTCGGGCCCCTGATCGTTCTGGGCATACTGTCCATGATGGTGGGCGTGGTCCTGGCACTGGGGCAGTGGGACATGAAGAGGCTGCTGGCCTACCATTCCATAAGCCAGATCGGATACGTGATCCTGGGAATAGGAATCGGCACGCCGCTGGCGATAATGGCCGGGCTGTTCCACCTGTTCAACCACTCCATTTTCAAGTCCCTTCTGTTCCTTGACTCCGGCGCCCTGGAGCACGCCACCGGGACTCGGGACCTCAGGAGGATGGCCGGGGTGGGCAGGAGGCTGCCCGTGACCTCCGGGACCACCCTGATAGCCTCCATGTCCATCGCCGGCATACCGCCCTTCAACGGATTCTGGAGCAAGCTGCTGATCATCGTGGCGGCGGTGAGGGCCGGGCATTCCTGGAGCGCCTTCTGGGCGGTTCTGGCCAGCATTCTCACACTGGCATCATTCACCAAGGTGCTCCGCTACGGCTTCGAGGGCGGCGGGGGAAGGGAGCGGCTGCGACAGCTGGCAGCGGTCCCGACCTCCATGAAGGTCGCCCTGGTGCTTTTCGCCGTGATCTGCATCGGCGGAGGGCTGCTCCTGCTTCCCTCGCTGCGTGACCTCTTTCTGGGTCCCGCCGCCGAGGCACTGGCCGAAGGAACCGAGCAGCTGGGCTTCGTGCTGACGGGAGGTGCCTCATGAGGAGCAGGATAGCCATGTTCCTGGTGGCCCTTGTCGCCTGGTGCCTTCTCAGCTGGTCGGTGAGTCCGCAGCACCTGGCGGTGGGAGTCGTGGTATCGCTTATCGTAGCGGTCTCCGTGGGGGACCTCTTCGTGAGCAGGCCGCACATGATGACCCATCCCCTGCGGTACATAAACCTGATCTTCGTCTACGCGCCATTGCTGGCCTGGGAGTGCGTTAAGGCCAACTTCGACGTGGCCTACCGGGTGCTCAACCCGGCGCTTCCGGTGAAGCCCGGCATCGTACGAATCAGGACCTCGCTCCGATCCGAGACCGGACTCACCTTCCTGGCCAACTCCATCACCCTCACGCCGGGAACCATGACGGTGGACGTGGACGCCGAAGAGGGCATCCTCTACATCCACTGGATCAATGTGAGCAGCGATGACCCGCAGGAGCGGGCCAGTCGCATAGCCGGGAGGTTCGAGCCGGTTCTGAAGCGGATATTCGAGGAGGAGGGGGGTGCAGAATGAGAGCAGCCAGATGGGCCCTGGGAGGAGTCGTGCTGCTGGCCGTGCTGGCCCTGATCGTATTCAGGACCTATCCGGTCGAGTTCCTGGAAGGCGTCAGCGACTCCGATTTCGCCGCCCGCGCCCTCTACATCGTGCTTCTGTCCGCCCTTCTCTGCCTCTTCCGCATAGCCAGGGGCCCCACCTCTGCGGACCGGATCATGGCCATAGACATACTGGGCATTCTTATAGTGGGCTTCTGCGCCATCATGGCGGCCGTAACGGGTACCGGATGGTACCTGGACATAGGGATCGCCTGGGCGCTGCAGAGCTTCATCGCTTCTCTGGCCTTCTCCAAGTACCTGGAGAGGAGGCGGTTCGATGCTTAGCATCCTCGGCAAGGTGCTCATCGGCGTCGGCCTGGGGTTCGACCTGCTGGGCTGCCTCGGCCTGGTCCGCCTGCCGGACGTCTACAACAGGCTCCAGGCGGCAACCAAGTGCGTCACCCTGGGCACCTGCAGCATTCTGCTGGGAGTATTCTTCTACAGCGGCATGGCCACCGGCACCGGCATCAAGGCGCTGCTGTGCATCCTCTTCCTGGTGCTCACCGCTCCCGTGGCCGCCCATGCCATATCCAAGGGTGCCCACAACGGCGGCCTGCGCATGTGGAAGGGCTCCGTCACCGACGAGTACCTGGAGGACACGGGCAAGGGTGAGGGAGAAGGGGAGGGGGCGGTCACATGAGGCTGCCTAAGGTAAGAGAGCTGGTGGAGGCCATACGGGCCATCTTCGTCGGCCCCTACACGTCCCCCTTCCCGAAGGTGATGCCGCAGCCCCACCGCAACTTCCGCGGCCAGCCCGAGTTCGACTCCGACAAGTGCGTGGGCTGCCTGGGCTGCGAGGAGATATGCCCCGTGGGGGCCATCGACCACCGCGACGAGACCGACCGCGAGGATGGCCCCCCCATGCGGGTGATGATACACTACACCGACACCTGCATCTTCTGCGGCGAGTGCGAGGCCGCCTGCATCAACGACCACCAGGGCATCGTCCTCTCAGGGGAGTGGGAGCTGTCGTTCTTCGACCGCGCAGAGGCCTACGAGACCATCGAGAAGGAGCTGGTTCTCTGCGAGTGCTGCGGTGAGCCGGTGGCCTGCCGCGACCATCTGATATGGATATCCGACCGGCTGGCCGAGCTCACCTTCTCCAACCCCACCCTCTACCTGACAAAGATGAGGGAGCTGGGAATAACCGACGAGAACCTGGTGAGTACGGCCATGGAGGGCTGGAGGCCCGACCGGATGAAGGTGCTCTGCGCCCGCTGCCGCCGCCAGACCACCCTTACCACGGCGGAGGACTCCTGACCCACGGGTCCGGTGCGGAAGAGAGCCTGCTGACAGAGGGACTGCGGGAGCTGGCAGAAGCCGGCTCCCGCGTCGTTCTTCTGGGGGTGGGCAACACCATGCGGGCCGACGACGGATTCGGCCCGGCTCTGCTGGGCAGGCTCTCGGGCCGCATCCGCGCGGTATGCATAGATGCCGGCACCACCCCGGAGAACCAGACCGCCCCGATTGCCAGGGCCGGACCGGATGTGGTCATACTGCTGGACACCGCCGACTTCGGCGGGGAACCGGGCAGCCTCTCGCTGATGGACGCGGCCAGATTATCCGGCTCCGGCTGCGCGACCACCCACTCCGTCTCGATGTCCATGCTGGTGGAGTACCTGCGCGAACAGACCGGAGCGCGCATCGCGCTGCTGGCGGTTCAGCCGGCCGTCACGAGATTCGGAGCCCCCCCCTGCGACGAGGTCTCGCGTGCCCTGGACATCGCGGAGCGGGCGCTTATGGAGGTGCTGGGCCTCTAGAGGGAGCCCTCGGTGGTCAGGGGGAGTTCCAGGGTGAATGTGCTGCCCTCTCCCAGCTCGCTCTCCACCCGGACGTCGCCGCCGTGCACGTCCGCCGCCCGCTTGACTATGGAGAGCCCCAGGCCGCTGCCCCGGGACTTCCCGGCGGACGCGCGGATCCGCACGAACTCCTCGAACAGCCGGTCCTGGTCCTCGGGACTGATGCCGGGCCCGTTGTCCTCGACCTGTATGAGAACGCTTCCGTCGCCGCTCCTGGCCCGTACCTCGATTCTGCCCCCCCTGGGCGTGTACTTTATGGCGTTGGCGAGAAGGTTGCCCGCCGCCTCCCGAACCAGGAATCCTATTCCCTCCACCGCGGGCAGATGGGGGGGGACGTTGAGCTCCACGTTCTGCTCCTTCATCGAGGAGCGGTCGGAGAGCTCCTCCACTACCTTCTCCAGTATGGAACCCACGTCCACGGTCTTGATGCTGGAGCGCAGATCCTCCGAGGAGTCCAGCATGGCCAGCACCTGGAAGTCGTGCAGGAAGGAGCTCACCTCACCCAGCCTGTCGCGGAGACGCTCGAGCAGGTGCACCTGCTGCTGGCTCAGGGGCTTGTCCATGACCGACTCCAGGCCGTAGACCAGCGATATGGAGGTGTTGACCGGAGAGCGGAGGTCGTGGACGGCGATCTTGAGGAAATCCCGCTGCAGCGTGGACAGGCTGCGAAGCTGTTTGTTGGCCTCGGCCGCCTTGCGCTCGGCCTTCCTCATGCGGTCCCTGGTCTTGGTAATGGACCTTCCTATCTCCCCGGCGGCCAGACCCACCAGCAGTACTGCACCGGCCCTTCCCATATCCACGAAGAGGTCGGTGGAAACCGCCCCGGAAAGATGCAGTAGCGCGATCTCCAGTATCTTTGCCGTAGCGATGACGAGCACACCCCGCCCCCACCATATGGCCGCTATCAGTATGGGGATGTAGAGGAGGTGGGAGTATATGGAGCTGAGCTGGAGGAGGAAGCGGAAGACGTAGACCACAACGCCGTACACCAGGAGCATGCCCAGCAGCAGCAGGGCCCGGAATACGTCCCTGGACTCGGTCGACTGAGCGCGCGGCGTATCGCCTATGGTTCCCCTCCGGGGTTTAGCGGTCGGGCAGGCTGCCCCGCAGCGGCGGCATACCCTGGAAAATACCCACGACTCGATTCAAGAATAGGCAACCGGGCGGGTCTCGGCAATGCCCCGCCGCGGGTCAGCCTTCGGTCAGACGCACCGCAAGGACGCCGTCCCCCATGGGTAATATGACCGGCATCAGATCAGGGTCGGCATAGACGGCTTCGACCAGGCCGGCCACCACCGAAGCCGCGCCTTCATCCGGAGAGGTATCCAGGGCCCTTCCCCCCAGGAACGCATTGTCCAGGGCGATCAGACCGCCCGGCCTCACCAGCCTGCGGCAGGCGGCGAAGTAGTCGGCATAGCCCGACTTGTCGGCGTCTATGAAGGCCATGTCAAAGCGCCCGTCCATTCCCTCCTCGCAGAGGGCCTGCAGGCTGTCGGAGGCTGGGCCCAGCCGAAGATCTATGCGATCGCGGAGGCCGGCTCTGCGCCAGTACTCCTCCGCTATTGCGGTCCATTCCTGGGAGATGTCGCAGGCCACCAGCCGGCCATCCGGGGGGAGGCTGCGGGCCATGCAGATGGAGCTGTACCCGGTGAACACGCCCACCTCCAGGATCGCCCCGGCCCCGGTCAGACCCGCCAGCAGGCCCAGCAGCTGTCCCTGCTGCGGCGATACCTGCATCCTGGCCTCCGGAAGCTCGCCCGTCCTGCTGCGCAGATCGGCCAGCAGCCCGTCCTCCCTGCTCAGCGCAAGCCTCCGGGTGTGCCTGCGGACTCTCTCATGCAGATTCTGGCTCACTTCTCCTCCATCCGTTGGGTTCGACGATTCCCGCCCGCATAGCCTAACTCATTTCTTCGGCCTTCGGTAAGGGTCCTTCGGCCGGCTTTGGCAGGGGCAGGCCGGTTCTTATCTTAGACCGGAGAAGCCCGTTTGTGATCTCGGCAGGGAGGGATGCCGTCTTGGCCCGTGACGAGGCGCTGACCAGAAAGAGCCTGGACAGGCTGCTGACTCACCCGAATACGCCGCGGATACCCCTGGAGGGTGCAGGCCTGGCGGTGATCAGCGACCTGCATATGGGTAACGGCGGGTCGGCCGACAACTTCGGCGGCAACGAGGCGGCGCTCCTTCGGGCCCTGGCCGCCTACAGGGAGGCGGGCAGCCGCCTGGTTCTTCTGGGTGACATAGAGGAGCTCTGGCAGTTCGCGCCGGAGGAGATCGAAGGTTGCTACGGCCCGGTCTACGCTCGAATAAGGGATTTCGGCCCACATCGTGTACTCAGGGTGTGGGGCAACCATGATCCGCTCTGGGCCGAACCCGGAAGCCCCGACCCTGCGCGAGCCTGCCCCGCCCAGGAGGGACTGGTGGTGGAGTCCGACGGCAGAGGCATGCTCCTGGTCCACGGTCACCAGGGAAGCCTGGAGTCCGATATCATGGGTGGGCTGAGCCGTCTTTTCGTCCGCCTGTTCCGATGCTTCGAGGGCCCCTGGATACTGCTGATGAAGCTGTTGGGGCTGTACAGGAGGCCCTCCACCATGACCCGGGTCCGGAGCGACTTCGAGCGCGTCATGCACGGCTGGGCCCGGGACCGGGACACCGTACTGGTATGCGGCCATTCCCACCGGGCGGTCTTCGGCTCCCGCTCCTGGGCCGAGAGGCTGAGGTCCCACAGCCGGCATCTGCGGGAGCTAATGGCGATGGTTCCCCCGAGCACGCCGGAGCACGCCGAGCTCGGAATGGAGCTGCGGAGAACGGCCAGGGAGCTTGCGCGCGAGAGGAGGCAGGGCCGGGACTTCGAGCCCGTCGAGGGTGGGGAAGGCGCAGTGCCCCGCTACTTCAACAGCGGCTGCGGGCTCTACAGGGAGGGCATTACGGCCCTCGAGCTGGGGCCCGACGAGGTCCGCCTAGTGAAGTGGGGCAACAGCTGGGGCGACAGGGAGGTCTACCACCGGATGCCCATGGCTCGTATACTGTAGCAGGCCGTCGTTTTCGGGAACACGAAGAAGGTCTGGTCCGATGAGCGAAGTGACAGTCTGCCCATGCTGCGGCTATCCCGAGAGGGAGCTGCTCACCCCCGGATGCCTGCCCGAGATGCGGAGGGTGGAAATGGGCAACTGGATGACACTCAAGCGCTGCCCAGAGTGCGGGCAGCTCTGGTGCGAGGTTCCCCACGGAGCCGGAGCCTCATACCGGCTGGCTGCCGCCTGGCCCTGCGACAGGGCAAACTTCCACCGCCTCAACGGACTGGAGAACGCCAGGATCCTCCACGAATGGCACATGGCAATGGTCCGCGAGAACCTCGATCTCCTTCCGGACGCCGAGCGTTCCGGGGTGGCCGATCTGCTGGCGAATCTGGGCTCGGGACACGGCGTGGTGGACCACGGCCCCTGGAGGTTCCAGCCGGAGTTCGTTCTCAAGCCCGAAGACCTGCAGCGTTACGTCTGAGCGCCCCGAAGGACGGATGAGAGGAGCCGCCGTCATGGAGAACAAGAGCTACAGCATGCAGGTGGAGGGTTTCTGGGCGGCCGGATGGCTCTTCACCATCGGATTCGCGAAGCTGTCCTTCTGGCAGGCGGTTCTGGGGCTTCTGATCTGGCCCTGGTACCTGGGCTCTGCGATAGCGGGCTAGGGGCCGACTGCTTCCGGGACGGCGAGCCGAAAGGAACCCGAATTGTTCAGGCTTATCTACAAGAGCAGGAGCTCCAGCCGCATAGGCAGGGAGACGGTCAGGGACATACTCCGCACCAGCGCGGAGCTGAACCGCGAGAACCGGATCACGGGGGTTCTCCTGGCCACGTCCACGCATTTCCTGCAGGTGATCGAGGGCGGATTCGAGGAGGTCAACGCCACCTTCATGCGCATCGCCGGGGACCCCAGGCACGAGGAGATCCGCATACTGAGCTTCGGTCCCGCCGAGGACTGGCTGTTCGAAGGCTGGGTGATGCGCGGGTTCGGAGTCTTCGGAGAGAACGCCGAGCTGGAGGCCGAGCTGAAGCGGAAATACGGGCAGCAGGACGGCGGGGTCCGGTTCCCCGAGAGGTCATGGAGGGCGCTGGCCCTGGTCCATGAGATCCGCATGGTCGACAACATACCGGACCTGAGCTGACCGTCCCGGGCATCCCGGTGCGCCGACCGGTCTCGAGACTGCGCAGATACATCGACAGCGGCCTGGCGGCGGCCGCCGCGTGCACGGGGGCCGCCGTCCTGGTGATGGCGGCCATGTCCGTGTGGGGGCTTCAGCTGCTGGACGACGGCTACTACTACCTCCAGGTCGCCTGGAACATCTCCCGGGGCGCCGGCTCCAGCTTCGACGGAATACATTCCACCAACGGATACCATCCCCTGTGGCAGATGGCCCTGGTGCCCCTGCACTGGATCGCCTCCAAGCCTGCGGCAGCTTGGCTGGCGGTGGGGCTGCAGACGCTTCTCTTCGCCGCGTCCGGCCTGGTGCTGTGCCGGCTCGTCCGCCGGGCGGGGGGCGGAACGGGAGCGGCCACGGCCGCCTGCGTCTTCTGGGTCCTGAACATGTGGCTCTGGGGCAAGGGGGCCATGTCGGGAATGGAGACCGGCCTGCTCCTGCTCCTGTTCGGCACCTGTCTGAACCTGCTGCTGCGGACCCTGCGCACCGGTGGGGGCGGCTGGAGGCTGGGCGCATTTCTGGCGCTGGCCACCGCCGCCCGGCTGGACTCGGCGGCCCTTGCCGCAGCCGCCGCGGCGGTGCTCCTGGCCCGGCGGATGCGGGGGCAGGCGCTGCGGGCCGCGGTTCCCACCGTCGCCTACCTGGCCGTCTACCTCTCCCTGAACGCACTCCTGTTCGGTGGGGCCACTCCCGTATCCGGATACGTCAAGTCGCAGACCGGCCGTGCACTCCTCTCCCGTCTGGTCCGGCATGGGGACACAGCGGCGCTGTCTCACGCCGCCTCGAACCTCGGCGAGCTGGTTACCCTCGGCGGCAGACTTCCCGCCTGGGCCGCCCTGGCCTGTCTGGCCCTGGTGGCCGCGGCCGCGGCGGCGGCATGGAGGCGGGGCGGAGAAGGGCTGCGGGGCCTGATGGCGGCAACCGGCATCTACGGGGCTCTGCTCCTGGGATTCTACGCGCTGCTCTACCCGTCTCTGCTGGGAGCTTACACCTACTACTGGCTGCCGCTCATATACGCCCTCACCGGCGTCGCCTTCGCCTCCCTGTCCGGCTTCGGCCGAAGGCTGCGGGGCTGGACAGTGACGTCGGCCCTGGTTCTGCTTTCGGCGTTCGACCTGGTTTACGCCGCCGACAGACTTCGCAGCTGGTCCTTCACCGTGCCCGAGGGACAGAGGCCTGAGGCTGCAGGGGTGCGCTTCCTGAACTCCCTGCAGGGCGATGTGCTGGTGGGAAGCTGGGACGCGGGATACGTGGGCTGGAGGTGCCGGCACCCGGTGGTGAACCTGGACGGCCTGGTGTCCAGCTACCGCTACCAGGAGTTCCTGGAGGAGCACGGGGTGGAGGAGTGGATACTGCAGGAGGGTATCACCCACGTGGCCAACGTGGACTACTACAGTGGAAAGAGGGAGCTTATCGAAGACCGGCTGGGATGGAGGCAGGTCTTCGCCGACACCGCCGCCATGCCCAGGCCGGTGTCGCTGTTCTCGCTCTCACCTGCCGAGCTGGAGTACGCCTCGCGGCAGACCAGGATCTTCTACGTGTACGCGAGGCCGGCCGGCGCACTGTCGGGAAGTGGCTTTGAGAATTATGATCTGCTCCCGTCGAGAAGCGGATTCCAGCGGCAGGGGAATTGAAGATGACGCCGCGGCCGTCCGGGGACGCGGCAGCCACCGGAAAGCGGAGATGAGCGGTACAGAATACTACAGAATGACATCCGGCGAGACGCTGGAGCATTTCGGTTCCGGGCCGGAGGGCCTTCCCCGTGAAAAGGCCCGCCGTCACCGCGAGGAATACGGCAGAAACGAGATAACGGCGGCCCTTGGCGTCCCCAAGTGGGTGCTGTTCCTCAAGCAGTTCCGGGACCTGCTGGTAATAGTCCTGATTGTGGCCGGCGTCATATCGATGTCCATAGGCAGCTACCGCGACGGCGGCGTGATGTTCGCCATAGTGATCATCAACTCCGTCATCGGCTTCGTTCAGGAGTACAAGGCCGGCAGGATCATCGAGAAGCTCCGGGACCTTATCAAGTCACCGGCGAAGGTCATGGTGGGGGGGGAGCTGCAGGAGATTCCCCAGTCCGAGCTGGTCCCCGGCGACGTGGTCCAGATAGAGGCGGGGGACAAGGTTCCGGCCGACATGCGGATACTGGAGTGCTTCGACCTCCGCACAAACGAGTTCTCCCTCACCGGCGAGTCCATGAGCCAGGACAAGGAGAGCAACGCCATCGGGGATGAGCGGGTAATAGCCGACCGCGACAACATGGCCTGGATGGGCACCACGGTGGCCACCGGAAGCGCCACCGGCGTGGTGGTTGCCACCGGCATGGACACCCAGATGGGCAGGATCGCCGGGATGACCGAGTCCGCCGGCGAGGTGCGCTCCCCGCTGCAGAGGGAACTTGGGGTTCTTGCCAGGTGGCTTACCGGCATCGGGATCATCGTCTGCGCCGGCGTCTTCGCCCTGTCGCTGCTTCTGGATTTCGGCCTGGTGGTGAGCCTGATCTACGCCCTGGGCATCGCGGTAGCCGTGGTGCCGCAGGCCCTGCCGGCCCAGGTGACAGTGGCCCTATCCACGGCCAGCCGCCGGCTGGCCGCCAGGAAAGCGGTGGTGAAGAACCTGCCTTCTGTGGAGACCCTGGGCTCCACCACGGTGATCTGCACCGACAAGACCGGCACCCTGACGAAGAACGAGATGACGGTGACCACCGTTTGGTTCGACGGCCGGGAGTACCGCGTGACGGGGATCGGATACGAGCCGGAGGGGGATATCCTGGGCCCCGACGGGGAACCGCTGGACCGGGAGGGGATAGACCGGATCGAGATCATGATGGACGCCGCCACCATGGCCTCCAACGCCGAGATCCATCCCCCCGACGACGAGCACTCCGGCTGGTACCCCATTGGCGATCCCACCGAGGCGGCTCTGGTGGCCTGCTCCACCAAGCTGGGGACCCGCAGCCCCACCGAGGACCAGGACAATCCGGAGCTGCACGAGTTCCCCTTTGACTCCGAGCGCAAGAGGATGAGCTCCGTTCGTCAGTTCGGGGAGCGGAAGCGGCTGGCCCTGAAGGGGGCCACGGACAGCGTTCTGTCCATCTCGAAGCACATCTGGCGAGGCGGAGAGGCGGTACCCATCACCGAGGAGGACAGGGAGGAGATAAGGGAGCTGGCCGAGTCCTACTCCGACCGGGCCCTGCGGGTGCTGGCCATAGCCTACCGTCCCCTGTCGGACAGCGGGGACGACTACGTCATCGAAGAGATGGAGAAGGACGTTGTCTTCCTGGGGCTGATGTGCATGATAGACCCCCCGAAGGAGGGCGTCGACGAGGCTATAGAGGCCTGTCACGACGCCCAGATCCGGGTGCTCATAATGACCGGAGACCACGCCATCACCGCCCGGGCGGTGGGCCGGCAGATCGGTCTCTCCCGGGAGGGTGACCCCGAGGTGCACACCGGGCTGGAGCTGTCGAAGATGGACGACGGCGAGCTGGGAGGAATACTCTCCTCCGGCAGGTCCCTGATCTTCTCACGGGTCAACCCCGAGCACAAGCTGCGGATCGTGAAGCTGCTTGAGGACCAGGGCGAGGTGGTGGCGGTGACCGGGGACGGGGTGAACGACGCCCCGGCGCTGAAGCGGGCGGCCATCGGCGTGGCCATGGGCCAGACCGGAACCGACGTTGCCAAGGAGGCCGCGCGGCTGGTGTTGCTGGACGACAGCTTCCCCACCCTGGTGGATGCGGTACGGGAGGGAAGGACCATCTACAGAAACCTCCGCAAGACGGTTCTGGCCTCCATGACCACCAATGCGGCGGAGCTGGCCGTGGTCCTCTTCGGGCTGGCCGGCGTGGCCATGCGGAACTGGGCCATCCCCATACTGGCCCTCCAGGTACTGGCCATCGACCTCCTGGCCGAGATCATGCCCCTCACCTTCCTCACCTACGACCCGCCGACACCGGGGATAATGTCCGAGCCGCCCCGGAAGCAGAGCCAGCACATAATGAACCGCGGCAGCGCACTGGAGGTTCTCATCTTCGGGCTGCTCATCGGAGCGCTTTCCTTCGGCAACTACTGGCTGTACATGGTCCGGGAGGGAATCTCCTTCGTAGCCAGCGTGTCCCTGGAGAATCCGGCCTATCTCACCGCAACTACCATGGCCTACCTCACCATAGCCTTCTGCCAGTTCATTAACGTTCTCTCCAGGCGCTACCGTCTGACCAGCCTGTTCAACCGCAACTTCTTCACCAACAGGGTTCTTCTGGCCTCCATCGCCGGTTCCATAGCCCTGCTGCTGCTGGTGCTGGGCATTCCACAGGTGGGCCGGCTTCTCTACCTGGTCATGCCCGGCCCCGTGGACTGGCTCTTCGTGTTCGGGGCCGCCGCCGTATTCCTGACGGCATTCGAGGTGATGAAGGCCTTCAAGCGGTCCCGCGCCCACCGGGAGTCGGGCTGAGGTATGCCGGCAACAGGCCTGGCCCTGGGGGGCGGCGGAGTGCGCGGGCTGGCCCACATCAGGGCGCTGGCGGAATTCGACAGAGCCGGCGTGCGACCCGCCGCCCTGGCGGGCACCAGCATGGGCGCGATCATGGGAGCCATGTACGCCTCGGGGATGTCGGCCGCTGGGATGGAGGAGCACGTCCAGGAACACGTGATCATGGACGACGACAGGCTCTCCGACATCCTACACAAGAGGCGGTACCTGCTGAAGTGGGCCGGGGCCATCGTCCCCGAGATTCGGGGCAGGGGCCTGCTCCACGCCGACCGGCTGCTCTCGATGATGATGAGCGATGTGCTCGGCTACTCCTTCGAGGACCTGGACATCCCCCTCCAGGTGGTAGCCGCCGACTACTGGACGGGGGAGCAGGTGCTCTTCGACAGCGGACCGCTTGAGCCGGCGGTCAGGGCCAGCATGTCCGTGCCAGGAGTGTTCCCGCCGGTGGAGCTGGAGGACCGCGTGCTGGTGGACGGGGGAATCGTCAACCAGGTTCCCTTCGACCTCCTGGCCGGAGTCTGCGACAGGGTGGTGGCGGTGGACGTGGGCCCCGCTCCCAGGCCGGGGAAGTCAGACCCTCCCGGGGCCCTGGACGCCATAGCGGGCGCTTTCGATATCGTGCAGAACCGTATGCTGGAGATGAAGCTGAGGAGGGTCGGTCCGGACCTTCTGATAAGGCCCAGGTTCACCGACATCGGTCTGCTGGACTTCTCGAAGGTGGACGACGTCTTCGAGCAGTGCGCCGACGAGGTCGCCCGCCTTCGGGATTACCTGCAGACACTGGAGGGAGAGCCGGCGTGAAGTTCGGGGAGGGAGGTTCATGGCTCAGAGGCTGGTGAAGGTCCTGCTTCCGGCGGAGAGGGCGGAGGACCTGGTGGAGGAGCTCGAGCGCAGCAATATCGCCGGATTCTGGCAGGAGGAGCGGGACGACGGCCAGTCGGTGGTGAGCGTCCTCTGTGGCACCGAGCAGGTGGAGGAGCTGATAGCGGGCCTGAACGCCCGCTTCTCGGGAGTGGAGGGCTTCCGCCTGATAGTGCTTCCGGTGGAGGCCTCCCTACCCGTTCCGGAGAAGAAGGTGCAGGTGGGCAGGAGGCTGATCTCCACCGGGGAAGAGGCGAAACCCAAGACCTCCAGCCCCAGGATCAGCCGGGAGGAGCTGTACTCGGACGTCAGCGACGGGGCGGTGCTGTCGCTTCCCTACCTGGTGCTGATATGCCTGTCCACGGTGGTGGCCGCCATAGGCCTGGTCAGGGACAACGTGGCGGTGGTGATAGGCGCCATGGTCATCGCTCCCCTGCTGGGCCCGAACGTCGGGCTGTCGCTGGCCGCCACCCTGGCCGACACCGAGCTGGGCAGAACGTCCCTGCGCACCTTTCTGGCGGCTGTACTCCTGGCGCTGGCCCTCTCCGCCGCGCTGGGTATGATCCTGCAGGCTGACCCTTCGGCGGCGGAGATCACCTCCCGTACCGAGATATCGCTTTACGACATCGTGCTCGCCCTGGCCGCCGGCGCCGCCGGGGTGATGGCCCTGACATCCGGGGCGGCCTCCGCCGTCATCGGCGTGATGGTGGCGGTGGCCCTGCTTCCGCCGCTGGTGGCCGGGGGGCTGCTGCTGGGCGGTGGCAGATGGACGGAGGGGGGAAGCGCGCTGCTGCTGTTCGGGGTCAACGTGGTCAGCATAAACCTGGCGGGCGTTCTGACCTTCCTGCTGAGGGGCATCAGGCCGATGACCTGGTGGGAGGAGGACCGGGCGAGGCGTTCCACCAGGACGGCCATAGTCTTCTGGACGCTGCTGCTGGCGGTGCTGGTGGCCGCGATTCTCCTGGCGGGGTGAAACGCCTGCGCTGCGTTGGCTATATATAGGGGGAGGGAAAACGCGATCTTGTCCGTTCACACTATACGATCATTTACCATCCATTCCATTCGAAAGGTCTTGACATGAACGAAGAGGAGATCAGCCAAAACCGGCTGGCGGTGCTGATAGACGCCGACAACGCCATGCCCGCCATAACCGAGGGGCTCCTGGCCGAGGTGGCCAAGTACGGGGTGGCCAGCGTCAAGAGGATCTACGGTGACTGGACGACGCCCCACCTGGGCAGCTGGAAGAAGGTGCTGCTGGAGCACGCCATTCAGCCCATTCAGCAGTTCCGGTACACCACCGGCAAGAACGCCACCGACAGCGCCATGATAATCGACGCCATGGACCTGCTCTACAAGGGCCGGTTCGACGGTTTCTGCCTGGTGAGCAGTGACAGCGACTTCACCCGGCTGGCCTCCCGTATCAGGGAGGAAGGCCTGCTGGTCTACGGCTTCGGCGAGAACAAGACGCCCATGGCCTTCGTCTCCGCCTGCGACAAGTTCATCTACACCGAGGTTCTCATCGCCCAGAAGGAGAGCCCGGACGGGACCGTCCGCAAGATGAGCGCCCGGGAGCTCAAGGGAGACTCCAAGCTGGTGAACCTGTTCCGCAACGCCATAGAGGCGGCTTCCGACGACTCCGGCTGGGCGCAGCTGGGGGCGGTGGGCAGCAACATCGCAAACCAGGCCCCGGAGTTCGACCCCCGCAACTACGGTTACAAGAAGCTGGGCGAGCTGGCGTCGGCCCTCGGCCTCTTCCAGATAGACGAGCGGATGCAGGCCGACGGGCAATCCCGGGCCATCTACGTCCGTGACCGCAAGAAGCGCTCCGGCAAGTAGGGTCTGCCGGCAGAGTACAGGCACCGGTCCGGGGTCCTGCGGCCCGGGCCAGGGACATGGGCTCGCAAGCGGCATGGTCTGCATGGTTGTGCGGGGGGCCGGACGCGGCCGCCGCCGGCCGCGTCCTACCAGATGATGCTTCCCGTCACCCGTCCCCCGATCTCCGTGTAGTTCTCTTCGGTTCCCGAGCGGTAGACCGTACGGCTGAGCCTCAGCCCCAGCTCCGCGGTTCCCGCGATTGCCGGCGGCGACCCGCCTATCCACGTGGTCAGCTTCCGCTCGGTGGCCCCCGTCCTCGCCATGCGAAGGCCGGACATTGCCCGCCACCGGCCCGGTTCGGTGTAGCCGCCCTGCAGCGACCAGACCCAGCGGTCAGTGGACAGCTCCGGCTGTCGGCTCTGGTGGAGGGTAAGGCCTCCGGCGGCCGACAGGCCGGTACCGCCGTCCTCCACCGACTGGGTCAGCCCCCACGTCCTTCCGAGATAGCTCAGGTCCTGGTCGCGCCAGGCGCTTCTCTGCAGGCTGAAGGAGCCGGTGGAGGAAAGGTCCAGGCCCCGCAGACCGTAGGACCTGCCGGCTGCCGCCGATGCAACCCAGCAGTCCATGTCGGAGCCGGGAAGGCTGTCCGACCTGCGAAACCAGGGAGAGGCTCCCACCGAGATGTAGGTGCGGCCCGCCGGGGCCCAGGTGACCCTTCCTCCGGCCGAATGGGTGACGCTGCCGGCCGACTTCTGGCCGATCAGGTTGTCCCTTCCCTGTCGGAAGAAGGCGGACAGGGTGAGGCGCCGCTCGGCCAGACGGTGGCTGGCCGAAGCCTCGTACTCCATCAGATCCGCTCTCAAGGAGGGGGAGCCGAGTGACCTGTATCCAGGCTCCACCCGGGTGATGCCGGCCATCAGCGAGGTGCGCCCCAGACGCAGTGCGGCCCTTCCGGAGAGGGCCATGGCCACCCTGCTGGTGACGTTGGGGCCCAGGAGATCGGGCAGCCACTGCGGCACGTCCTCGTACTCCTTGGTGGGGGCGGTCCTGTCCGGCGTATAGAGGCTCCAGGCCGCCTCACCGTCAAAGACGGCCGGACCCTCCTCCAGCCGCCCCCGCAGCGAGGCGGTGTGCGACTCCGCGGGAGGGAGGTCTAGCCAGGGACCCGAGCCCTCCAGCTCGGTGTTGTCCCATCCGTGCAGGTAGATGAGATGCAGGTGGTCGGAGCCGGGGAGGCCCATGCCGGTGCGGAAGCCCCATATCCACCGGTTGTAGGCGTAGGAAGAGGTGTCGGCCGGATCGATGGACCTCCGCATCCTGCCCCCTCCGAAATGGGCGTAGAGGGGACCGGGTGACAGCTCCAGCTCCACTCCCGTCACCGCACGGCCTTCCATGGTCAGAGGCGAGAAGGCCACGCTGCTGGTGCCGATACCCAGGCGCCTTATCCAGGCCATGACCCCTCCCCGCCCCGACTCGCTGGGACGGGCGCTGAGGCTGAAGAAGCTTATTCTCTGCCTGTTCTCGCTCTCCACGGAGGAGAGCAGCACCTCCAGGGAGACCGGGACGGAGTACAGGGAGGCGGAGGGGTTGGCCAGCAGCCGGCCGTAGCGTTCCGGGTGGTCCGCTGGCGCACCGTCGCGGCTCACGGCGCTTCCCAGAAACGAAAGCGAGCCGCCTGTAAGACGGAAGGGGCTCTCCCCGTCCTGCGGGTCTGCCCCGGCGTTGCCGGCCATGAGGATCAGGCAGACGGCCACGGCCCTGCCCCGGCCGCTCATCGGTGGGATCTCCTGCCGCCCGTGGGGCCTCCTCCGCCCGTGGGCCACCCCGACCGGGCCTCCGAGCCCGAGGCGCAGGTGATTTTCACCACGGTACCCTCCCGGGTGGCCGCGATGAGTGTGCCGTCGGGGCAGACCTGCATGGCGGCGGTTACCGCGGATCCGGCGTCGGCGATCCATTCCAGCCCGCCCAGCGGATCGAAGCACCGGACGGTTCCGTCGCCGCATCCGGTGTATATCCTGCCATCGCTGCCGGCCGCCGGAGGAACGGTGATCGGGGCTCCCACCCGGAGCCTTCTAAGCACCTGCCCCCGGCCCGAGTCCACCATGCACACGTTCATTCCCTCCGTCGCCACCAGGACGTTGCCTCCGGCTCCCAGCACGGCCTCCAGCCATACGGGGCTGCCCAGATCTACGCTCCAGCCGCCCCCGGCCTCAACCATCTCCAGCCTGTTGCCGCACGGCACGAGCACACCTCCGCCGGGCATGGCTGTGGGGGGAGCGGTGGGTTCGTCCTCCAGCTGCACGGTCCGCAGCACCGACCCGTCGTGGGGGTCGATCAGCAGAAGGCTGCTTCCGGCGCACACGGCTATCTGTTCCCCCATGGAGGGGGGCATGAGGGGCCCGGAACGCACGGTGGTCTCCCAGAGGGGGTCTCCCGTCTCTGGGTCGGCGCCCACTACCGTGCCGTCGGCGAAGGCCAGCACGGCGAGCGTGTCGGAGACCGCGCCCCCGGAGCACCTTCCCCTGTCACGCATCTGCCACACAACCACGCCGCTGCCGTCCAGCGCCGTCACGCCGCCGGCCCCCATGACCATGATCGTGCCGCCGCTGAGAGCCAGCTGCTCCACCCGGCCGGGGCCACGCCAGACCCAGGCGTCCCTGCCGCCGGCATCGATGGACCTGACGCTGCCGTCGGCCCCTCCCACCATGGAGGACAGCGCCCGGTCCAGGACCAGCCCCGCTGTGGCCTCCGCACCGGCGGCCGACGTCCACACCTTGCTGCCCGGCTCTGTGCCCGCGCCCCCTCCGGCGTAGGTGAACGACCATGCCTCGCTGGACGCGTAGACCGAGCCGTCGAATGCCATGAGATCCACGCGCCAGGCGTAGCGGAAGCCCTCCACTGGATCTTCGGCGCTCATGGGCCAGGTCAGCATGGTCTCCTCCAGCTCGCTTGAGACGCGGGGAGGGTTGGACTCCAGTGCGCCCCGGGCTGACTGGCCCTCCACCAGGTCGGTGACCGTGAGCCTGTAGTGCCAGCCGCCCGGGAGGGCCGGAGCGGGAGGAAGCCAGGTGAAGACCGGTATCTCCCCGTATACGGATGCCCCCTGCTCCGGATGCACCAGGCGGGGAGGGGAGAGGTTCTCGGAGTCCTGCTGGAAGCTCCCCTCGCCCAGAAGGTCGCCCCCGGCCTGGTAGACCTGTATGGTCACGATGTAGTTGCCGCTCGGGAAGCTGCCGGCCTGCAGGAGTATGTCCTCGTACTCGGGGTAGTAGAAGGTTGACTCGATGGGGCTTATGTCCGTCTCCGCCACTATCGTGGCCCCCGGTGGAAGTGGAAACTCCGAAGAGGTGGCCTCCATTATCAGCCCCTCTCCCTCCTTCTCGACCTCCAGATGCAGGTAGACGGTAAAGCTCTCGGTTGTGGTGTTTATCAGCTCTATGCGCCAGAGGTCCTGCAGGAAGAGCTTGCCCGCCGGAGGCGGATGGAGGATCACCTCCACCGGCATCTGCGGAATGGCCGGACCCAGGGGGGCCCTGTTTCCCGGGGAGGGGGGCGGAAGGGGTGCGATGTCGGCGAAGCACAGAAGGCACGCAAACAGCAGAGTCATGTCAGCTCTCCCGAAGGATGGGCAGTCCGGCATTCATGGTGAATATGGGCAAAAGCTCGGGGGACAGAAAGGCGCCGCCGGGATCGTGCCCGCCGCCTTCTTCATATATTGAAGGATACTGAAGAAGAAGCCGAAGCCGAAACCGGCGGCAATTGCCGGTATGCGAGCCAAAGGAGGCCATAAAAATGACTGCTCTTGCCCTGGCGGTTCTTTTTGCCGCAGCACCGGACACCCTCTGGGCCAACGTCACAACCGGAGGCGTCTACGCCTCGGTCTCCCTGGGTGACGTTTCGGGCGACGGCATACCGGACGTGGCGTGCGGCTTGAACTTCTGGGACGATCAGCCCACCCTGTGGGCGATGTCGGGGGCGGAAGGGGACACGCTCTGGACCTCCGACCAGTGCAAGGGCATCTACCAGGATGAGGGCCTGGTGGCCTCCCCGGACGTGGACGGGGACGGACTGGGGGACATACTGATGGCCACTCCCGGCGGATACGACCCTCCCGGCAGGTGCCTGATAGCCGTCTCCGGAGCCACCGGGGATGTGATCTGGCAGTGGAGCGCCTACAACGCTGTTCCCGGCGGAACGGGCTGGGGCTACTGCTGCGACCTGATGGACGACTGGACCGGCGACGGCCACCCGGAGGCGATAGGGGGCTTCGGCACCACCGGCTCCTCCGGAACCGGCCTTGCGGCCTGTCTGGACGGCCTGTCCGGCGACACCCTCTGGACCACCTGGGCCGAAGACGCGGTGGAGGACATCATGGCCGTTCCCGACGTGAACGAAGACAACGTGCAGGAGGTCTGCCTGGGAATAGGGGGCAACTCCTACGCCACCGGCACGGTGGTCCTTCTGGACGGATCCACGGGCTCGCAGCTCTGGTCAGCCGACGGTGGGGGGGATGTCATGGGTCTGGCCCTTCTGGACCGGGAGGATACCACGCCTCTGATAGTCACATCGACCTGGGACGGCCAGTCCCGGGCCTTCAACCTGGGGGGGACCGAGGTGTGGGCCAACACCTCGCTGGGAGGCTGGCTCCTGGACGTATGCGGCGGCCCCGACCTGAACTCAGACGGAATCGGCGAGGCTGCGCTGGCCGGCGATGACGGCGGGACGGTGTGTCTGAACGGAAGCGACGGGGAGGTCCTGTGGACCTACGCTACCGGCTCCAACACCTGGAGCGTGGCGTGGGCGGAATCTGTATGGGTGGACGGCCAGCCGGTTCCCTGCGTGGCGGGCGGAGCGGTCAACGGCAAGAGGGTCACCCTGGTGGACGCTGCCACCGGCGAGCTGGTCTGGGAGCAGCCCTTCACCGAGCGGGTCTACAACGTAAGCGTGGTTCCTCCCCTGGATCCCGCATATCCCTCCCCGGTGGTCATGGCCGGCCTGCAGGACCAGGAGCCCGAACCGCATCACGCCTGGGCGCTGGCGACCTCGCTGGAGACAGGAGTGACGGAGGGGCCGGCCGGGCGGCCGGGGGGCTTTTTCAGGGTCAGCAACCCCTGCCGGGCATCGATGGTGGTGAAGCCCCCGCGGGGCAGTTGGAGGCTTCGAGTCTACGACCTCTCCGGAAGGCTGATGCATCGGAGCACCATCACCGGCGAGACCGTACTGGACCTGGTTGGATGGTCTTCGGGCTGCTACCTGGTAAGGGTCTTCGACGGCGAAGGCGCCTCGTATGTCAGGACCGTGACCGTACTACGATAGTCTCTGGGGCCGTCGGCCGCTGCATGAGCGAATCTCGGGAAGGTTTCCCCGCAGCCGGCGGTATTGGACCGGGATA
>CAZKJG010000005.1:0-114627 GCA_964553045.1 uncultured bacterium | reverse complement strand
TGCAGAAGGGCCCGCTCGGGCCCTTCTGCTCAAGCGAATCTCGGGAAGGTTTCCCCGCAGCCGGCGGTATTGGACCGGGATATGCAGAAGGGCCCGCTCGGGCCCTTCTGCTCAAGCGAATCTCGGGAAGGTTTCCCGAGATTCGCTCCTATTCCACCTCGTAGAAACGGTCGATGGGACTCATCACCCGCAGCGGGCTCCTCTTCTTCGCCAGCTTGAGGTAGGGGGTGATCATCGAGGGGGTGCTGATCCCCAGGAGGTTCTGCACCAGCCTGCGGTCGATGCCGTCCTCCAGCAGATGGACGGCGAAACTGTGGCGCAGCCATCCCAGTGTGGCGTGCTCCTCGATTCCGGCCTTCAGCAGGGCCTCCGTGAATGCCCTCTGTATAGTCCTGGAGGACACGAAGTTCGACTTGCCCCTTCCCGGGAAGAGGTAGGGTGAGCTGTCGGTGCGGGCATTGAGGTAGCGGTTGAGAACGTCTACCGAAACGTCGGAGAGGATGGTGTCCCTTATGGGCTCACCCTCCTTGTTGTTCACGTGGATTACCCGGTTGTCCATGTCGATGTTGGCCGTGCGCAGGTAGGAGGTCTCTCCCACCCTGAGACCGGACGAGTAGACCAGCATCAGGGCCAGGCGGTACTTCAGCTCGCCGACGTTGTGCAGGATGTTGTATACCTGCTCCCTGTTGAAGACCCCGTGGAGGGGAACCTTCTTGCTGACTATGCCGGGACCGGGAAGGGGGTTCTCCTTCTCCAGGAACTTCGTGTAGAGGAACCGAATCGCACTCTGGGCCTGGTTTATGTAGGAGAGCGATTTGCCCTCGTCAACCAGCCCTTCGAGGTACTTCTTCAGCTCTTCGGTGGTAAGGCTGTCCGCCCTGTCACCGAAGGTCTTGATGAGTCTTCGAATGTGGGAGAGGTAGCTGTTCGCGGTCTTTGGGCTTCGCCCGGTCTTCTCAAGCAGCTCCCTCGTGCCGTTTACGAGATCCGCCATGTCTGGTGACCCCTCTCTCTAAGGTATACTAATTGACCCCTTGAGCTAATTTGACCCCTATAGCTCGACTGAAACATAGGATATGAATAAAGGCCTGTCAATTTATCCTGCGATAGCGCTCTCACGCGGTTCTTGACCACGTTCACGCCATACGGCACACTAAGGGTGACGTCGCAGGGGAGGTCCAAGGGAGGGGGTGCGGCTGCTGTGAGCTCGTTAGCGCTGGCTGCGACGGCCGTCTTCCTCCAGACAGCGGAGAGCGCCTGGGACGGCAACTGGTTGTCGCCGCGCAGCTTTGCTGTGGCCGCGCTGCTGCTCATCCCTCTGGCGATTGTACTTACCTTCTTCAGGCAGAGGCGCAGTGAGCGCACCGAGAGCCCGCCGGCCTCTCGGGCCCGGCTGCGGGAGGACAGACGGGATACCCGGCCCTCCGGCACGTCGGTCATGCGCTCGGCCGACCGCCCGGCGCTCGTGTTCCTGGACCCGGATGGATTTGTGACCGAGCTGAACCGGGAGGCGCAGCGGCTGCTGGAGGTAACCCGCGGGGATGCGGTCGGCATGAGGGTTTCCGCCCTTCCGTGCCTGGAGGAGGACCAGCGAGTCAGCCTCGCCGACCTCCGCCCCCTGGGCCCGGAGATATGGACTCTGGAGCACTCTACCGGAGAACGGGTCAGGGTGCTGGCGACACTGACCGAGGTCGACGCCTCGACCGCGGGCGAAGACGGCGGAGTCCTCACCCTCATGGATGCCTCCGGGCTTCGCGACCCGGCAGAGGCGGGGGAGAGAACCCTGAACGACCGCATCGCCGCCAGCAGCCTGGCCATCATGTCCACGGTTGTGAGGGGCTTCGCCCACGACCTGAACAACCTGCTCGCCGGCATCATCGGCGCCGCGTCGCTGGGGGAGGCAGTTCATCCGCCCGAGAGCCATGACGGCAGGAGATTCAAGGCCATACTGTCCGCCGCAGAGCGGGCGGCATCGATATCCGACGAGCTGCTTCAGGCATCGGCCATGCGGGAGACCTCGGACCGCCCGCTCGATCCGGTGGAGGAGGTCACCGAGATAACGGAAGCCCTCAGGAGCGTTCTTCCCCGGGCGGTATCCCTGGAGGTATCCACCGGCCGTTCGATTCCCATGATGATGGCCGACCGTTCGCTGCTGCGCCAGATCTTCTACAGCCTTGCGCTGAGGTCCAGCGAGCTGCTGGAGGGAAGAGGCAGGATATCCATATCGGTGGAGTACGTCGGCGAGCCGGGCACGGATCCCCGATTCTCGGGCAAGTGCGGTCTGCTCTGCTCCATCCCATGCGTGAGCGTAAGCCTCAACGACGGCAGTGTGGTGCCCCTGGAGCTGCGCGACCTGCTGGAGTCGGAGGACAGCGACCCTCTGGAGATAGAGAAGAGGTTCGGGGCCGCCATCGCCTCCGTCTATCAGGCCGTGAGGGCCCAGAGGGGAATGATCATCTTCACCCGGGAGCCGAGGTCATCCACCTTCCGCGTGCTGCTCCGGGCCGCCGAGGGGGGAGTCCGCCCAGCCGGAACCGAGGAGAAAGAGGAGATCAGCGGCAGCGGCATATCCGTTCTGGTGGCCGAGGAGGAGACCCTGGTCCGGGAGACCACCCGTCAGATACTCGAGCACTACGGATTCCTGGTCGCCGGAGCGGGAAACGGCGACGAGGCCCTTGCCGTCTTCGAGCATGAGGGTTTCGACGTGCTCATCCTGGACGTCAACATGAAGGGGACGCCTTCGCAGGAAGTGGCCAGGATCTGCCGCGAGCGATGGCCCGACATGGCCATACTCTTCACCAGCGGCTACGAGTCAATGAGCTCGGGTGACATGGATCTGGGAGGCCCGGGGGTCGGCTTCATCCGAAAGCCCTACATGCCCGAGGCCCTGGCCCTGAAGATCCTGGACCTTCTCGGCATAAGGGGGGACTCTTGAACCTGGAGACCTGGCTGTTGCGCATCGGAGTGGCTGCCGCCTCCGGGGCCCTGGTTGGAATCGAGCGGCAGATGCACGGCAGGCCCGCCGGGCTTCGAACCCACATGCTGGTGTCGGTAGCCTCCTGCCTTGTGGTCATGGCCGGCCTAGACCTGGCCAGCAGCAGCCGGCTTTCCGCGGTGCAGGCGGACGTGAGCAGGGTGGTGGCCGGTGTGGTCACGGGAATCGGATTTCTGGGGGCCGGGGCGATCATAAAGACCGGTGACATCGTCCGGGGGCTGACCACGGCGGCATGCGTCTGGTTCACTGCGGTGGCCGGCGTTCTGGCTGCCCTGGGCCTTCTTCTGATGACGGGCGTGGCCGCCGTGCTGGCATTTCTCATCCTCATCGTGCTGGACAGGCTGGAGGACTACATTCCGACTGCCGTGTACAGGGACATGCTTGTCACCTGCGCCGACCACCTCTCACACCGAATACCCGGTGAGGTGGTGGATGCCATAAGGTCCGCCGGCATCGAGATCAAGTACACCGAGATGGAGCTCCAGGGTGAGGAGGGCACGTACAGAATGCTGTTCCACCTTCGAATGCGTCAGGGTTCCGTAGACGGTGTGGGGCTCGTGCGCGATCTCTCGAGGCTGGAGGGCGTAAGGGCGGTTTCCTGGCAGCGGCTGGAGGACCTATAGAACGGCTCTTCGGGCCTCTCGCCGCGCCCCCCCAGGGAGCCCTCCGGGTATGGTGGATGGGCCTCCCGATCCATATATTACCCCGTACTCCGGGTACTCCCGCGGCCGGGATGAGTCGCGGGATCTTCTCCCGTTGAATCGAGCGCCGTACCAGGACGATATCCGTGGAGGTTTATCCTTGGCCCTGTTCGGAAGCTCCAGCAAGAAGTTCGTATCCGCAATGAAGTCCGACAAGCCCGACTGGGACAGGATGGTCTCCCTCTCCGAAGGCGGCCTGAAGCTGGAGACCGAAGACAAGGACAGCGGAGAGAACCTGCTGCAGATCTTCGTAAACACCGTCTGCGGAAGCGAGTCGATCCCCGACGGCGCGGTGCACAGGATCATCGAGAACCTGGCCTCCGGGGGCGCCGATATCAATATGCGCATCGGCCCCATGGACGAGACGGCGCTGCAGCTGGCGTCCGCCAAGGACTGTCCGCAGCTCGTCGAGGCCCTGATCTCGGCGGGGGCCTCGGTGGTCTCCGCCAGCAGCGGAGACATATCAGCCCTCCACCTCGCGGTCCGGAACGGCACCGTTGCCGTGAGCGCTCTGCTCCTGGACGCCGGGGCGGACCTCAACGCAGAGGACTCCAGGGGAAACACCCCGTTGCACTACGCGGCCGGCCGGAAGGGTTCCAAGGAGCTGGTGCGTCTGCTGCTGGACAGGGGAGCGCTGGCCTACATCCGCAACGACAAGGGCAAGACGCCGGCCGAGGTTGCAGAGGAATCCGGCAACGAGGAGTACGTACCCATCCTGGAGGACGCCCTGGAGGAGCTTAGAGGCAGACGTCAGGTAAGCTGGACCTGCCCCGGCTGCAAAAGCTCCATGGAGCGCCCGGACAACGACAGGATCCGCTGGTACCTGAGCATAGGCATGTGGGAGCACATGGTATTCACCTGCGGTAACTGCGGCAAGGTGACCCCGGCCGTGGTGCTGGACGGCGAGCGCTAGACCTCCCCGTTCTCCTCCTCATCATCCCAGCCGAACAGCGGCGTGGCCGTCTTTCTGAAAACGCTGTGGCAGGCTCTGCGCACCGCGCCTCTGTGTTCGGGCGCGCAGCTGATGGTCAGCAGGCTCCTGTTGGGCACGGCACTGCGAAGGTAGCTGCCGAAGGCCGGATCCAGCTCGTCCAGGCCCAAGACCCGTCCCCGCTTGTCCAGGAAACGTATGTCCAGCCTGGTGAATCGCTCCTCGGACACCTTTACCGCTTCCAGGGGAAGGTCCACGATCACCAGACGCGGGTCTATACCGGCCTCTTTGGCTATGTCCCTCTCCAGCCCGGCGGCTATCCCCGCGGGTTCATCGCCGGTGTCGGCCAGTGAACGCAGGAAACCCTTCTCGGTCTCCGTGCTGGTGGGGGCGTCTATTCTGAACACCCTGGAGAAGAGGCCCTGCCGGTACTTGACCCGCCAAGCCATCTCCCGAACCCATTGGTCCGAGGACCCCCGGCACAGGAAGCTGAGAAGCTCGTCGTCGGTCATTCGAACGAAGTCGGGGACCTCCTCCAGCTCCACGATGCTCCTGCGGGCCGCCCGAAGCAGCATCTGGTCAACGATCCGGGTCTTCTTGTGGAGGTAGACGCTGGAGTACATCTGCAGCCGGGCGTGCAGGAAGTCCCTGACGGCGTCCAGGCCCTTGGAGAGGAACATCAGCCTCTGACGGTGGACCACCATCGTGCTGATGAGCCTGTCCACCTCTATGTGCCCGAAGGCAACCCCGGTGAAGTGGAAATCCCTCTGCAGGTAATCGAGCATGTCGGCGTCCACCTCGCCGAAGATCATCTGTTGCAGGAAGGGCTTTCCTCCGTAGCGGCTGCAGATCAGTGCCGCCACGTCCTCGGGGTCCACGCCGTGCTCGTGCAGTATGCCGGGGATCTTGCCGCAGCCCCTTATGCCCATAGTTCCCCGGCCCGTGACCAGGTCCGACACCAGGTCCATGTGATCTTCGCCGGTAAGCTCCAGGTAGAGGGGCTCGAGGGTGTGAGACCAGGGGGTATGGCCAATGTCATGCAGCATTCCCGCGGCCTCCAGCATGCTCACCATGCCCGACCGTTCGCCGCAGTCTTCGCCGGCGGGTTCCTCCAAAACCTGTCGCGCTATCCTGCCTGCCAGGTGGGAGACTCCCAGGGCGTGGGAGAGTCGCATGCCGTGGGCCCCGGGGTAGCACTGGAAGGTGGTTCCCAGCTGATGCACAAAGCTGAGTCGCTGGACCTCGACGGTCTTCAGCAGGGCCTCCTGTATCGGCGAGAGCCTCACGCTGCCCAGCACGGGATCCCTTACGTACATGACCTTTCTCATCCGGCGTACCTCTCCGCTTGGCTGCCCCTGACCGGGATCAGCGCGCCCTGAGGGGCCCTCCTCGGAAAACGATTCGATGCAGCTGCGCGGCGCCCAGAGACAGGCCCCGCCAGCCGCCCAGCAGAACGGCCACGGCCGTAGGAAGGCCATGTCGGGCCCGGATGGCGGCCAGTACCCGGCGCCTGTCGGGGCCCGCCGACAGCGACGTCAGGGCCGCCCGGGGAACGGGCGCGTCCATTTCGGCTGCGGCCTCCAGGAGCTCTCCGGCGGCGGCGCCCAGCCCGGAACGGCGCAGCCACAGGCAGAGCTCACGCCATTCTTCGCTTCCGGATAACTTCGGGCAGACGGCCGCGATGTCAACCCACTGCCGGGATATGACCTCGCTCTCGGTGAGAGCGTGCACGAGCAGCATAGCGAGCGCCGCCGGCCAGGAAGGCGCCCCGAGGTCGGGCTCCACACTCCGCTCGGGGGCGCTGAGACTTCGGAAAGCCCTGCCGGGGAACAGCGCGGGGTAGTAGAAGGGATGGGTGTGCAGCTCCACCAGGACGCCCCTTTCCGATGCCAGCTTCAGCTCGGATACCGTTTCGGAGGAAAGCAGTCCCCACCCGGGACTCAGCGCCCTCCACCCGCAGGCTCTGAATGCGCCGGCGGCCTCGGCAAGCTGGGGGGCCGGAACCATCAGGTCCACGTCGCCCATGGGCCTCGCTCCCAGAAATGGGTAGACGGTCTGCGCCAGATCCCAGCCCTTGACCGCCACCGCCCCCACTCCCATACGCAGCATTCGACGGCAGGGGTTCTGCAGGGCCTTCCTCCTGAGCATCCAGCCTGCCGCCAGCTCCAGGGCCCGGCGGCGGGCCCCGTCTGCCCCGGATTCCACGCTCAGCAGGGGCGCGAGGGAATGGTCCGGCGGCGGAACCGGTCCCCGGTATCCCCTGGAAGGGAAACCGGATGCCGCCCATCGGCAGGCGGCCCTGGTGACCGGATCCGGATTGGCTCTCGACGCCCGTATGCGGGTCCATTCGCGCGCACCCATACAGAATAGTCTACGTCTATCGGCGGCTCTGTCGAGACCGGTCTTGCACCCCTGCGGACCTAGGCTATATTCATGCGCCCGGGAGGTGACGTGACCAAGGTAGACCTGCACACGCACAGCACGGCTTCCGACGGCGACCACAGCCCCTCCAGGCTGGTCGAGATGGCCTGCGCCCTGGGACTGGGAGCGTTTGCGGTCACCGATCACGACACCCTGGCCGGCATTCCCGAGGCCTGTGAGGCCGCCGAATCCCGCGGTCTTGCCCTCATACCGGCGGTGGAGCTCAGCGTCGACCTGGCCGGAGGAGGCTCCGCCCACCTGCTGGGATACTTCCCCGAAGCGGAGCTGGACCGGCTCTGCTCCCCCCACACACCGCTGGGCCGTGCCCTGGAGCGCATTCGAAGGGCCAGATACACCAGGAATCCCCGCATACTGGAGAAGCTCGCGGAGATGGGGATGCATGTTCCGGACGGCGAGGTGACCAGAGCCGCCGGACAGGGAGTGGTGGGGAGGCCCCATATAGCCCAGGTGATGGTCAACAGGGGCTATGTGGAAAGCGAACGGGAGGCCTTCGACAGGTTCCTGGCAAGGGGCCGTCCGGCCTACGTGGAGAGGCGGCGGCTGTCGGCGGAGTCGGCCATGGGGCTCATCCGTGACGAGGGCGGCCTGCCGGTTCTGGCCCATCCGGGTCTGCTGCCCCGCCAGCCGGAGGAGATCTCGTCCCTGATCGGTTCCCTGGCGGCCAGCGGGATGGCGGGCGTGGAGGTCTACTACCCCGGACACGACGCGCGCCTGACGGCACACCTCGAGAGAACCGCCCGCACTTACGGGCTTGCTGCGAGCGGAGGAACGGATTACCATGGAGATTGCTCGGCGTGCCGGCTGGGGGGAAATGGAGAATTCGCGGTGTACGCCGAGAAGGTGTCGGAGTTTCTGCAGATGTGCTCGATAGAGCCGGTGATGAGAGGATAGCGGATGGCCAAGCTCAGCGAACTGGTCAAGAAGGTCGATGCCACCGCAAGGTCCGGGGACAGGGAGAAGGCCCTCAGCATGCTGGATACCCTTCTGGAGAAAGTCCCCGACAACAAGGCGCTCCTGGCCCGCCAGGAGAAGTACGCCAAGGAGCTGGAGCTGGACCGTCGAATCTCCGCTCTGGAGAAGAAGTACGGCGCTTAGGCTCCTGACCGCTGCCGCGGCCATGGCGGTTCTGGCCTGCGGGCCCTCCATGCCCCGCAGGGAGGAACTGCGCGGCGCCCGGGACGTGTACGCGGCCAGAGTGTCGCTGGCCCTGGAGAGGCTGGACGTATTTCAGATAAGGGGGCGAGCGAGACTGGACGGACCAAATCTCGCGGCCGAGGGTCCCTTCGTCCTCTGGGGTGACGCCGGTGCCCCACTGCTGCGGGCGGACTTCTACGGTCCCGACGGCCATCCCGTGGTTTCCCTGCGCAGTGACACCACCGGATCCCTGGTCTACTACCCCGACGAGGGCCGGGCCACATTCTACCCGGATGGCTTTCCCCTTGGCGATGCTCTGCTGGACTGCTCCGACCTCGTCTGCCTGGTGCGCACCGGATTCCCCCTGCGCCTTCCGCAGTGGGTCATCTCCCTGGGAGGGGCAACCGCCGGGTCCGCCGTAACCTGGACCGTGGTCTCCCTGCCGGAAGCTCGGGATACGATGGAAGTTGAGCTCTCCCCGGGAAGCGCCTTTCCCTCCATGGAGTGGGAGGATGGAAGGGCGGAGATCACCTCCGCCAGCCCCGGGGACATATACACCGCCTGGCCCACTTCCTGGCGCCTTTCCGGGGCGGAGAAGGGCCTGGATATGGCAATTCGAAGCATCGAAGAGCCCGATCCTCCGCCCCCCGCGGTCTGGAGCCTCGATGTTCCGGTGCCCGTCGACTCCGTTCCCCTGCAGCGACGCTGGGGTCCGGCGTGGCATATCCCCGACAGGTAGGTCGCGTTAACAAATCTCGCTTTGCCTTCCCGCCGCTCCTCCCGCCATCTTCCTGGAGATCAGTTAACTGGATTTCTCTCCTTCATGACAGTTGACGCAGGGCTGCGTTTTGCTTATGCAACCGCCACAGCAAATGGGGAGGGGCAACTTTGGGGTTCTTCGGTTTTCTTTTCAGGGGTAGGGGGTCCTTTCTCTCCACCTCCATGGCCATAGACCTGGGTACGGCTAACACACTTGTCTACTCCAAGGGCAGGGGCATAGTGCTGGAGGATCCAAGCGTGGTGGCCATAGAGCGCGAGACCGGCGAGGTCGTGGCCGTGGGCAGCGAGGCCAAGGCCATGCTCGGGCGCACCGGGGGCTCACTGGAAGCGATCCGTCCGCTCAAGGACGGGGTGATAACCAACGCAACAGCCACCATGGCCATGCTGAGGGCATTCTTCGAGAGGGCCCAGAGCAGCCATATGTCCATGCGTCCCAGGGTACTGGTGTGCGTTCCCAGCGGGATCACCGAGGTCGAGGTCTCGGCGGTCCGCAACGCCCTGGAGCGGGCGGGAGCCAGGGAGGTGTTTTTGGTATCGGAGCCCATCGCCGCTGCGGTGGGCGTCGGTCTGCCGGTATCCCGGCCGGTGGGGAACATGGTCGTGGACATCGGCGGCGGCACCACGGAGATCGCCGTAATCAGCCTCTCCACGATTGCTGCCAACAACTCGATACGCATAGGCGGCGACGAGATGAACGAGGCCATAGCCTCCTACCTGAAGAAGCACTACAGCCTTCTGGTGGGTGATCGAACCGCAGAGAACGTGAAGCTTACGCTGGGCACCGTGATGGAGAGCGACGACCGGGTGATGGATGTCAGCGGGCTGGACTTCGTCAACGGCATTCCCAGGACCTATCCCATACGCTCCTCCGATGTCAGGGAGTCGCTGCAGGAGCCGGTTGCGGCCATAACCGAAGCGGTGCGGCACGGGCTTGAGCGGACACCGCCCGAGCTGGCCAGCGATATAGTCGACCGGGGAATAGTACTCACCGGAGGCGGCTCAACCCTGAGGGGCATCGCCCGCCTGCTGAGCAGCGAGACCGGCCTTCCCATCCGGGTGGCCGACAATCCCTTCTCCTGCACCGTGCTGGGAGCGGGGATAATACTGGAGGATATCTACACGTACAGAAAGCTCCTGCTGGAGGGTTAGCATGGCCCCCATCGGAGGCAGCGACCGGGGAGGCGGCAGCCGGGCGAGGCTCTACGTCTACCTGCTGGTGTCGCTCCTCGTGCTCCTGTTCGGAGGCGGTGCGCTCAGCGGCGCCGCCGGCTGGCTGGGAGCCAGGTTCGCCGACCTGGTCCTCGGGGACTCCGGAAGGCCGGAAACGGCAAGACTGCGGGAGGCGGTGACCGCCCTCTCCCTGGAGAACGCCAGGTTGCGGGAGTCGGCTCTGAAGTCCGAGAGGTACCGGCGCATGCTGGGAATAACCCGCACTGTGGCCAGGGGTACCGTGGCCGGACGCGTCCTGTACCGCTCAGAGGGCATCGTGGCCGGAATGGAGATGGTCCTGGACAGGGGGCGGGACGACGGCGTTCGGGAGGGCGCGGTATGCATCACTCCGGCCGGCCTCGTGGGTGTGGTGGATCGGGTTGACGAGGCCACCTGCGTGGCCCTTCCCATAACCAACCCCGCTGTGCAGCTCGCGGCGGCCGTCTACCCGTCCGGGGCCATGGGGATCGTGCGCTCGGACGCCCGGGGGCGGATTGACATGGTGCATGTGGACATCGCGGCCTCGGTGAGGCCGGGGGAAATGGTCTACACCGTGAGCGCGGGGGGGACCCTCTACCCGGCGGGCATAAAAGTGGGAGAGGTGAGCAGCTCAGAAGACGGCCAGCCGGGCCTGGAGAAGCGTCTGAGACTGGAACCCGCCGTGGACATGACCGCCGTGGAGGAGGTCATAATCCTGCTTCCGCCGCCGGCGGACGGGAAGACATGAGGGGCGGCAAGGTAGGGGCCCTGGCCGTACTGTTCGCCGCCATGACGGGCCAGCTGTTACTCGAGGTGATCCTGCCATCCAGGGCGGTGCCCTGCGTCTACATCATCACCCTGGTCTACCTCGGCCACCGAAGGGGCTACCGCTGGCGGATAGACGGAGCCTTCTGGTCCGGCCTCCTGCTGGGAGCGATGCTCAAGCAGCCGCCAGGGGCCTACTCTCTGGCGGCCCTTCTGGCGCTGGCGGCCGCCACCGCCGTTCGGGGATCCCTGGCCAGGCACTCGTCGCTGGGCATGCTGTTGGAGGTGGCCACGGCGGCCGTGGTCTTCGACCTGGTGGTGGTCATCCTGGTGGGCAGGCCGGTGCTGGTGAGCCTCCCCGCCTACCTGGCTCCCGTTGCGTGGAGGGCGGCGCTCACATCCTTCCTGTTCCTGGCCCTTTCCCTCCTTTCCGGCTTCGCCGGCATGATCCCGAGGGCCCGGGCCCGGACATGAGGACCGAGAGCTTCTCCAGAAGCGGCTGGCCCTGGAAGACCTATATCGCCGTGCTGACGCTGGGCATGGCCGTGATCCTGGCCCACCTGGTCTATCTGCAGGTGATCAGGGGCGACTACTACGCCAGGCTCTCCGAAAGCAACCACATCCGTGTAATAGAGCGGCCGGCCCCCAGGGGCGTGATCCTGGACCGCGCGGGCAGGGTTCTGGCCGACAGCAGGACGGTCTTCATGGTTTCGGTTGTCCCCGCCGAGTTCGACCCGGCGGATACCGGGCTGCTTGGCTCGCTGCTGGGCCTGGAGGATGCGGAGGTCGCCTCCGCCATCGAGAGGGCCAGCCAAAGCTCCCCCTACATACCCTTCGCCATCAAGACAGGCCTGACCGTGGAGGAAGTGGCCGGACTGGCGGACAACATACACAGACTGGGCGGCGTCATACTGGATGCCGTACCCCAGAGACGTTACCGCATGGGCCGGGCCTTCTGCCATCTGCTGGGATACGTGGGTCCGTCGCAGGACCTGGCGGGCAGGGGCCGCACGGTGGGAAGGGCCGGCCTGGAGGAGGTATTCGACTCGCAGCTGACGGGGGCACCGGGCTACCGACGGGAGATCGTGGACGCCTACGGAAGGATCGTGGAGGAATTCGGCAATCCCGAAGACAGGCTTCCGGTGCCCGGCGATTCGCTGCGCCTGGCCGCAGACGCGGTGCTGCAGCAGCTGGCGGCTGACCGGCTGGAGCAGACGGGCCACCCCGGGGCCATGGTGGTGCTGAACTGGCGAACGGGGGACGCGCTCTGCATCGCATCGGAGCCGACCTTTCCTCCGAACAGGCTCAACAGAGGCATAAGCGCCTCGGGCTGGGACAGCCTTGCCGGCAGCGCCGAGAAGCCTCTTCTCTCCAGGGCCTGGGCTGCCAGCTACCCGCCGGCGTCGACTTTCAAGCTCGTGACGGCGGCCTATCTGCTGGAGAGCGGACTGATGGATGCGGATTACCTGCCGGACCCCTGCTACGGGAGCTACCACCTGGGCGGGACGGACTTCGGCTGCTGGACCAGCCACGGAAGGCTGGAGGTCGTCGACGCGCTGGCCTACTCCTGCAACATCTTCTTCTACCAGGCGGTGCAGCTGGGAACCGTGGACGGACTGGCCGAGTTCGCCCGGTCGATGGGTCTGGGAAGGGAAGTTACGGGGTTACTTCCGGGGGAAAGGTCGGGGCTGGTGCCGGACGCCGAGGAGCTGAACCGCCGTTACGGGCCCGACGGGTGGGGCCGGGGCAACCTCCTGAACCTGGCTGTGGGCCAGGGCGAGCTGTTGGCCACTCCGCTGCAGGTGGCGATGCTGGCGGGTCGAATAGCCGGAGGTGGCGGGATGCCGCCCGTTCGGATTGTTATGTCGGCCGACACCGCCCTTGCCGGGCCGATGTTCCCCGATTCCGCCCTGGCCGGGTCCACCATGGAGATACTGGAATCCGGAATGAGAAGGGCCGTGGCCGACCCGGAAGGCACGCTGCACGGGGCGATGGGACGGCTGCCCTGGGAGGTGTACGCGAAGAGCGGTACGGCGGAGGTTCCGGGGGAGCCGCACTCCTGGGTCATGGGCTTCGTCAGGGAGCCGCGGCCGCTGGCCTTCGCCGTGGTGGTGGAGAACGCGGGCACCGGTGGAGGCAGCGCGGCCCGCGTAGCCTCGGAGGTGCTGGCGGAATACCTGGAGAGCGGCGCCCGGCAGGATGAGGGGGCCAGGTGATGCGAGAGGGAGAGCGCCCGGACGTTATGCTGCTGTTGGCCACGGCCGCCTTGCTGGCGATGGGGCTGATGACGGTCTACTCGGCCTCCAGCGCCCTGGAGAGCGGCAGCATATTCACCAGGCAGTTGATCTGGGTGGCGATGGGACTGGCGGCCATGTGGGCAGGATACTCCCTGTCCGGCAGGATGATGGACGAGCTGTCCACCTTCGTGTGGGCGGCCGTGTGCCTTCTTCTGGTCGTAGTCATTCCCCTGGGATCGGGTCCCGCGGGAAGGTGGCTGGTTCTGGGGCCCCTGAGGATCCAGCCCTCCGAGCTTGCGAAGGCCGCTCTGATACTTATCGTGGCCAAGCGACTCGTGGAGATGCGGAGGCGCAGGATCCGCAGCAGGGAGCTGGGGGTCGTGGTCTTCGTCCTTCCCCTGGTGATACTCACCTGGATCCAGCCCGATCTGGGTACGGCGGCATTCATGTGTCTGCTCACAATCGCCATGTTCGTCTGGGCCGGCTTCGGACCGGAATGGCTCTTCCTCCTCCTCAGCCCCCTTCTGGCGGCCCTCTCTTCGATGCACGTGCTGCTGTGGGCCGGGTTCACCCTGCTGCTGGTGGTGGTGCTGATACGGAAGAAGCTGGGCTTCGGGAAGTGGCTGCTCTTCCTGGGGGGCAACACCGCGATAGCGGGAGTCACGCCCATGATCTGGAATCTGCTGAAGCCGTACCAGCAGCAGCGACTGATGACCTTCATAAACCCCGCCGCAGACCCCCAGGGCGCCGGATGGAACATAATCCAGTCGCAGGTCGCCATAGGTTCGGGAGGCGTCACCGGCCAGGGATTCCTCCACGGAGCACAGAAGGGTCTGGCCTTTCTCCCCGCCCGTCACACGGACTTTGTATTCTCGGTCTGGGCCGAGGAGACTGGTCTTCTGGGCTGCGTGCTGCTGCTGACCGCCTACTGGATTCTCGTGTGGAGGCTGGTCGTGATAGCCCGCAGGTCGGTAAGCCCCTTCAGCAGCCTGATGGTGGCGGGAACGGCCGCCTTCTTCACCATACATCTCTTCGTCAACGTGGGCATGGCGCTGGGGCTCATGCCGGTTACCGGGCTGCCTCTTCCGCTGGTCAGCTACGGGGGCAGCAGCATGGTGACCAGCCTGTTCCTCCTGGGGCTGGCCCTTCGCGCGGGGGTGTCCTGGCGGGTGATCTGACCCGCCAGCGGATGGTGACGATTCGCCGGGGTTTGGGTAGTATTACCCTTCCGCCGCGGATTTGAGAGGAGATCAATGTACCCCGACCTCTTCCATATCGGATCCTTTCCCGTCAAGAGCTACGGTCTGATGCTGGCCATCTCCTTCCTTCTGGGCCTGAAGCTGGCCCAGGTTCGAGCCCGAAGGCTGGGCATAGAGCCCCACCGCCTGGCCGACCTGGCTATAGTGATCATGGTGGCGGCCATAGTGGGGTCGCGGCTCTTCTACGTACTCACCCACCTCGACCAGTACCGGGGCGACTGGCTGGACGCGGTGGCCTTCTGGAACGGGCTCTACGGCCTGAGCATGCTGGGCGGGGTCCTGCTGGCCGTCGTCTGCGGATTCGTGATGATGCGGCTGCGCAGCTGGCCGCTCTGGAAGCTGGCCGATGCCGTGATCCCCTCCTTCGCCCTGGGCATGTTCATCACGCGAATAGGATGCTACCTCAACGGGTGCTGCTTCGGCATGCCCACCGACAGTTGGGTGGGGGTATGCTTTCCCAGGGGTTCGCTGCCGTCTCAGGCCCTGGGATGGCCTCACAGCATTCATCCGGCACAGCTCTACCTGTCCCTGGCCGGTCTGTACATACTCATCGTGCTGCTCTGGGCAGATCGCAGGGCTCACTTCCCCGGCTTCATATTCAGCCTCTTCCTGGGGCTCTACGGGGCAACCCGTTTCGGCGCGGAGGAGCTCCGCTACTTCGATCACGCTCCCAACATGTTGCTGGGATACAGCGAGATCGCCGGAAGGCCCGGTATAACCGACAACCAGTTGATAAGCCTGGCGATGCTGGCGGGAGGCCTGCTCCTGGGAGCGGCCCTTCTGCTGCGGCACCGGCGGAGGGGCTGACCTTTTTCGTCCGCAGGGCCTGCTGCCTCTGCGGGGCCGGCGTGGATTCTTCGGACCGTCTCTGCGGCTGGTGCAGCGTCCGTCTGTATCCAGCCCCTGGACGCAGGGACGCCCGGGGCGTGCCGGTCCGCAGCGCTCTGATGCACTCGGGTTCCGGAGGCAGGCTGGTGCACAGGCTCAAGTTCGACCGGGTGAGAGCGGCCGCCGCCCTCGCCGCCGAGGTCATGCATTCGCACCTGGGCGACTGGCTCGGGTCCTCGGACCTCCTCGTGCCCATGCCGCTTTCACGGAAGCGCCTCCGGGAACGGGGCTTCAATCAGGCCATGCTCATCGCGCGGCAGCTCTCCCGCAGGACGGGCGTACCCCTCGGCCGTCTCCTGGCCCGCAGCCACCGGCCCACGCAGGTGGGGCTGGGAAGGGACTCGAGGAGCCGAAACGTGCGGGGAGCCTACCGGTGCGTGTCCGACCCGGGGAGTGCAGCCACGATGTGCCTCGTGGACGATGTGATGACCACCGGAAGCTCGCTGGGGGACGCCGGCAGGGCTCTTCGGGAGGCCGGCGCCCGGACGGTGATCGGAGCCACGCTGACCTACCGGTCACCACGTTCCTTGTGATATTATCTAGGCAGATGGAAGGGGTCCGGCCTTCTCCGCCACGGCGCCGCCGGCACGGAGGGCCGGAGTGAAACAGGTTCTTATGTGATGACCGGGGGGTAGGATGGTGCACAGGATGAGATTCGACGTTCGCGACATCCCGGCCGCTGCCAGGTACGGGCTGAGCGCCAGGAAGCTGTGGATCTACGTCAAGGCCCTGCTTTTCGGATGGGCCTGCATCTTCATCTTCGTGAACCTGGGGTACCTGGCGTCCGGGGCCTCCCTGGGGCACGTGTGGGACGGCGGAAGGCTGCTTCCGCTGCCGGAGGGGGTCTTCTGGGAGAGCGTCCCCGCCGTGATTCTGCTGGCCGTGGGTCTTCTGCTGGCCCTGGTGGCGCTTCTTCGCGGCTCGCTGAAGGTGGCCAGGATAGCCTTCGAGCAGACGAGGGGTGACGACTTCTACTCCGGCAAGGACGCCGAGGCCTTCGCCAGGAAGCACTTCAAGCCGGTGCTGATAACCCCCCTGGTTCTGCTGGTGGGCATAGCGCTGGCCGTCGTGGGCGGCCTCCTACTGGGACTGGTCGCCAGCATTCCCGCAGGTGTGGGCCCCGTTATCGCCGGGCTCTCCGCAGTGCCCGCCTGGGGTCTGGCGCTGCTGGCAGTTCTGGGAATCCTGGCCTTCGTGGCCTCCTTCTGCCTGGTTCCGGCGATCGTTGCCTCCACAAAGGGCGATACCTTCGAGAGCCTGTTCGAGCTCTTCTCCACGATTACCAGCCAGCCCTGGAGGCTGCTGCTCTACGGCCTGGTCTCCGCGGCGGTGCGGGTTCTGGGCCTTCTGGTGTTCGCCGCATTCGCGGCGGCCGCCCTCAAGTTCGTCTCGTTCACGATGTCGCCCTTCACGGGCGGCGACATATTCTACGATTCGGTGGCCTCCGGTCTGCGAGAGCTCGCTCCGGCGCTGGTCGGCGCCGGCTCCACCATCTTCAGCCCGGTGGGAGCCGTGGCCTCCGGGCCGGCCTGGACAGGGCTGGGCGGGGCCCTCTGCGCCATCTCCGGGGTGCTCATATTCCTTACCGTGGCCTCTTACTGGCTCTCCTCCTGTACCTCCGGCTGGACTCTGATCTACCTTGCCCTGCGGCACCGCAAGGACGGCGAGGACCTGCTGCAGCGGGCGGACGACGAGGAGTACCGGGAGTTCGAGAAGGAGTACGGCAGCGCCGACGAGGAAGCTGCGGGAGGGGCCCGGCGGGAAGGGGCCTCCCCGGAGGCGCATGGCGAGGACGAGGACGAAGAAGAGGAGTAGCGTCCCGCTTCGAGCCCGAAGACACAAGCGCAGAGAGGTTTGATGACCGACTTCGTACATCTTCACCTGCACTCGGAGTACAGCCTTCTCGACGGGGCCATACGCTTCGAGCCGCTGGCCGAGCACCTTCGGGACAGCGGCATGTCCGCGGCCGCCGTTACCGACCATGGGACCATGTTCGGGGCCGTGGAGTTCTGCGACGTCATGGAGGGCCACGGGCTCAAGCCTGTCATCGGCATGGAGACCTATCTGACCTCCGGCAGCATGGAGGACAGGGGCAGCGGTGTGGGCAAGCCCTACCACCTGACGCTGCTGGCCGCCAGCGAGCGGGGCTACCGCAATCTCTGCCGGCTGTCCTCCATGGCCTACGTGAGGGGTTTCTACTACCGTCCCCGCATCGACCGAAAAGCGCTGGAGGAGAACTCCGAAGGCCTGATAATCGGGTCCGCCTGCCTGCAGGGAGAGGTTGCCCAGAGGCTCCTCGCCGGTGACAGGCAGGGCGCCAGGGAGGCCGTCAGATGGTACCAGGACCTCGTGGGAAGGGAGAACTTCTTCCTGGAGCTCATGGACCACGGTCTGGAGGACGAGAGGCGGATCCTGCGCGACCTCGCCGAGCTGGGCGCGGAGATGGAGGCTCCGGTCGCGGCAACCAACGATGCCCACTATCTGAGAAGGGACCAGGCGAGGGCACACGAGGTGCTGCTGTGCCTTCAGACGGGAAAGAAGCTCGAGGACCCGGACCGTATGCGGTTCTCCACGCAGGAGTTCTACGTGAAGACCCCCCTGGAGATGGAGAGGCTCTTCGACTGGATTCCCGAGAGTCTCACGAACACCGTCAGGATAGCCGAGCGATGCTCGTTCTCCCTGGACAGGGGCGAGTCCCTGCTGCCGGAGTTCGAGATTCCGCGGGAGTACGGGAGCATGGACGAGTACCTGCGCAGGCTTTCCTTCGACGGCCTGCGAAACAGGCTGGGCCGGGAGCCCGAGGAGCGGGAGACCGACAGGCTGGACCACGAGCTGGGCATCATCTCCGACATGGGATTTCCCGGCTACTTCCTGATAGTCTCCGAGCTCCGGCGCTGGGCCCTCTCCCATGATATCCCCATGGGTCCGGGCAGGGGCTCCGCCGCCGGAAGCCTGGTCTCCTACGCCATAGACATCACTGACATCAACCCCCTCACCTACGGCCTGAGCTTCGAGCGGTTCCTGAACCCGGCCCGCAAGCAGATGCCGGACATAGACCTGGACGTCTGCTACGAGAGGCGGGGCGAGATCATCCACCACATAATCGACCGCTACGGCCGCGAGAGCGTATGCCAGCTCATCACCTTCAACCGCATGAAGAACCGGCTGGTGGTCCGCGATGTGGCCAGGGTGATGGGAATGAGCTTTGACGAGGGCGACCGGCTGGCAAAGCTGGTGGCCACCGCTCCCGACCCGGACGCGCCCCTTGCCGAAGTCGTCGAGGCCGTGCCGGATCTGGCCGAGCTGCGGGAACGGGACGGCCGGGTGGAGGAGTTGCTGGAGTACTCGCGGGATCTGGTGGCGATCGCCCGCAACGCATCTGTTCACGCCGCCGGTGTGATAATCACCCCCGGCCGCCTGGACGATTACGTTCCCCTCTACAGGACCAAGGAGGGGGAGATCACTACCCAGTACGAGATGAAGGCCGCGGAGAAGATGGGGCTGATGAAGCTCGATGTGCTGGGCCTTCGAACCACGACCGTGATCCGTCACGCCGCCGACATGGCCCGACGCCGCGACCCGTCGCTGAGCCTTGACGGTCTGGGTTTCGATGACCCTCAGACCTACAGCCTGATACGGGCCGGCGAAACCATAGGTGTGTTCCAGCTGGAAAGCTCGGGAATGCGGGAGGCACTGCGGAAGATCGAGGTCAGCAGGCTGGACGACGTGGTGGCGTCGGTGGCCATCTTCCGTCCGGGCTCGATGCACATGATAGACCTCTACGCCGAGAACAAGAGGGGCATGGAGGACCCGGAGCGGGATTTCACCATCGACTACCCCCACCCCGACCTCGAGGACATTCTCTCGGAGACCTACGGCGTGATCATCTACCAGGAGCAGGTGATGGGCATAGCCAACCGGCTGGCCGGTATGTCCATGGCCGACGCCGACATCCTTCGAAGGGCCATGTCCAAGAAGGACCCCGAGGTGATGGCCGGCATGCGCAGGCGGTTCATGGAGGGTGCTCTGGAACGGGGGGTGGAGCGCGCGACGGCCGAGGAGGTTTTCGACCAGATCGAGCGCTTCGCCGGATACGGCTTCAACAAGTCGCACGCGGTCAGCTATGCGGTACTGGCCTACCAGACCGCCTACCTGAAGGCCCATTACCCGGCGGAGTTCATGGCCGCGAACCTGGCCAGCGAGATCGGCAAGATAGACAAGATAACCGCCCTGGTGGAGGAGTGCGGCAGAATGGGCCTGGAGATAGTCCCCCCCTCCGTCAATCAGAGCAGCGTCAACTTCGACGTCGACGACGGTGGAAGGATCGTCTACGCCCTTTCGGCCGTGAAGAACGTAGGCGAGGTTCCGGCTTCGGCCATAGTTCGGGAGAGGGAGGAGAACGGGCCGTACACGGACCTCTACGATCTCTGCGAGCGGGTGGGGGAGGGGTGCGTCAACAAACGCTCCCTGGAGTCCCTGACCGGGGCGGGCGCTCTGGACTGCCTGGAGGGGAACCGGGCCAGCCTCCTGGCCAGTTTGGAGCGGGGCCTGGAGTACGGACAGAAGCTCCGCCGCCTTCGCGAGGCCGGGCAGATGTCGCTGTTCTCCGCCGGAGGCGGCGAGGTGCCTCATCGGCCGGAGCTGGTACGTACCGACGACATGGATCTGGGCGAGAAGCTCAAGATGGAGAGATCACTTCTGGGCTTCTTCCTGACCGGCCATCCACTGGACCGTTTCGACGCCGAGGTGTCGCAGCTGGCCACCTGCAGGGTGGAGGAGCTGGACGGCGCAGCGGGACGCTACGCTTCCACTGCGGGCCTGGTGAAGGAGAAGAGGCTGCTGCCCACACGGAACGGGGACATGGCCTTTGTCACCCTGGAGGGCAGGGAGGGAAGCGCGGACGTCATCGCGTTCAGCGACTGCCTGAGCCGTTACGGAGACCTGCTGGAAACGGGCAGAGCAGTTTTCCTTGAGGGCGAGATCAGCGAGCGGCGGGGCGACAGGAAGCTCTGCGTCAGCAGGGTCATCCCCCTGGAGAGGTGCCGGGAGGAGCTGGGCGCCGGCCTGGACATCGTGATCGAAAGCGACGCCCTCAAGAAGGAGACGCTGAGCAGCGCATTGGAGGCCATAAAGGCCTCCCCCGGTGGAGGCAGGGTGCGTGTAACCGTGCGGCACCCCTCCGGGCGGAGGGCCAGCGCGGTCTCCCGTTCTCTGCGGGTGAACCCCACCGATGGGCTTCTGGATAGGCTGAGGAACGTCCTTGGCGAGGAGAGCGTGAGCCTTCATGCTGGAGGGGGTATCCGATGAGACGGCTCTGTCTGCTGCTGTTGACGGCCGTTGTCGGCTGGGCGGGCGCCGGGGAGCTGATGAGGCTGGTCTTCGAACCCACCGCCGGCGTGGTCGCGAAGCGGACCTACTACGTGGGCATGGGCACCTTCCCGGACAACGGCCTGACCTTCTCCATCTCGCTGGGACTGACCAGGGGACTGATGGTCGGGGCTTCCTACGGAGCCTGGAATCTGACCGGCACCGGCGAGACCGACTGGTTCGATCACGTCACGCTGCTGGGCAGGTTCCGCTTTCTGGGGGAGACCGAGGGATTCCCGGGCCTGGCGGCGGGCTACGACGGCCGCGAGGAGCCGGCGAGGGCCGGGGGGGCCTACTCCAGGCACGACCGGGGATTCTACCTTGTCGCCAGCAAGAACTTCGCCATGGCTCCGGGGGACCTCGGCCTGCATGGAGGCATCAGCCTCTCTCCGGGACATTCGGAGCACGCCGGGCTCTTCCTGGGCATTGACAAGAGTCTTCCGGCGGGATTCGGCCTGGCGGCCGACTGGGACCTGGCCACCGCCGAGGCCGATAGTGTACGCTTCGACCACGACGGGGGCTTCGTGAACCTGGAGGCGTACTGGGAGAGCTTCGGTCAGGTACGGATATCGCTTCAGCTCAAAGACATACTGGAAACGGGAGGGGAGAGCTTCAGGGCCCTGGCGGTGGATTTCCTGGGTCTATTGTGATACGGGGGACGCGATGGGAAGGGAAAAGGTAAGCCTGATGAACATAAACGAGATTCGAGCGGATTACGCCCGGATGCTGGTGCGATCCGGAGTCAGCGTCAAAGAGGGACAGCCACTGCTTATTCGGGCGGAGGCGGTACACAGGAAGTTCGCCAGGGAAGTGGCGCGGGAGGCCTACAGGGCCGGTGCCCGGGCGGTTGTGATGCGATACGGCGATCCGGTCGCCGGCAGAATAAGGCTGGACGAGTCGGCGGACCCGGATTATCTGGACTTCGTTCCCGGCTACACCCCGAAGATGTACGACACCATAGTGGAGGAGAACTGGGCAAGCATGGCCATTCGGGGGCCCGAGGACCCGGATGTCTACGAGGGAGCCGACCCGCAGCGGCTGGGAAGGATGCAGAGGGCGACCCGCCAGGCGGCCCGGGACTTCATGTCGGCCGTTTCCTCCAACAGGATCTCCTGGAACGTGTGTCTCAGCCCCACCGAGGCATGGGCGGAGAAGGTCCTGGAAGGGGTCCACGATGATTGGGAGGAGCGGATCTGGGGGCTGCTGGTTCCCATACTGCGCCTGGACGCCGAGGACCCTGCGAAGGCCTGGATGGAGCACGACGCCGTGCTGAAGGGCCGCTGCCGGCACATGAACCGGGCCCGCTACGACGGCATTCGCTTCCGCGGCCCGGGCACCGACCTGTTCGTGGGAATGAGACCCGACCGCGTATTCGCCGGCGGAAGATGCCGGGCGGCGGACGGCAGGATGTTCTTCCCCAACATACCCACCGAGGAGATATTCAGCACGCCCGACTGCGGCAGAACCAGCGGCCGTGCGGCCTGCACCAGGCCCGTGGAGGTAATGGGGACCCAGGTCGAGGGGGCCTGGTTCAGCTTCCGCGACGGAAAGGTCGTGGATTTCGGCGCCGACAGGAACGAGGAGACGCTGGCCCGCTACCTGGAGACCGATGACAGGGCCCCCTACCTGGGAGAGGTGGCCCTCGTCGACGTATCCTCTCCCATCTTTCAAAGCGGCCGTGTCTTCTACAGCATTCTCTTCGACGAGAACGCGGCCTGCCACATAGCCCTGGGCAACGGCTACGCCGACTGCATAGAGGGTGGAACGGAGATGGACTCCGACGAACTGCGCGGGGTCAACTGCAACGTCTCGCTGGTCCACACCGATTTCATGATCGGCTCGCAGGAGGTCTCCGTCTGGGGCGTTGACGGAGACGGCGGCGAGGAGCTGATCATGGAGAACGGAAGCTTTGTGATATAGGGGGAGACATGCTGGACGAGAAGCTCTTGGAGATACTGGCCTGCCCCAAGTGCAAGGGCGAGCTGGAGTACAGAACCGAGCCGCGGGAGGAGCTGATCTGCCACAAGTGCAGGCTGGTCTACCGGGTGGAGGACGACATACCCATCATGCTGATAGACGAGGCTGCTCCCCTGGAGGAGGAGTGACCCGAGTCGTCCTGGGCCTCAAGGTGGTGCCGAGGTCTTCGCGGCCGGGCTTCCTGGGCAGGATGGAAGACGGGACTCTCCGCTTCGGCCTCGCTTCTCCGCCGGTGGACGGAAAGGCCAACCGTGAGCTGCGGGAGATGCTGGCCGAGGCCTTCGGCACGCGGAGCTCTGCGGTGGAGATACTCTTCGGCGCGGGAGGCCGACGGAAGAGGGTGGCCGTATCCGGGGCCACCCGGAGGCCGGACTGGTACCGATAGACCACCCCATCTCAGCTTGCACCTGACCCTTCGGCTTCACATAATCGCTGTTCCCGTCGGGGCGGCCCCCGGTTACTTACCGGCGCCGCCCCGCAGGGTTTACACCCGGACCGGAGAGGAATGGCTCGAATGCTTGTGCTGCTTCCCGAAGCCTGGCCCGAAGACCTCGAGTCCAGGGTCAGCGGTCGGCCACTACGCGTCGTGCGCAGGGGCGCAGACGGGAAAGGCCGCAGCGTGGTCCGCTCGGCCCTGCGTAGAGGGGAGAGGCTTTTCCTCCTCTGCGCGGACGGGGCCGCCGCCGATTCCGGGTGGATGGCGGCCGAGGACCACATAGACCTATTCGGGTCCAGCCCCCTGGCCGGACCCAACCTCGACGACCTGGGCCCCCGCTTTCCCTCGCTGAAGGGCATCTACAGAAGCCCGGAGGGGAGCTGGTCCCGGGGAGTGGTCCTCAGGGTGCCCAGATGGGAGCTGGCAACACCGGCCGAGCTGTCCTCGACCGGTGCGGCCGCCGCCGTTTCGTCGGCGGTGGAAGAGGCGATAGTCGCCGGACATGGCGGGGGCAGCGTCATGCTCCTGGTCAGGTGCAGCGCCTGGGGGTCGGTTTGCGACGAGCCCGTGCCGCTGTCCGAGGCGGTCGAGGCTCTTCTGAGTGATGTTTCGGGAGACGAACGAGACGGGGCGCAGACACCGAAGGCACGGGGGAGGTGAGGGGCGAATGAGTTACAAGGAATCCATCAGTCTGCCGAAGACCAGCTTCTCCATGAAGGGCAACCTCATTGAGAGGGAGCCGGAGATGCTCAGGGCGTGGGAGGAGAAGAACATCGAGGGAAGGCTGAGGAAGGCCGGAGAGGAGCGTCCCCGCTTCGTGCTCCACGACGGACCTCCCTACGCCAACGGGCACGTCCATCTGGGCACCGCCCTGAACAAGATACTGAAGGACTTCATAGTCAAGTCCCACACCATGATGGGCTACGACTCCCCCTACGTGCCGGGCTGGGACTGCCACGGAATGCCCATAGAGCACAAGGTGGTCAGCGCCGCCGAGGGGAAGGGCCTGACAAGGTCCGAGATCCGCGCCAGATGCCGTGAGTACGCTTCCAGGTTCGTCGATGTGCAGCGCGAGGAGTTCCGACGGCTGGGCGTGTTCGGGCAGTGGCAGAGGCCCTACCTGACAATGAGTCGCTCCTACGAGTCCGGCATAGTACGGGCCTTCGGAAGGATGGCCGAGAAGGGGTACGTCTACCTCGGCCTGCGCCCGATCCACTGGTGCACCTCCTGCTCCACCGCCCTGGCGGACGCCGAGGTGGAGTACTCCGACCATTCCTCACCCTCCATCTACGTGGCCTTCGACACCGCCGACCCCGATGAGTGGGCCGCCAGGGGCGTCCCGGAGGACGTTCGAGTGGTGATATGGACCACCACTCCCTGGACATTGCCGGCCAACAGGGCCGTTGCCCTGCATCCAACCGCGCGTTACGTGGTGGTCCGTACGTCGGAGGCCGGCTGCCTGGTGGTGGCGGCGGACAGGGCCGAGGCCTTCCTGGAGAACACCGGCCTGGACGGAGAGGTCCAGGGCCCCACCTTCACGGGGACCGAGCTGGAGGGCCTGGAGCTCCGCCACCCGCTGGACGGCGATGTCAGGTCGAAGGTGGTTACCGCCGAGCATGTCACCATGGAGGACGGAACCGGATGCGTGCACACCGCGCCGGGGCACGGGGCGGAGGACTTCATGATAGCGCCCCGATTCGACCTCGAGGTCTTCAGCCCGGTCGACGAGGACGGACGCTTCACCGACGCCGCGGGACCCTACTCGGGTCTGCACGTATTCGAGGCCAATCCCCGCATAACCGAGGATCTGCGGGAGTCGGGCCACCTGCTGGCCTCCCGGACCATGAGCCACAGCTACCCGCACTGCTGGCGATGCAAGAGTCCCCTGATCTTCAGGGCCACCGAGCAGTTCTTTCTGGACCTGGACCGCCACGGCCTGAAGCAGCGGGTGCTCGACATGGTGGAGGAGATCGGCTGGCATCCAGCCTGGGGCCACGAGCGCATGCGCAACATGATGGAATCCCGTCCCGACTGGTGCCTGTCCCGTCAGCGGGCGTGGGGAGTGGCTCTGCCTGCCTTCCTCTGCGACGACTGCGGAGAGCCGGTTCTGGACCCGGAGGTGATAGGCGCTGCAGCCGACCTGGTGGAGGAGAGCGGCTCGGACGCCTGGTTCGAGTGCCGGCCCGAAGACCTCTTCGAGCGGGCCGGGAAGTCGGCGGAGTGCCCCTCCTGCGGAGGCGGCTCACTGCGGCGGGTGGATGACATACTCGACGTATGGTTCGACAGCTCGCTGAGCCACTACAACGTTCTCACCAAGAGGCACATGCTCCAACGCCCCTGCGCCGTTTACCTGGAGGCAACCGACCAGCATCGCGGCTGGTTCGGCGTGAGTCTGATCTCCAGCTGCGCCCTGGACCTGGACCGGCCCACGGACAACATCATCACCCACGGGCTCATACAGGACAAGCACGGCAAGAAGATGTCCAAGTCACTGGGCAACGTGATATCCCCGCTGGAGATAGTGGACAGGATGGGTGCGGACATACTGCGGCTCTGGTTCGCCTCTGTAGACTACACGGCCGACTTCCGGGCGGACATGGCGCAGCTCGATGACGCCAGGCAGGCGTACAAGAAGCTGCGCAACACGCTCCGCTTCATGTTGGGCAACCTGCGGGGGTACGAGTCTCACCGATTCGACCCCGACTCGCTCGGGGGCCTCGACCGCTACTCCTACCTGCGTTTCCGCAGGCTGCAGGAGCTTTGTCTCCGTGAGTACCGGCGCTTCGAGTTCCACCGCGCCTACCGCGAGCTGCGGAACTTCGCCGTTATCGACCTCTCCAACCTGCTGCTGGACGTCCGCAAGGACAGGCTCTACTGCGGCGACCCGGATGGCGAGCCCAGGCGGGCGACAAGATCCCTTCTCGCGCACATGCTGAGAGAGCTGGTGAAGCTCCTGGCTCCCATAATCCCCTTCACCGCCGAGGACGCATGGCAGAACCTGCCGGAGTGCCTGACCGAGGGGCTGGACAGCGTTCATCTGGCCCTGCTGGAAGAGGTGGAGACCACCGGTGACGAGCGGGAGGAGATGGATGCCTGGCAGCCCTATCTGGAGGTCAGGTCCCTGGTGCAGAAGAGGCTGGAGGAGGCCAGGGAGAACGGTCTCATTCGCGACAGTCTCCAGGCCGGCGTCAAGATGACGGTGCCCCCGGAGATGGTGCAGTCGGCCCGCGGCGAGGACTGGGCGGACCTCCTGATCGTCTCCTCGGCGGAGGTTTCCGCCGGCGAAGGGGTCTCAGTGACGGTGGACAGGGTCCGGGGCGGAAAGTGCCAGCGCTGCTGGAAGTGGATGCCCGAGGTGGGCACCGCCCCCTATGCGGACGACGTCTGCCTTCGCTGTTCGGAGGTCCTGACCAGGATGGAAGAGGGCTGATGCCGGGCTGGCCTTACCGTATTCGGGCCTGGGGACTGGGCCTGCTGGTGCTGGGAGCCGACCGGCTGACCAAGCGGCTGGCGCTTTCCGGCCTGAACGAGGGCTACCCGGTGGAGCTGCTGGGTTCTGCGGTGCGTCTGGCCCTTCGACGCAATACGGCGGCGGCGTTCAGCATATCCTGGGGAGGGCCGGAGTTCCTTCTCTTCTTCAGTGCCGTCGCGGCGGTGGTGGTGGCGGTGGTCATCTGCCGCTGCCGGAGCTGCACGCCGTTGTCGCTGCTTGCCCTGGGGGCGATCATGGGCGGGGCCGCCGGAAACGCCGTGGACCGCATTCTCTACGGCTGGGTGGTGGATTTCATCGACCTCGGTGCGGGGGGCTGGCGCTGGCCCACCTTCAACGTAGCGGACATAGCCATTACCGCAGGCGGGGTCCTGCTGGTAGTACTTCACGGCAGCAGGCGCGGACCCCGCCGGAAGGGAGGGAGGGGCACTGATGGGGAGCAGGCCTGACAGACACGGATGCACGGTGGTGGCCATCGGCGGCAACTCCCTGATCCGCTCCGGCCGGAAGGGCAGGGGCAACCTTGACACCCACGATGTCGCCCGGGAGGTCTGCGAGGAGATCGCGGTGCTTGCCGAGACCCGGGGCAGCGTCGTGGTCACCCACGGCAACGGTCCGCAGGTGGGTTTCGAGCTGCTGCGGAACGCCGCCGCCGCCGATATGGTCCCCCCGGACGGAATGGATGTCAACGTGGCGGCCACGCAGGGCTACATAGGCTACTACCTCCAGCAGGTCCTGGGAGACGTTCTGGAGGAACGCGGCAAGGACATACCGGTGGCCAGCCTGGTTACGCAGATCACGGTGGACCCGCAGGACCCGGGCTTCGACGACCCCAGCAAGCCGGTAGGGCCCTTCTACACAGAAGAGGAGGCCCGTCGGATGTCCGATGACGACGGCTGGCAGATGAGGGAGGATGCCGGTCGGGGCTGGCGCAGGGTGGTGCCCTCGCCGCGCCCGATGAAGATACTGGAGCTGCCCTGCGTGGAGGCTCTGGTGGATGCCGGCCAGATAGTGATCTGCGCCGGCGGAGGCGGCGTTCCCGTGGTCAGGGACGGCCTGAAGGTCCGCGGCGTGGCCGCGGTGATAGACAAGGACCGGGCCAGCTCGCTTCTGGCCACCAGGCTGGGCGCGGACACCTTCGTGATATCCACCGCGGTTCCCCGTGTATGTCTGAACTTCGGCCGGCCGGACGAGACGCCGCTGGAGAGGGTGAGCCTCGAGGAGATCGGACGCTTTGCGGAGCAGGGCCATTTCGCCGCCGGCTCCATGCTGCCCAAGATCGAGGCGGCCAGACGCTTTCTGGAGAACGGTGGCTCCCGGGTGATAATCACCTCCCCGGGCAACATCCTGCAGGCCATGGAGGGCCGCGCCGGCACCACCATAATGGGGACGGAGGTATTTTAGGAGGCGAATAAAACGCAATTCTCGTTCGCCGGACTCGTGTTATTTTATTCGCCTGCTAAAATACCTCCGTCCCCTTTTCGTACTTGACGGAAAGTGGGGCCCGGTATATCCTTGCCCCTGCTGATCGGTGGGCGATTAGCTCAGTTGGCTAGAGTGCTTGCTTGACATGCAAGAGGTCACTGGTTCAAGTCCAGTATCGCCCACCATGTTTTTTTGCCCGTAACCGCCTGCATGACATTTACATACAGGGGAGCCGCATCGTGAAGCTGACATTTCCCGACGGCAGCGTGTCCTCATTCGAGGCCGGAGCCACCGGCCTGGATGTAGCCCGGTCCATATCCAGGGGGCTGGCCAAGAAGGCGCTGATATGCAAGCTCGACGGCACCCCGATGGACCTTACGCTTCCCCTTTCCGGGGACGGCGAGATTCGAATCCTCACCTTCTCCGACGGGGAGGGTGCGGAGGCCATGCGGCACAGCGCGTCGCACCTCCTGGCTGCGGCGGTCAAGAGGCTCTTTCCCGGGACCAGGCTGGGCATAGGACCTGCCATCGAGGACGGATTCTACTACGACATGGGGATACCGGGTTTCGAGGGCGAGGAGGACCTGGAGCGCATCCAGGAGGAGATGATGCGCCAGGTGGAGGAGGACCTGCCCTTCCGTCGCAGCGAGATGCCCATAGACCGGGCCCGGGAGCTTCTGCGAGAAGAGGGCGAGGAGTACAAGCTGGAGCTGCTGGAGGAGCTGGAGAGCCGGGGCGAGACAGAGGTGAGCTTCTACAGCCACGGCGACTTCACCGACATGTGCCGCGGGCCCCACGTTCCGTCCACCGGTCGCCTGCGGCACGTCAAGCTGCTGAGCGTGGCCGGAGCGTACTGGCGCGGGGACGAGAACCGGCAGATGCTGACAAGGATATACGGTACGGTTTTCGACAGTCGCAAGGCGCTGCGCAAGCATCTGGAGCTGCTGGAGGAGGCCCGGAAGCGCGACCACCGCAAGCTGGGCCGCGAGCTGGGGCTCTTCATGGTGGGTGGAGATGGCGGACCCGGGCTGGTCTACTGGCTGCCCCGGGGAACGGTGTTGAAGGAGGAGCTGGAGGACCTCTGGAAGGACGCCCACCGGGCGGCCGGATACCAGCTGGTGGCTACGCCCCACGTTGCCCCGGCGGAGCTGTGGAAGACCTCGGGCCACTACTACTACTACCGCGACAACATGTACTTCCTCGACGTGGAGGGCGGGGAGTACGCGATAAAGCCGATGAACTGCCCCGGCCACATACTGATCTACCGCAGCGATACCCGTTCCTACCGTGACCTTCCTCTGCGACTGGCGGAGCTGGGCACGGTCTACCGCTACGAGAAGAGCGGAGTTCTGCACGGCCTGATGCGGGTACGCGGCTTCACCGTGGACGACGGACACATCTTCTGCAACGATGAGACGGCCCTGGAGGAGATCCAGAGCGTAGTCCGGTTCGCCCTGTACATCCTGCGGGTCTTCGACTTCGGCTACGAGCTGGAGCTCTCGCTGGGGGATCCGGCCCGGGCCGAGCACTACGCCGGCGAGCCGGAGGACTGGGCCAAGGCGGAAGAGGTCCTGGCGCAAGCGTTGGACGACATGGGCGAAAGCTATACCACCGTAGGGGGAGAGGCGGCCTTCTACGGGCCGAAGATAGACATCAAGCTGCGGGACGCCCTCGGCCGCACCTGGCAGGGTCCCACGGTTCAGTTCGACTTCAACATACCCAGCAGGTTCGACCTCACCTACGTAGGATCCGACGGGGAGGACCACAGGGTCCTGCTCATCCATCGGGCCCTGTTCGGCTCGGTGGAGAGGTTCATCGGAAACCTCATAGAGCACTACGCGGGCAACTTCCCGGGTTGGCTTGCTCCCCTGCAGGTGGTTATCTTACCGATTACGTCGGACCAGCATGAGGCCGCGCGTCGGGTGGAGGCGTCCGTCAGGGGCGCCGGGCTTCGGTGCAAGGTGGACGGACGCAACGAGACCATCGGCTACAGAATACGTGAGGCCGAGACTCGCAAGGTCCCGTTCATGCTGGTGATAGGAGAGAGAGAGGCCGGTGCTGGAAGGGTGGCCCTCCGTGTTCACGGAGAGGGTGACAGGGGTGCCCTGCCCCTCGAAGAGGTGCTGGAGGAGCTGCAGGTCGCCTGTTCGCGGCCACAACTGCCGAATGGAGGAGGTAGGTAGCCATAGGAAAGAAGACACGGGTAAACGGTGACATAAGGGCCCCTGAGGTCAGACTTGTCGACGAGGATGGCGAGCACGTGGGTGTGGTTCCCATAAAGGAGGCGCTTGACAGGGCATCTGAGGCCGGTCAGGACCTAGTGGAGATCTCACCCGGGGCCAAGCCGCCGGTAGCCCGGATCATGGACTACGGCAAGTTCCAGTACCGACAGAGCAGAAAGGCGAGAAAGGCCCGGAAGAACCAGCAGAAAGGCGGTCTGAAGGAGGTCAAGTTCCGGCCCAACACGGAGGACCATGACTACGACTTCAAGATGCGCCACGCCCGCGATTTCCTCAAGGACCGCCACAAGGTCAAGGCCACGGTGGTTTTCCGCGGGCGTCAGCTGGTCTACAAGGGTCAGGGATACGATCTGCTGGAAAGGCTGGCATCGGACTTGGAGGACCTGGGCAAGATCGAGCGCAAGCCGGTCCTCGAGGGCAAGCTTCTCACCATGATCGTCTCGCCCCGCAAGGAGAGGTGACTAGGAGCCGATATGCCTAAGATGAAGACCCACAAGGGTGCTGCGAAGAGGATGAAGAAGACCGGCACGGGCAAGATCAAGATACACCACTCCCACGCCGACCACATCCAGACCAAGAAGAAGAGCTCGCGCAAGCGCAAGCTTCGCCAGAGCGGAATAGCGTCGAAACCGGACACCAAGAGACTCAAGAAGCTGCTGCCTTAGGACTCCAATCCCCGGGGACAGCGGACTGCGGGAGACATCATGAGCAGAACAAAGAGTGCAGTGACCAGGAACAAGCGCCACAGGAAGGTGCTCAAGGGCGCAAAGGGCTACTACGGCGGCCGCCGCAAGCTCTATACGGTGGCTTCCGAGAGCGTCAAGAAGGCGCGGGAGTACCAGTACCGCGACCGGCGGAACCGCAAGCGGAACTTCAGGCGCCTGTGGATCACCCGAATAAACGCGGCCGCCCGCCGGAATGGCATGCGCTACAGCCAGCTGATCGGCGGGCTGAAGAAGGCGGGAGTCGAACTGGACCGCAAGATACTGGCGGACATGGCGGTGCGCGATCCCGGGGCTTTCTCGAAGGTCGTGGACGTCGCCAAGGCAGGTCTGGAGGGCTGATGCGGCCGCCCCGGGAAGGGGAACGTTTCGGGCCGCTGATGGATAGTACACAATGAACGGAGAGGGCGATCTCGAACGGTTGACCGAGGCCGTTGATCGTCTGATTGTTAAGCTGGAAGACCTGAGAGGACAGAGGGACACTTTGTCCGGAAGGGTCGAGGAACTCGAGAAGAGCCTGGAGACCCAGGCGACGCAGGCGGACCCGGAGGGATACAACCTGCTCCGGATTCACAGTGCCCGCCTCCTGCGTGAGCGCAAGGAGATCGGGCGTCGCCTGAGAGAGGTGCTGGAGAAGCTGGAAAAGCTTCAGCAGCGGCTGAGGTAGCAATTGAGCGATCGACCGACCAATGTGAGAGTAAACATCTACGGTCGAGAGTATTCCATAAGGGGTGAGGGCGACCCCTCATACGTTTCGGAGATCGCCCATTACGTGGACATGAAGATGCGCCAGATGACCGACAACATCACCATGGCATCTTCAGCGAAGGTAGCCATTCTCGCCGCCCTGAACATCACCGACGAGCTCTTCCAGAAGGAGCGACAGCTGAAGGAGCTCGAGGAGGGACACGGGAAGGCCCTCGCCCGTCTGGCCGACCGAATAGAGGAGGCCATAGACGGTTCCGCAGAGCCCGCCTCCGCCGCAGACACCACGCAGTCCAGCCGTGCCTCCGACGAATCGGAGGAGAAGGTGCATTCCAGCACCTCCGCAGGAAGCGCTTCCAGGCAGAGCTCGGAGTAAAACCTGCAGGTCGCCCCTCGCCGGGGTCGGCGCAGGCCCCAGACCGAGCCGGGGGCCAGCCTGCATTGCAATAGATGAGCACTGCGCCTTGAAGGGGAGCAGTTATGCATCCGGTTATATGTGCCGGCCTGGGAGTGGCAGCATTCCTCCTGGGCTTTTTTCTGCATAAACTCCTTGTAACCAAGGAGATAGGCGGCGCGAAGAAGGAATCGCAGAGGATCCTGGGCGAGGCCCGACGGGAGGCGGAGGCTCTCCGGAAGGAAGCCGTGCTCGAGGGAAGGGACCTGATCTCCCGCGAGAAGGCCGCTCAGGCCGAGGAGACCCAGAAGATACGCCAGGACCTGGACGAGAGGGAGCACCGGCTGGTTCGAATCGAGGAGAGGCTGGGCCGGCAGGGCGAGAACCTCGACCGACGGGAGTCAACTCTGGAGGCCCAGAGGACCGACCTGGCCGAGAAGGAGCAGGCCCTCCTGGCGAAGCATCAGCGGGTGAACCGTCTCATGGAGGAGCAGAACAGGCTTCTGGAGAAGCACGCGGGCCTGACACGCGAGGAGGCCAGGAAGGTCCTGGTGGCCAACCTCGAGGAGGAGGCCCAGCTGGAGGCCGGCCGTCTTACGCGGAAGATACTCGAGCAGGCCGAGCGGGATGCGGAGGACAGGGCCAATTGGATCCTCTCCACCGCAATACAGCGCTGCAGCGCCAACCATGTCATGGAGAACTGCGTGTCCGTTGTGAACCTTCCCAGCGATGATATGAAGGGGCGGATCATCGGACGGGAGGGCCGCAACATCAGGTCCTTCGAGGGGGCCACCGGCGTGGATGTGATCATAGACGACACACCGGAGGCCATAGTCCTTTCCTGCTTCGACCCGGTCAGGCGGGAGGTCGCCCGCCAGTCCATGGAGAAGCTAATCGCCGACGGCCGGATTCACCCCGGACGCATCGAGTCCGTTGTGGAGAAGGTCAGCGAGGAGATGGAGAAGCAGACCAAGAAGCTGGGCAACGAGCTCTGCATGGAGGCCAACGTCTCCGGCCTCCACCCTCAGCTGATCCGTCACCTGGGAAGGCTGCGGTACAGAACCAGCTACGGGCAGAACATGTACCAGCATTCCCTGGAGGTGGCGCACATATCCGGCCTGATCGCCTCCGAGATGAAGCTGGATGCCACCGTGGCCCGCAGGGCTGGCCTGCTTCACGACATCGGCAAGGCCACCGACCAGGAGGTGGAGGGATCCCATGCCGAGGTGGGCATGGAGCTGGCCAGGCGGTTCGAAGAGTCCTCCACAGTCTGCAACGCGATAGGGGCCCACCACGAGGAGGTGGAGCCGGAGTCCCTGTACGCGGTGATAGTTCAGGCGGCTGATGCGGTCAGCGGAGCCCGCCCGGGAGCGCGGCGTGAGACATTGGAGCGGTACGTGAGACGTCTGCACAGGCTCGAATCCGTGGCCGACGGCTTCGACGGCGTCAGCAAGTCCTACGCCATCCAGGCCGGCCGGGAGCTGAGGATAGCCGTCCGACCGGAGTCGGTGGACGACAGCGGCGCAGCCGACCTGGCCCGGATGGTGGCCCGCAGAATCGAGAGGGACATGGAGTACCCGGGTCAGATAAAGGTAACCGTGATCCGAGAGGTCCGGGCGGCGGAGACGGCCCGTTAGATTGAAGCTCCTTCTGCTGGGAGATCTGGTGGGAAGGCCGGGACGACAGGCGGTCACCTCGTTCCTGGAGGGGGCCGCCTTCGATCTGGTCATAGCCAACGGCGAGAACGCCGCCGGCGGCTTCGGCATAACGCCCAGGATCGCAGAGTCCCTGCACAGGGCCGGAGTGTCCGTGATCACTTCCGGCAACCACATATGGGCCTGCCGGGAGATATTCCCCGTGCTGGAGGACTACTCCGAGCACGTCCTGCGGCCGGCGAACCTCCCAGCCGGGAATCCCGGCCGCGGCTGGACCATGGTTCGGGCCGGCGGACTGGACGTCCTGGTGGTGAATCTCCAGGGCAGGGTGTTCATGAACAGTAGCGCATCCTGTCCATTCGAAGAGGCCGACCGAATAATCTCCGCCCGGGAGCCCGACGCTGTGGTGGTCGACTTCCATGCGGAGGCCACCAGTGAGAAGCAGGCCATGGGATTGCACCTGGACGGCAGGGCTGCGGTTGTAGCCGGCACCCATACGCACGTACTGACTGCCGATGATCATCTGCTTCCCGGGGGCACTCTGTACATATCCGACCTGGGCATGTGCGGCTGCCCGAACGGCATAATAGGCATGGACCCCGAGGCCTCCATGGAGAGGCTGCTCCTGGGCAGGCCCGGCAGACTGAAGGTCGCCGGCTCGGAAGGCCGGATGGTCAACGGTCTGTCGGTTGAGATATCATCGGAGGGAAAGGCCCTGGGCTGGGAGGTGGTCAATGAGCGGATCTGACCGCGCCGATCTGGGTGAGTCGCTTCAGCGCAGCGCCGGCTGGGTGGAGGCCCGGCTTCGCGCTCTGCCCATGCTGGAGGAGGACCAGTCGGGTCTGGCCGCCCACGCCACCTACTCGCTGCACGCCGGCGGCAAGAGGGTGCGACCCTTCCTGGTCCGCAGCGCCTGCGAGGCGCTGGGCGGCCATCCGCAGCTGGCGGTTCATGCCGCCGCGGCGGTGGAGATGATCCATACCTACTCACTGATTCACGACGACCTGCCTCAGCTGGACGATGACGACCTGCGCAGGGGGCTTCCCACGCTGCATCGCAGGGCCGGAACCAGGCAGGCCCTGCTGGCGGGAGACCTGCTTCTGACGGAGGCCTTTCGTGAGCTGGCCCGTACGGATCTCGGGGAGCCCACTGTAGCACTGATGTGCCGAAGGCTGGCCGAGGCAGCCGGCCCGTCTTACCTTGTGGGTGGACAGATGATGGATATGTTCCCCCCCGGGAAGCCGGACCTCGCCTGGCTGGATCGCATGATCGGGGGGAAGACCGCGGCCATGATACGTGCATCGCTGGAGCTGGGCGCTCTGGCGGGGGGGGTGGAGCCCGGGAGCCTGGAGCCGCTCTCCCGGGCTGGAGACAGGCTGGGCTTCGTCTTTCAGCTCACGGACGACCTTCTGGACATGACGGGCACGGAGGAGGAGATGGGCAAGGTGGTGGCCAAGGACGCCCGGATGGGCAAGGCCAACTACGTCACTGTGCATGGCCTCGAGAGGGCGGTGGACCTGGCCCGTACCGAGGCCGTCGAGACCGCCGCCATGTTCGGCCGGCTGCCCGGAGACTGGTCGGAGGTGGCAGGACTGGCCCTGTTCCTCCCCGAAAGGAAGAGCTAGTGGCCGGGATACTCGACGGCATCGGAGGTCCGTCCGACGTCAGGGACCTCTCCATCGAGGAGCGGGTGCAGCTGGCCGACGAGGTGCGCGGACGCATCGTGGATGTGGTCTGCGCCACCGGTGGGCACCTGGCCTCCAACCTGGGGGCCGTTGAGCTGACGATAGCCCTCCTCTCGGTCTACAGCCCTCCCGAGGACAAGATCATCTGGGACGTGGGCCATCAGTGCTACCCCTACAAGCTGCTGACCGGCAGGTGCAAGCCATTCCCGACCGTCAGGCAGGCCGGAGGCCTCAGCGGTTTTCCCAAGCGAAGCGAGAGCGCCTTCGATGCCTATGGGGCCGGCCACAGCTCGACCTCGATCTCGGCCGGACTGGGATTCGCCCGGGCCAGGGACCTGGCCGGCCGCAGCGAGAAGGTGGTGGCCATTATCGGCGACGGCGCCATGAGCGGCGGCATGGCGTTGGAGGGCCTCAACAACCTCGGCAACAGCAATACCGACATGACGGTGATACTCAACGACAACAAGATGTCCATATCCCGCAACGTGGGAGGCCTGTCCCGCTACCTGGCGCGAATCCTGACCGACAGCACCTACAACCGCATGCGCAACGAGATATGGAACCTGATGGGCAAGATACCGTCCCTGGGCGAGCGCATGCGGCGGGCGGCCCACGTTGTGGGAGCGGGACTGAAGAAGGGGCTGGTTGCGCCGGCCACCATCTTCGACGAGTTCGGCGTCCGCTACATAGGCCCGCTTCCCGGCCACGACCTGCCCCTGCTCACCGGGGTTCTGCACCGTATATCGGAACTCAGCGGTCCCGTGCTGGTCCACGTCATCACCCGGAAGGGGAAGGGCTACAGCCCCGCCGAAGAGGATGCCACGGGCTTTCACGGCGTCTCCGGCAGCGGGGTGCCCAGCGAGGACGGCGAGAAGTTCACCGACGCCTTTGCCGACGAGATGCTCAGGCTGGGGGAGCAGGATGGCCGCATCTGCGGGATAACGGCCGCCATGCCGGACGGCACCGGGCTGAACCGGTTCGCCGAGCGCTTTCCCGCCCGATTCTTCGACGTGGGAATAGCCGAGCAGCACGCGGTCACCTTCGCCTGCGGCCTTGCCTTCGGCGGTATGAAGCCGGTGGCCGCCGTCTACAGCACCTTCATGCAGCGAGCGGTGGATCAGGTGATCCACGACGCAGCCCTGCAGGCGGCCCCGGTGGTGATAGCCATGGACCGGGCCGGACTGGTGGGGGCGGACGGCCCCACCCATCACGGCGCCTTCGACATCCCGCTTTTCAGGTCGATTCCCAACCTGAGGATACTGGCCCCCAGGGACTGCGCCATGCTCAGGCTGGCCCTGGGCAAGGCGCTGACCTTCGAGAAGATGCCCACCATTCTGCGCTATCCCAGGGGCCGGGAACGGATCTGCCCCGAACCTCCGAAGGAGCTCGTTCCCGGTACGGGTCAGCTGCTGCGGAGGGGTTCCGACGCGGTGATCCTGGCCGTGGGGGCAATGGTGCCCGACGCTCTGGAGGCTGCGGAGCGGCTGGCTGGGGAGGGTATCGAGGCGGCGGTATACGATCCCATATGGCTCAAGCCGCTTCCCCTAGACGACATCCGACGCGTCACCCACGGCCTGTCCGTGGTGACCGTTGAGGAGGGCGCGGCCTGCGGCGGCACCGGCGAGCAGATCGCGGCGGCTCTGAGCGGGGAGAGCCCGGTCAGGGTGATGGGTCTGCCCGACGGCTTCCAGCCCCACGGCTCCAGGGACTACCTGATCGGACGGGCCAGGCTGGGGGTGGAGGACATCGCCGCCTCCGTCCGGGGATGCCTGGAGGGAGGGGGGGGATGACGGCTGCGGGAACCGGCCGGCCGGTATCCACCGTCTCACTCTACGTCGACAGCTTCAGTCCGCCCTACTCCAGGATGGTGAAGAACCTGATCCACAGGGCGGACGAGGCCGGGCTGCAACTCATGGTCTCCACCTCATCCTCCGCCGTTTTGGAGGAGTACGGCCTGGAGACCGAAGATTCCGCGGACGTGGGCCTTGTCCTGGGCGGCGACGGCACCATATTGCGCGGCATGGACTTCTACCGGGGCCGTGATATGCCGGTTCTGGGTATCAACACGGGCCACTTGGGCTTTCTGGCGTCGGCCGAGCTCGAGGATGCCGGGCAGGCGCTGCACTGGCTGGCCGAGGGAACCTTCGGAATCGAAGAGCTGCCGGTGCTCAGCGCCCTGATGCCCAGCGGGCAGAGGCTGACGGCTGTCAACGACTTCTGCGTGAACCGCTCCATGATGGGTGGAATACTCCATTTCAGCGTGAACGTGGAGCGCGAGCCCGTGGCCAGGATCGCGGGGGACGGGCTGGTCGTATCCACGCCTCTCGGCTCTACCGCCTACGCGCTGTCCGCCGGAGGGCCCATCATGGATCCGGAGATACCGGGCATACTGATCGTGGCCATCTGCCCCCACCAGATATCCATACGACCCATCGTGGTTCCCCGCTGGGCAACCGTTGACATCGCGGTTGACGGCCTGCGGGGAGCCGGCCCCTTCGTCAGCGCCGACGGAAAGCCCCTGGGCAGCCTGCAGGCCGGCCAGCGCCTGCGGGTGAGCACCTCCGAGCAGGTGTGCCGCGTGATCCGGTTCAAGAGGAGAAACGACTACTACAGCCGTCTGGGCAGGAAGCTGGGCTGGGGAGTGAGAGGCTGACATGCTGGCCCGTCTCAGCCTGCGCAACCTGGCCACCATAAGCGATACTACCCTGGAGCTGGTCCCCGGCCTGAACGTGCTGACGGGAGAGACCGGAGCCGGCAAGTCCATTCTGGTGGACGGTCTGCTGCTGGCCCTGGGAACCCGGGCTGACACCGGCCTGGTTCGCTCCGGAGAGAGGCTGGCCAGCGTGGAGGCCCACTTCGAGGCCGGCGACGGCGATACCATCGTCCGCAGGGAGGTATACGCCGCCGGCAGAAGCAGGATGTTCTGCGACGACCGGCTGTGCACCCTGGAGGAGGCCCGGGAGAGGGTGGGGGCCATGGTCGACCTGCACTCCCAGCGCTCCACTCCCGCTCTGCTGTCCCGCAGGGTTCAGCAGCGGTGGCTGGACGAGATGGCCGAATCCCGCGAGCTCTTCGAAGAGGTGGAGGAGCTGTTCGGCCGTTTGCGGTCCCAGTCGGCCCGCCGTGAGGAGCTGAGAGTCAGGCTGGCGGGTCTTGCGGAGGAGCGGGGTCTGCTGGCCGAGGAGCTCTCGGAGATCGAACAAACTCGACCCTCGGAGGAGGAGTACCGGGAGCTCATGGAGGAGCGCCGCAGCCTTCGAAAGCTGGCCGATATGGCCGACACCCTCTCCGGGGCCTCCGAGGCACTGGCAGGGGAGGATCACAGCCTGTCCGCGGCGGTCAGGGACGTTCAGGCACGGCTGGCATCGCTGGGCGAACCGGGGGAGCAGGCATCGGAGCTCCTGGAGCAGGCGGCCATTGCCATAGACGAAGCGGCCTCCCTCTGTGACGGGATGATCGAGGACGTGGAGGAGGCGCCGTGGCGGCTCGAGGAGCTGGACGACAGACTGGACAGTTACTCCAGGCTCCTGGCCAGGTGCGGCGGCAGCATCGAGGCTCTCATGGGGCGTGTCGACCGGCTGAGGGTCCGGCTGGATGAGATGGCGGATATGGAGAGGGAGCTGGCGGCCCTGGACGGTTCCGTCCCGCAGCTTCGGGAGGACCTGATGCAGCGCGCCCGGGGTCTGCGTGACTCCCGTGAGGAGGCGGCCCGCCGCCTGGAGCAGAGGGTGGCGGACGAGCTGGCGGGGCTGGGCATGTCCGACTCCCACTTCGGCGTTGAGATGAAGCCGCCGCAGCGGTCGCGCTCGCTGGTCATAGCGGACGTTCCGGTCTGTGCAGACGGTCTGGAGCTGCCCTCGTTCCTCTTCTCGGCCAACCCGGGAATGGAGCCGGGCCAGCTGTCCTCCGTGGCCAGCGGCGGAGAGCTCTCCCGTCTGGCCCTGGCTCTGCGCCTGGCGCTTGCCGACGTCCGCGACCACCCCACGATGGCCTTTGACGAGATCGACGCCGGAGTGGGCGGCCGTACGGCTCACCTGCTGGCCGACTCCCTGGCCAGGGCCGCCTCCGGTGACCGCCAGGTGCTGGTTATAACCCATCTGGCCCAGATAGCCGCCAGGGCCGAGAACCACCTGGCCGTGAGCAAGCGGGTGGAGTCCGGCATGCCGGTGACGGAGGTTCGCACCATGGAGGGGGAGAGGAGACTGGAGGAGCTGGCCAGGATACTGGGCGGCGGCGAGGCTGCCATGGAGCACGCCAGGAGCATGCTCGAGGGAGCGGGGGCTTGAGGCTGGAGGGTCCCTTCTGGGGGGTGGCCAACCTGCTCAGCATCTCCAGGGTCCCTTTGGCCCTGATGGCCTGCTGGTTCGTCTGGCGCGGCGACTCCACGGCCACGGCGATGACGATGCTGCTGGCGGTGGCCACCGACGCGCTCGATGGCTGGGTGGCCCGAAGGACAGGCACGGAGAGCGACTGGGGACGCATTCTCGATCCGCTGGCGGACAAGGTGGCCTTCGCCGCCTTCCTGGTCACCCTCACCATCCTGGAGCTGGTCCCCCTCTGGCTGGTTCTGTTGGTGGTGGTGAGGGACGCTCTGATAGCCGCGGGGGGACTGGCCATAATCGGCAGGCTGGGCGCCCCGCCCTCGTCCAACATCTGGGGGAAGCTGGCTACGTGCGTCCTGACGGCCTACCTGATCAGACAGGCCCTCTGGCCCTCCGCCGGCATCCTGTGGGGCGCCGGTCCCCTGGGGCTGGCGTCCGTTACCCTCGTTATCCTCAGCCTGATTGTTTACATTAGCACCTCTGTGCGGAGGCTCCGCAGCGGCGGAAGCCGGAACACGGCCTGAACCGGGGGGACCCCACTTGTTTCTGAGAAGACTGGAGATAGTCGGCTTCAAGTCCTTCGCCGACGCCTTCGAGATGCAGTTCCGTCCCGGAATTACCGCCGTGGTGGGCCCCAACGGAGCCGGCAAGAGCAATGTGGCCGACGCCCTGAGATGGGTGCTGGGGTCGCAGAGCCCCAAGCAGCTGCGGTCGGAGAGGATGGAGGACGTCATCTTCTCCGGGAGCGCCGACCGCAAGCCCCTGGGAATGGCGGAGGTGGTGATAACCTTCGACAACTCGGGCCGGGCCCTGAACCTGGACTTCGACGAGGTCCGAATAGCGCGCCGGCTGTTCAGGTCCGGTGAGAGCGAGTACCTGATCAACGGGAACCGCTGCCGCCTCATGGACATCACCGACCTGATCGTAGACCGGGGTCTGGGCAGCAACGGCTACTGGATACTCACCAGGAACATGGTCAAGACGATACTCTCCAGCCGCCCGGAGGACCGCCGCTTCCTGTTCGACGAGGCCGCCGGGATCACCAGGTACAAGATACAGCGGCACCGCGCCGAGCTGAAGCTGAACTCCACCACCGAGGACCTGGAGAGGATCGACGACATCATGGGGGAGGTCCGATCCACCGTGGCCGCCCTCAGGAAGCAGGTCTCCGCCTTCCGCCGCTACGAGAAGGCCGAGCGCAGGATCTCCGAGATCAGAGGCGTCATGGTGTCCCGAAGGCTTCGGGAGGTGGGTGACCTCCTCTCCGATTCCGTGCTGCAGAGAATGGAGCTGGAATCGAGGCGGGAGGATGTCGGCGCCGGGCTGGCGGCGGCGGAAGCCTCCCTAGCCGAGGCGTCCACCGAGGCCGAGAGGACGGAGACGGCCCTGGACGAGGTCCGTGAGCGCTGCGCCGCCCTGGAGCGGGAGCAGTCCGGCCTGGAGCGGGAGCTGGCCGTCATTCAGACCAGGATATCCAGCATGTCCACTCGAATAGACGACGCCGACGAACTTCGCCGCGAGCAGCGGGACCGGGCGGAGGAGCTGGATCGCAGGGCCGAGGAGCTTCGCACGGACGTCTCCGAGCTGCAGGATTCGCTGGAGGGCTTTCGAAAGCGCGCCGAGGAAGCCGCGGAGGAGGCGAAGGCCGCCAGGGAGCGCCGGGAGGAGGTTCGCGGGAGCCTGAAGGACAGCCGTGAGGAGCTGGCCGGCGTCCGCCGGTCGATATCCGAGCTGGAGGAGAAGAACCGCAGCCGGCTGCAGCGCAGGGAGAGGCTGGAGCAGGAGCTGCGCTCGGCGCGTGAGCGCCGGGAGTCCCTTCGGAAGAGGGTATCGGAGCTGGAAGAGTACCGCAGCTCCGCCGCCGGGAAGACGGAGGCCCTCGAGGGGCGGAGGAACGGGTGCGCCGAGGAACTCTCGCGGCAACGTGAGAAGGTGGAGGAGCTTCTCGAGGCCGTAAGGCGGCTTCGGAACGGAATCCACGGCCTGCAGATGGAGAAGGCCGCCCGCCGGGAGCGGCTGGCGGCACTGGAGGAAGTTCCGTCGCAGGAAGACAGTCGGACCCTGGGCCAGAGCATGGCGGTCCGCGAGGGATACGAGAAGGCCGTGGGCGCCTACCTCGATGCCTTCCAGGACGCCGAGACAGTGGAGCCGCCGCACGAAGAGGTGAAAGGCACGGACGGCAGGCGGGTGGCCCTGACCGGCCTTGAGCCGCCGAAGCGGCCGGATCTGCCGGAGGGCGGCGTATGGCTGCCCGACACCGTGGACGACGACCGAAAGGCCTTCGCGGCGATACTCTCCGGGGGTGCCGTGGCTCCGGACCGGCAGACGGCTCTGGCGTGGATGCGTGATGGCTTTGGCCTCGATCTGGTCACCCGGGACGGCGACCTGCTGCGCTCCGGTGGCCTGGCCCGGCTGGGAATCTCACCGGCGTCCGCCGGGAGCATGGAGCGCCGGGCCCTGGCCGATGAGACCCGGGGCCTGATCTCCCGGCTGGAGGAGAGGATTGCCGGCAGGGAACGGGACGGGGAGCGGCTGGCCGAAGAGCTGGCGGAGGCCCGCGGCCTCGAGGAGTCCCTCTCTTCCTCGCTCTCCGGGATGGACAGCGAGCTCGCCTCCGCCCGCACCAGGCTGGAGGGGATTCGGGGGAACCTGGAGGAGACCGGATCGGAGCTGCGGAGCGTCGAGGCGCGCCTGCCGGAGCTGGAGGACGAGTTGTCCAGCCTCGACTCGGCCGGGCCCTCCTGCGGAATGGACGGCCTGCGGGAACGCAGGGACGCCGTGGAGAAGCGGGTGTCCCGGCTGGAGTCGGAGCTCTCCCGTATAGGCGACGAGGTAGGCAGGCTCGGCTCCGAGGAGAGCGCCGCCGCCTTCGACCTTCGCAGCAGGGAGGAGGAGCTGGAGAGGCTGCGGGCGGACATCGAGCGGCTGCGGAAGGATTCCGGCGCCGCCCGTCGCAGGGCCCGGGAGTCCGATGAGAGGATCGGTGAGCTGGAGGAGGAGCGGCAGCGGCTGCGGGATTCCGTGGGAGAGAAGCGTAGGGCGGTGGAGGAGGTGCGCGGCCGCCGGGAGAGCGCCGAAGGGGACAGAACCGAGGCCCTGGGAAGAAGGGGCAGGGCGTTGGAGGCGGTTGCCGGGGCCCAGAAGATGGTGGGCGACCTGCGGGAGCGCATGGGGGAGGTTCGTGACCGGACCTCCCAGCTGGAGGGCAGGATCTCCATCTACGAGGAGAGGCTGGCGGGCCTGAAGGAGACCGCGGGCGTCCTGCCCGGCCAGGGAAGCAGGTACTGGTCCATGGACGAGGAGCAGCTGCAGAGCAACCTGGACCGCCAGCGCGGATACCGCGAGCGTCTGGGGCCGGTGAACATGCTGGCGGTCAAGGAGCACGAGGAGGCCAGCAACAGGCTGGCGTTCCTGGAGGAGCAGAGGACCGACCTGGTCGAGGCCAGGGACTCCCTGCTGCGGGCGATATCGGAGATCAACCGCACCGCCGCCAAGCGGTTCGAGGAGACATTCCAGCACGTGAGGGCTAACTTCCGCGAGCTCTTCGTGCACCTCTTCGGAGGCGGCGAGGCCGACATAATGCCCCTGGAGGCGGACGATCCCCTGGAGGGCGGTGTCCAGATACTGGCCCGGCCCGCCGGCAAGAAGCTCTCCAACGTGGCGGTCCTGTCCGACGGGGAGCAGGCTCTGGCCGCGGTGGCCCTGCTCTTCTCGCTCTACCTGGTCAAGCCGTCGCCCTTCTGCGTCCTCGACGAGCTGGACGCGCCGCTGGACGACTCCAACATAGACCGCTTCGTGGACCTGCTGCACAGGTTCAGCGAAAAGACGCAGTTCGTGGTGATAACCCACAACAAGAGGACCATGGAGGCCGCCGACGTCCTATACGGCGTGACCATGCAGGAGAAGGGCGTCTCCAGCGCCGCCTCCGTAAGCCTGGAGGAGGCCGGCTCCTGATGGGGCTGTCGGACGGCCTGCGCAAGACCAGAAGGCTGCTGGGCGATGGCCTGGCCGGCATACTGGGACGCGAGACGGTGGAGGATGAGGATCTGGAGGAGGCCGAGGAGATACTCCTGGGCAGTGACCTGGGCTGGGAGCTGACCGACATGGTCGTGGAGGAACTCCCCTCCCGGGCCAGGGGGGACCAGCGTGGCTGGCGGCACGCCCTTGCCGACCTGCTGATGGAGCGAGTACCGGTCCGGGAACGTGAGGAGGAGCGGAAGGCAACCCCGCACATCGATCTGGTGGTGGGTGTCAACGGTTCGGGAAAGACGACCACCATCGCCCGCCTGGCCAGCAGGTTCGCCGGTGGGGGCGAGGAGATACTCCTGGCCTGCGCCGACACCTTCCGCCCGGCCGCGGCCGAGCAGCTCTCCACCTGGGCCGACCGTCTGGGCCTGGAATGCATGACCCAGCTGGAGGGCGCCGATCCGGGAGCCGTGGCGTTCGACGCGATAAAGCGGAGCGTCTCACGCGGGTACGACCGGGTGATCGTAGACACCGCGGGAAGGCTGCCCAACAGGACGGGCCTTATGAAGGAGCTCACCAAGGTGCACCGCGTATGCGGCAAGGCCCTCGAGGGAGCGCCCCACCGGGTGCTCCTGGTGCTGGACGGCACGGTAGGCCAGAACGCTCTGGCCCAGGCCAGCCAGTTCCTGGATTCCCTTCCCGTAACCGGGCTGGTGGTGACCAAGCTCGACGGTACCGCCAGGGGCGGAGCCGTTCTGGCCATGGCCAGCAGCCTGGAGATTCCCATCGAGTACGTGGGAGTGGGGGAGAGCGCCGGGGACCTGCTGGCCTTCGACCAGAAGGCCTACGTCAGGGCGCTGCTGGGTCTGGAGGACTGAGGCAGCGCATGCTGAGCCTGCACGGGGTTAGGAAGAGCTTCGGCGAGAAGGTGGCAGTGGACGACGTCACACTGGAGGTCCCGGCGGGAGAGGTGTTCGGACTGCTGGGGCCCAACGGCGCCGGCAAGAGCACGACGCTGCGAATGGTCTCCGGGCTGGTGTTTCCCGATTCCGGACGGATCACCGTGGATTCCATCGATATGTCCGAGTACCCGGAGGCCGTCCGTTCGCGGGTGGCCTACGTCCCCGACGAGCCCACGGTCTATCCCAGGCTCACCGGCCGTGAGTTCCTGCGGTTCTCCGGACGCCTGAGGGAGATAGACCGCAGTGAGCTCGAAGAGCGGATACGCTTCCACGAGAGGCTCTTCGACATGGAGGGCTGGCTGGACAAGAGGGCGGAATCCTACTCACACGGTATGGTCCAGCGGGTGGTGCTCAGCTCGGCCTTCGTGGCCAGGGCCAGCCTCTATGCCATAGACGAGCCGCTGGTGGGCCTCGACCCCGCCTCGGCGGAGACCTTCCATCGAATGGCCCGGTCGGCAGCCGCCAGCGGGGCGGCGGTGGTCATATCCACCCACACCCTGCCGGTGGCGCACCGGTTCTGCCATCGCCTGGGCATCATCCACCAGGGCAGGCTGATCAGAACCATGCGCCCCGAAGACGTTCCCCCCGAGGAGCTGCAGGATCTCTTCTTCGGAATCACCGGTACCGCACCGGCGGACGTGAGTCAGTATTTTGACTAATTTTGAGCATGTATAAATAGAGATATTTGCGCTCCTATCTTCCTTGTAACATCTACGCACATCGTTCGTCCAGTGGACGTGGGATGGTTCGAAAACGCCTTGCGCCATGGGGGTGGCAGATATGGCGACCGTATTCGGTTTTCTGACGGGAGACCTTGGGAGCACAGCCGAACCCGAGAGCAAGAAGGAGAAGGAGGCCAAGTCCTCCCGGGCCTTCGCGTAGGCCGAAGCAGCGGGGCTTCGGCGTTTGCCGGGCCCCTTTGCTTACGTGTCGTTACGGCGGCCTTTGCCGGAAGGTTGTCCCGGGAAGGGACGCATTGCATATAGATGCGTTCCGGTCGGCCGCCGGAGAGCGGTACTCGAAGCAGCCTGTGCCATCGGAGGGCAGCATATGGATGCAGCGGAGCCGGTGTACGCCGAGCGGCGTCGCATCGAATCCCACGATGTGGACCTGCGGGGCCGGATCAAGCCCCACGTACTGCTTTCGCGACTTCTGAACACCGCATGGAACCACACGCACGGTACCTCGGCCGGCTACGAGAGCCTGGTTTCGAGGGGGCTGATGTGGGTCCTCATCGGTATTCGGATAAAGATCTGCAGGCTTGCGGAGTGGGGCGACAGGGTGGAGCTGCGCACCTGGGGGAGACAGGTGGGCAGGCTGTACGCCATGCGCGACTTCACTCTGGGCACCGAATCGGGTGATCCTTGCGTTGTGGCGAGCTCCAGCTGGATGGTGCTGGACGCCGAGAGCGGCCGCCCCAGACGGCTGGAGGGCCTGATGGACGATTTCCCCTGGCTGCCGGGCAGGGGGGTACTGGAATCCGACCCGGAGAAGGTCCCGGCTCTGGAGGGGGGCTCACGGCTGGCGTGCCTCCCCGTCCTCTTCTCCGACATAGACGTAAACGGCCACGTGAACTCCGCCTGCTACCTGCGCTGGATGCTCGACGCCCACTCCCACGGCTTCCTGGAGGCCCATGAGCCCGGGATGATCGAGCTCAGCTTCCTGTCCGAGGCCCTGCCGGAGGAGGAGGTGGCCGTCTTCTCCGACGGCGGGAATGATACCGAGAACTGCGCGGTGAGACGCTCCTCCGACGGCCGTGACCTGTGCAGGTGCCGGACAGCCTGGCGAGAGGCATGGTCGCCAGCCTGAAGGCCGGCCGCGCCCTCGAGGCCCGGAAGGTCTGTCTGCATATGTCAAGCGGCGGCGGCCGGAGCAACCGAGTTCCGGGGGCGGAGGGATTCCATGACCGATGGGGAAATCGATTCCGAAGGGACCGGACGCAGCATAGGTCTGTTGAACGAGAGGCCGCTGCACGCCGCCCTGAAGCAGTGGTACGCACGCCCCGGCGACCGCTTCGAGGTACCCGTGGACGGATACGTGGTGGACATCGTCCGGGACGGACTTCTGCTGGAGATACAGACCGGGGGCTTCTCCGCCATTCGCCCGAAGCTTGTGGCTCTGCTGGACAACCACACCGTAAGGCTGGTCCATCCGGTACCCCTCGAGAAGTGGATAATCAAGCTGCCCCCGAATGGCCTGGATGAGCCCTCCCGCCGAAAATCGCCGAAGCGCGGAAGGGTGGAAGAGGTCTTCACCGAGCTGGTGAGCCTTCCCCGCATGCTGACCAGACCGGGTTTCTCGCTGGAAGTCCTCCTCACCCGGGAGGAGGAGGTCAGGAGCTACGACGGAAGACGGGGATGGCGCCGCCGCGGCTGGGTCATCGAGGAGCGTCGCCTCCTGGAGGTGGCCGAGAGATATACGTTCACCGTGGCCTCCGACATCGTGTCGCTTCTTCCCGAAGGCCTGAAGCGGCCGTTTACCACCGCCGATCTGGCGGAGTCCGCCGGTCTGCGCAGGGCTCTGGCCCAGAAGATGGCCTACTGCATGCACAGGTCCGGTCTGGTGGAGAGGGTGGGGAAGAGGGGCAGGTCATGGCTGTACGGCTGATGGCGCCGACCGAGACCGCTCCGACTGCAGGCTGCCGACTCGCTGCCCGGAATATGTATAGTGATAAGTATACACTAATCGAAAGCCGAAGGTGATAGCCGTACCGCCCGGCCTCTAGGCAAGGGGCATGGGGTACGACGCTCATGGGCAGGGTGGAGGGCTGGCTGTGGTCGCTGGGATGGCGGGAGATCCGGCTGACGACGGATACCGACACCTCGCTGCGGGCCTACGGTTTCTACCGCGCGAGGGGCTGGGAGGACTGGAAGGTCGAGAATGGCAATCTCTTCATGCGAAGGCGGAATCCCGGCATGAATTGCGAAGGCGAGAATGTTTAGTGTGTAGTGATTACTACACAAGTTGGCCTTCTCGAGCTGGAAGGGCCATGGTTGGGCGCGTTTAGCGGCGGGACCCCGATCCTGCCCGGGATCGGCCTCTGCGACCCGCACGTGAGGATTTTCGACGGCAGGGCATGGCTCTACGCCACCCACGACAGCTCGCCGGCGAGCAGGGAGTACGTTATGAAGGACTGGTGGATATGGTCCTCTGCGGACCTGGTCGAATGGAGGCACGAGTGCACGCTGGGGCCGGAGCGGACCTACATCGGCGGGGGGTTCGAGGCTTGCTGGGCCACGGACGCCGCGGAGCGGGAAGGCACGTACTACTGGAACCTGTCCGAGGGAAGCCGGAGGACGGCCGTAGTCGTCGGTCCCACGCCGGCCGGACCGTGGAGGGATCCGCTGGGGCGGCCGATGCTGGACGACGGCCTCGTTCCGGTGGGGGCCTACGACCCGGGTGTGTTCACCGACGATGACGGGGAGGCCTATATGGTCTTCGGCGTATGGGACTTCTACCTGGCAAGGCTGGGAGAGGACATGGTCTCCCTGGCGGAGGCGCCCAGGAGGGTAGAAATTGTCGACCCGGAGGGCCCCTACGGGAGAGGCAGGGCCGACGACAAGCCCTACATTCACAGACGCGGCGATGTATACTACCTGTCCTGGGGATGCTTCTACGGGATGTCGAAGAGCGTGTACGGCCCCTACAGATGCCGGGGCTCGATAATCCGGGAGGAGCTGGTGGACCCGGAGCTGCGCTACGGAAGCCATGCCATTACACTGGACAGGCACGGGTCTTTCTTTCGCTGGAAGGGTGGCTGGTACTTCATCTGCAACGACATGAGCCGGAGCGGCACACCCTACTTCAGAGACTCCTCACTCTGCCGGGTCCGCTACGGAGAGGGCGGGGAGATCCTCCCGGTGCGTCTGTCGGTGAAAGGGCCCGATCCGAGGTGAGGTCCCCGAAGAGGTTTCTGCTGCTTCTGGCCGGTACGGCATCGGTGGGCCTGGGCGTCGTGGGGATCGTGGTTCCCCTGCTTCCCACCACGCCGCTTCTGCTGTTGGCCGCCTTCTGTTACGCCCGCAGCTCCCGAAGGTTCTACGACTGGCTCCTGGACAGTCCATTTCTCGGCGGCTACATAATGAACTACAGGGCGGGCCGCGGCATACCGATCCTGCAGAAGGTGCTGACGATAGCGGCGCTGTGGATAACGATCGCGGCTACGGCTGTGCTGGCTGTGTCATCGCTGTGGCTGCGGCTGCTGCTTCTGGGGGTTGCGGTGGGCGTAACCGCCCACCTCCTGTGGATACCGACCTTCAGGCCGGATGCCGAGAAGACCGGGGCGGGGAGCTCCGCCGCCGCGGAGGAGGGGGAGGCCCGATAGTGCGCCCGGGCCGGCCGCAATGGAGGGCGCGGGAAGGGAAGACATGCATAGGACGGCAACAGCCGGTCATCGAAGAGCCATCGCCTGGAGAGCCGGCCTCTACTCCGGGCTGGTCCTGGCCCCACTGGCGCTGACGGCGGTCACGGGCGGCCTGACGGGCACCGGACTGCTCAGGGCGGGCGGCAGGGTGGCGGCCCTTCTGGCGTTTCCCGTTCTCATGCTGCAGCCGGCACTCTCCGCCCGCTTCCACTGGATCGAGCGCCCCTTCGGCCTGGACAGGCTGCTGGCGTTCCACAGGGTTGCGGGCGCCACCGCCTTCGCCCTGGCCGTTCTGCACCCCCTCCTGCTGTCGCTCTCCGGCGGCAGCTGGAGGCTGATCACCAGCCTGCAGCTCCCCTGGCAGCTCATGGTGGGCAAGGCGGCGCTGGCGGTGCTGGTCCTGTACGCGACCGGCGCCCTCTTTCACGCCGCCCTCCGCATTCCCTTCCAGTGGTGGCTCCGCATGCACAACGCCTTCGCTCCGGCGATACTGGCGGGCGCGTTTGTCCACAGCTGGGCCATCCGCATGGAGTACGCGCCTCCGGCCATGGGCGTTCTCTGGCTGGTTCTTGCCGCCCTGGGGGTCTTCTCCTACCTGCATCTCACGGTCTTTCAGCGTCTGCGCGCCAGGAGTCGCGCCCTGGCTGTAACCGAGGTGACCAGGGTGGCCGACCGTGTATGGGGGCTGAGGATGGAGCCCGAATCGGGTGATGGCGTATTCACGCACCTGCCGGGACAGTTCATGTTCGTGACGCTGCTTCGGGGCAGGGGGCTTCCGGCGGAGGAGCACCCCTTCACCATAGCCTCGGCGCCGGGGGAGGACGGTGCCCTGGAGATCGCGCCCAAGGAGCTGGGGGACTTCACCTGCACAGTGGGGGAGACCCGGCCCGGGGACAGGGCCGCCGTAATGGGCCCCTACGGCAGGTTCTCCTATCTGCTTCGCCCCGAGCGCAGAAGGCTGGTTCTGGTGGCCGGAGGCATAGGCATAACCCCCTTCATGAGCATGCTGAGGCATATGCGCGACAGCGGCAACGAACGGGATGTCCTGCTGCTGTACGGGAACAGAACGGCCGGGGACATCGCCTTCGGCCGGGAGCTCTCGGCCCTGGCCGGGAGCCAGTCGCCTCCAGGGCTGGAAGTGGTTCACGTGCTCTCGAGACCCTCCGCGGAATGGGAGGGCGAGACCGGCTACATCGACCGCGAGCTGCTGGAGAGGTATCTGGAGGACACCGGGCAGACCGGCTTCTACGTTTGCGGGCCGCCGGCCATGATGGAGACCGTAACCCGCACGCTGGGGAGCATGGGAGCGCCGCCCGAGCGCATCCACACCGAGAGGTTCTCGCTGTAGTCGCAGACGCCCCGGGAGGTTTCGGAATAAAGACCCGTTACCGCCGCATCGGCATACCCAGAGAACCGCCCGCTGCCGGAGCCGGCAAAGACGACCCCCCACATGGCCTTTGCGGTGGACGACCTCGAGGACGCCCTGGAGCGGCGGGACCCGGGGTACGAGCCGCCTTCACGGTATGCCGGGGGTCGCCTGTTGAGCCCATGGAGTTTTCGAATCGAGCATTTTCGCGAGGAGGTACGGACAGATGTCACAGGCCCTGAGCTTTCCCATCCTTCTGCTGGCAGCCGCGGCGGCGACCGCCCCCGGCGTGACGGACCCGCCGGCGCCGGGCGTGCTGGCGGAGGACAGCCTGCTCTACGCCGACAGCGTCCGCAGGCGCTTCTACTACGCGCTGCCGGAGGGATACGACCCGCAGACGCCAGCGCCGCTGCTGGTATGGCTGCACGGCGGTGTCAGCACCGAGCAGCTGGCGGAGTACGGCCCCGAGGTGCTCACGGACTACTACCTCATACCCGAGCTGATGGATATGGGGTTCGTTCTGGCGCTTCCCTGCGGCCAAGCCGGCGCGACCTGGTGGGACCCGGTGGGGCAGAGGGGAATACTGGACATAGTGGCTGCTCTGAAGGGCAGACTCAGCATCGACGATGCACGGGTGCTGGTGGCCGGCTTCTCCGACGGGGCATCCGGCGCCATGGGCCTGATGATGCTGTCGCCCTCGCCCTTTGCCGGCTATATGGCCTTCTCGGGCCATCCGGGGGTGGCGGCCATAGCCGGGGAAAGGGCCACCTACCTCTCCAGCCTCGCCTGCCGGCCGGGCATGGCGTCGCATACCGACCGGGACGGCCTCTACCCGGTATCCGAGATGGCGCCCACCATAGGTCTGGCGCAGGGCTCCGGCGCGTCTATTGATTACTATACACTAGACGGATTTGGCCATGACGCCGATTACCTTCCCCTGCTGGAGGAGGAGGTCCTCGCCTTCGCCGATACGGTCAGACGGGACCGGTTCCCCCGCAGGATCGTCTGGCAGGCCGGGGAACCTTCCCAATGCGACTGGCTGCGCGTGGACTCCATCGTGCCCTGGCCGCTGCTGGCCGAGGACAGCGACCAGAACATGGTCATGCTCTCCCGGAGGGTCTCCATAGGCTTCTTGCCCGACTGGGAGGCCACCGGAGGAATTCCGGTGGAGAGCGTACCCGAGGGGGACAGCCCCGCCAACAGGGCGGGACTGCTGCCGGGGGACACCCTGGTGGCCTTCAACGGGGCGCCGGTGGACAGCCTGGCCGACCTGTCGGCGGAGAAGGCGCGGATGTCGCCGGGTGACCCGTTTACGATGACCGTGATACGGAACGGCGCCAGAACCGAACTGGATGGGTCTCTGGACCCGCCGGAGCACTACTGGCTGTTCCCACGCAGCGGGCCGTCGGTTACCGTTGTGGCGGAGAGGGAGGGGAACTCCTTCGGCCTGGAGGTGAACAGGCCCTGCACCGTCACCCTTCTGCTGCACCCGGAGATGGTGGATCTGGACAGCGAGATCGTGGTCGACTGCAACGGCTACGAGGTATTCAGGGGTGGAGTGGAGCCTGCGCCTGGGATGGCCGACAGCCTGCTGGAGGCCACCGGGGACGGCCGGAGGCTCTACACGGCTAAGCTGCGCCTGGACCTGGAGGAGCTTCTCATGCCCCTGATGGCCGGGGACTAGGATGCTCCTCAGGGCGGTCCTCGTGGCGCTGCTGCTGGGCGCCCTCCATTCGGCGCGGGCCATACCGGCCGGCTGGAAGCCGCCGGAGGACGAGGTCCTGCTGCTGCCCCGGGCCATGGTGGGCTGGTCGCACCCGCAGGGACTGACGCTGTCGGTGGGAGCCTCGGTCAACTGCCAGCGGTCCGATGGCGGCTTCCACGGACCGTTGCTTCAGCTGGATATCGGCCGGCACGCGCACGGACTGACCGTCGGCTGGAGGCAGGGAGTGCACATGGGCGCGCCGGTGCTGTCATGGGGTATTGGGCTGCAGCTGTGCAGGTCCATGGACAGCCATTTCTGGGACGGGCTGGGAGAATCCGGCGAAGACCACCCATACGTGGATTCCGGCGCCTGGCTGGCCGGACCGGCCATCACGTTCGGGGCCCTGGTACTGGAGTTCGAGGCAGGTGTTCTGAGGCACCTGAGCGGGCCCCGTGCCGATGCGCGATGGGTCTGGACGCTGGGCCTGGGAGTGGGACTGTAGAGAAGCGGGGCGACTGCTGTCGCCCCGTCTCCCGTATGCGGGCTGGCGCTAGGGGCTGACTATCACGCAGTTCTCCAGGGCGACGTTGCCGAAAGACTCCCCGGCCACAGTGCCCCTGATCTGCACGCCGGCCCTGTCCGCAACCATCAGCGACTCTGTCTCCTCCGGGATGGGCTCGGCCATCTCGCAGCCCACGTACTTGGTGTAGGTGTCCTCGGGGTGGGCCAGGTCCACTCGGATGGTGGTCCCGTAGTCGGTGGTGGAGGTGGTTGTAGAGTGATAGTAGCCCTCAACCGTTACCTCCCTGCCCACCCAGGCCGTATGGAGCTCGGCCAGCTGGCCGGCCGGAATGGGTGTCACTCCGTCGTAGGCGTAGGGGCTGGTCTCCACCTCGACCAGCTCCTCGGGCGGGTCCACAAGCTCGGCGTCGAGGACCTCCAGGTCGCCGGTCCAGGAGAGCACGCCCGTGCCCCGGGCGGCGACAAGGTCGGTGCCCGCCACCGTAACGGCCGGGGGCTCGGCGAAGATGACGGTAACCAGCTTCTCTTCGGACTCCGGTGAGGCCTTGAGGGTGATCTCGTCTTCCAGCCCGGTGCTGTCACCGTAGAAGATGTAGGGGTAGCCGGCTACGGTAACCTCGAGGCTGTCCCAGGCGAAGTAGGCCTCCTTCAGGGCCCGGGCCCGCACCGGGGTGTCGGCGTCGACCAGGTCGGGGTCCAGCGTGCCCTCGGGGTAGAGGACTGCCGTCTCCTCCTGCTCCTCTTCCTCTTGCACTGCCTCGCCACCCTCGGCGGGTTCTTCGGCCGTCTCCTCCGGTTCCCCGCCGCCGCCGCAGCCCGCCATCAGGGCCCCGGTGAGCAGAATGCCCAGAAGGGGGGCCATCAACAGTCTTCTCATGCTGTCCCTCCCGTTGCTTGGTGAACCCAAGCATCGAATATGCTCATCTTCGGCGGGGGGGCAATCTCGCCGGCCGGCGGGTCAGTAGCCGGCCTTCCATCGGAATACGCGCACCGGCAGGTGGCAGAACCCGCATTCGCGCACGGTCCAGTAGCCGGTTCCGTCGAACCAGGACTGAAGGAGGAGGTCCTCGGAGTAGGGGGGCATCGCGACCCTTGCCGTGACAGTCACGGTCTCCGCGGAGTTGAAGGCCAGCTCCGCCGCCCCACCGGTGTTCTCCAGCCTGTACACGGCGGTCGCCTCGACCGAACTGTCCCCGACAGTGATGGAGAGCTCCTCGGAGACCAGCCGAACCTGCGGGGCCCTCTCCAGACGCGGGTTTCCGCCACCTCCGGATTCGGTTTCTACTCGGTTGGGCCGGACAGGCTCTCCAGTGCCCTTCGAGCGGGCCGGAAGCCCGGATCCAGCTCCAGCGCATCCTGCAGACAACGCCTGGCGGCGGCGGTGTCACCCTCCTCCAGGCGGATCATTCCCATGTTGTGCAGCGGAAGGGGATTCCCCGGGTTCAGCGAGACGGCCCCCCGGTAGAGGCTGTCGGCCAGCCCCGTCCTGCCCGTCATCCACGCGGCCGTGGCGGCGTTCGTCAGCAGCGGCGCATTCCGGCGGCCGCCGGCCAGAGAGCTCTCCGCAGCCGCCCAGGCCAGATCCGGATCGCCCCCGGGCACCAGGGCCTCCAGGGCGAGGGGCCACAGCTTTTCGGCGTCGGGGAAGGCCTCGGCGTGCCGCCTCGCCGCTTCGAAGGCCGTTCGCCCCCGGCCGAAGTCCCGGGCGACCAGCACCAGCTGAAGCCATACGGTCTCCAGGTCCGGCCGCAGCTCGGCGGCGCCCACGGCGGCCCTGAAGGCCTCCCCGCGCTTTCCCCGCATACGCTGGACCTCCGAGAGCTGGGCCAGATGCCGGCCGTTGCCCGACTCCTCGAACGCCGCTCGAAACAGCTCCTCCGAACGCTCGAGCCTGTCTCGGCGGCGCATATGTATCGCCAGCTCCTCCAGCGCTTCGGCGTCTCCGGACTCCTCAGCCGTCTGCACGTAGCGCTCCTCGCTTGAGTCGGCGTCCAGGAACGCCGAGATCCGCGGCCCGGCCAGCAGCGCCGCCCCCAGTGCCGCCGCCGGCAGCCAGCCGCTCCGCTTCGCGGCGGGCAGAAGTCCCAGCAGCACGGGGGCCAGCATCACCGCCCCCAGGTCCCAGTCGATGGCGGCCCCCCTCTCCAGCGGAAAGACGGAAAAGGCTGCCAGCCAGACAGATATGTTCAGCAGCGAGGGCGCTGGCTTCACCGAAGAGACCGCCGGGAGGAAAAGAAGGGCCGAGGGGACGGCGAAAACCAGCAGCCGCAGCCTGGAAAGAGGCCCGGGGCTCATCAGTTGGCCCAGGCCGGGGACATTCGAGGAGCCGCCGGTGAGGAGCAGCCATGCCGCGGCCCCGACGGATGCCGCGGCGCAGATGGCTACGGCCGCCCGGGAGCGCCGGCGCAGGGCAGCGGCCAGGGCCGCCGGCAGCAGCAGGAGGCCGAGCAGGTGCACCGAGGCGGCCACAAGGGCGCACAGGGCGGGGAGGAGGGGGGATGTCCTCCGCGCCAGCAGGCCGGCGAAGACCGCGGCCAGCCCCAGCAGCAGCGCGTAGCTCTCCACGTATCCGGTGAAGAATACGGTCCAGGCGGGAGAGAGGGCGAGGACCAGAAGCGCAGCCCGGTCGAGGCGGCTGCGGCCGTACAGCAGCAGGCCGAGACCGGCCAGATACAGGGTCGCGCCGACCAGCCCTGTAACTTTGAATGTGAACTCCGGATCCATGCCCAGGTCAACCAGTGCCTTGTGGGCCATCGTATCCAGCGGTTCGAACCTCCCGGCCGAGGATACCGGCAGACCCTCCGAGAGGCTCCGCAGGCGCAGCGCGCCGTCGCCCCAGAGGTGCACTTCGGGCGATGTGGTAGCCGTGGCTGCGCCCAGGAGAAGCAGTGCCGCCCCGAGGCCCACCCGCAGGTCGAAGGCCGCCAGCGCTCCGGCGGCCAGAACGGCCCCGGACACAACGGCCGAGAGGGGCATGGCGACCCCGGGCAGCCACCAGCGCGAGGCGAGCAGGAGGCTGGCCAGGCAGACCGCGGGAACGGCCCAGGGCAGAGCGCGTGCTTTGGTGTTCGCCTTCATGGCAGCAGTATATTAGCGCTTCGAGGGTGCTGAAAGACCTGTGCCCCGGGCCGGATTTGCACGGGAATGTAACATTGGGCCGCCGAAGGCGTCTGAAGGGCGAAAACCCTCTGGAATGCCCATCTGACAGGAGGTGCGCTGGTGGAAGGCGTAGTCATTCCGATTGTTGCGATTGTGGTGTCGGTCGGCGGCCCGGTGGCGATAGCTATTGTGGTGCTGGCTCAGCGGCACCGGCAGAAGCAGAAGCGCTACGAGATGATCCTTCGGGCCACGGAGGCCGGAAGGTCCCCCGATGAGATAGAGGAGCTGCTGGGGGCCGTGAACGGAGGGAGCCCCCGGAACGGACTTCTGAAGGCCGGCTGCATCGTGGCGGCGATGGGCCTGGGGATATTCCTCATCGGGGTACTCAACGACGCAGCCCGAATGAGCCTGGGAGGCGGGGCCTTCGTGTTCGTCCTCGGCCTGGGCATGGTGGCCGCCTGGTACTTCGGCGACCGGAGGGAGGGACGGAGCTCCGGTTGATAGAGAGCTCCGCCCGGCTTGAGCTGGTCAACAGCGCCAGAAAGGGCGACAGGGAAGCCTTCTCTAGGCTGGTCGAGCTGTACGAGAGGCTTGTCTTCACCCTGACAGTTCGAATAGTGAGGGACGAGGAGATGGCCAGAGACCTTTCCCAGGAGACCTTCCTGAAGGCGTACCGCAAGCTCCGGACCCTCAGGAAGCCCGAGGCCTTCGGGGCCTGGCTGTGCTCGATCGCCCGGCGGACGGCGCTGGACTACGTGCGCAGGGCCGGGGTGGAGATTACGGGCACTGAGAAGCTCCTGGAGATAGAGTCCGCAACCTCCGACCCCGACCCGCTGGACGATGCCGGCGATATACTCCGGGCCGGAATCGACAGGCTCAGTCCGCGGGACCGGCAACTGCTGACGCTGGCGTACTTCGAGGAGATGAGCCTGGCGGAGGTGGGAGAGGTGATGGGAATTCCGGAGCGCAACGTGAGGGTATACGTTCACAGAGCCCGAAAGAGGCTCCGCGATAGGCTGAGGGGGTACGAGGATGAGCTCCTGCGACAGATCGGATAGGGTGCTCGACTACGTCCTGGGCCTCATGAACAGCCGGGAGCGGGAGGAATTCGAGGCCCACCTGAAGGGATGCAGGCGGTGCAGGGAGGAACTGGAGCTGGAGAGGGCCATAGCCGCAGGGCTGCGGGTGATGGAGCCGCCCCCGCTCGACCTCGCCGCCTCTGTGAGCCGCAGGCTGGTGGTCATGGGAAGGAGCCGCCTCACATGGCGCAGCGCGGTGAGCGCCGGTGGAATGCTGGCGGCCGCGGCCATGCTGGTGCTCAACCTGATGCGCTTCCTGCCGCCCAACGCGGCCAGGCAGCTGGAGGCCGTGCTGCGGGTGCTTCAGAGAAACGCCGCTTCCCTGCAGGGCTCGGGCATTCTCCTGGCCACCCTGGGAGCCGGCACGGCGCTGGCCGCGCTGGCCGGGCTGCTGGCGTGGATGATCCCCGAGGAGTAGGGCCGAACCGGAAGGAAGAGCCATGGAGAACGGCGGAGTCGTATTCCTGCACAGCGAGAGTCTGAAGGCGGTCAGGGAATTCTACATCGGCAGAATGGGCATGGAGGTCTGGATGGAGCAGGCGGACTGCCTGCTGCTCCGGCGCGGCAACATGATACTGGGCTTCTGCAGCCGGGACGACTCGGATTTCGAGGGGCTTCTCACCTTCGTCTACGCCGACCGGGAAGGCGTCGACGTGGCCTACTCCGAGATGGCCGACATCGCCACCACCGAACCGTTGGAGAACGACCGATACGGTATCTACCAGTTCTTCGGCGAGGACCCGGAGGGCCGCGGCCTCGAGTTCCAGGCCTTCCTGCACCGAACCCGGCCGTCCATGCCGGGCGACGGCCTGCTGGCTGGGCGCCGCAGCGTTCGGCAGTACGCGCCGGATGCCGTGCCCGACCCCGTCCTGGAGAACCTCTTCGAGATGTGCAGGTGGGCTCCGAGCTCCATGTGCAGGGAGAGCTACTACTACGTGCTGATCCGCACCGGGAAGACCTTGGAGAGCCTGGCGGCCCTACGCGGCTCCTCCAGCGCTCCCATCGGCCGCGCGCCCCTGGCCGTGGCCGCCTGCTCCGACCCTACCCTCACCGGCTCACCCGGTCAGGACGGCTCCATCGCCGCCTACCACCTGATGCTGGCCGCCCGAACGCTGGAGCTGGGCACCTGCTGGATCGGTCACATGGACACGCCGGAGGTGAAGGGGCTGCTGGGGGTGCCCGCCGATCATCACGTGGCCACCGTAACCCCTCTGGGGTACCCCCGGGGCGGCTTCCCCGACCCCTCGGACAGGCGAGGGGCGGAGGAACTGTACAGAACCCTGTGAGCAACGTCGGGGATGGCCTGCTCTTCGAGCAACCGCTGCCGCCGGCAGATGGAGGAGAGGATCAGGCTCTGAGCGCCTTCTCGATCTCGCCCACGTACATCCGGTGGTAGCCCTTCTCCGGGTAGGCCTCCCCTATGAAGGGCTCCAGGAAGTTCTTGGGGTCCAAGTCCTGGAAGTAGATCTTGCGACAGACCAGTATGAGCTCGGCCTCCGCGAAGGCCACCGTGTCGTCGGTGGGGGATACCGGCGTCAGGCCGGTCTCGACCGCCTTGTCCACGTTCCTTCCCGAGTGGCTGCCGCAGTACTTGAGCGCGTCCCTGTGCTCCTCTTCGAAGAAGCTGAGCGTGAACCTGCCTGAATCGTTCATGAATCCGTACGTGTAGCGCTGGGGACGGACGAAGGCGAAGGCGACCTTTACGCTCCAGAGCTCGCCCATCGCCCCCCAGCTGGCCGTCATCGTGTTGTAGGAGCTCTCCCGTCCGGCGGTAACCAGCATCCACCGGTCTGCTATCTGCTCGAATACGTTTTCGTCAATGTCCCTTACGTCGATGCTGTCGAATCTGCCTTCCAAGTCCAACCTCCGATACCTTGTTGGAGATGCTCTCTCGCCAGGTCCTCAACCTTCGCCACGTAGGCTTCGATGTCGAACTTCCTTCCCAGGCCCGCCGGGCTCATCCACCGGACCTTGCCCACCACCGGCCTCTCCTTCCACGCCCGGTCGTGCTTGCCCAGGCACCAGAGGGCTCCGGCGTACCCGTTCGGGTCCCTTCCGTCCAGCTCCCAGCGGTCGTTCAGCGCCAGTATCCTGTCCAGGGCCCGCTGGGGGTCCGGAGACCATTCCAGGATCTTCTTGCCCCAGTACATGCGCATGTAGCCGTGCATCCTGCCGCTGACCACCATCTCGGTCTGGGCCGCGTTCCAGTAGGGGTCGTCGGTTTCCGCGCCCTCCAGCTCCTCGAGCGTGTAGATCCGCTCCCTGTCGTCCTTCCCATGCTCCCGCAGGGTGGCCTGGGCCCAGTCGGGAAGGCAGCCCACCCGCCGAAAGGAGCCGTTGTGAAAGGTCAGGTTCTGGGCCAGTCCGCGTCTCACCACCAGCTGCTCCAGGAAAGCCTCGGGCCCCGGCCCATCCAGTGCGGATGCCCGCAGGGCGGGCTCCAGCGGGGAGATCTGGCCGAAGTGAAGGTAGGGGCTGAGGTGTGAGGTGATGTCGGCGACCGGATCCCTGGCCGTCTCGTGGTAGGAGCCGATGTTGTCGGCGATGAAGCGCTCCAGAAGCCGCACAGCCTGCGACCTGCCCCCGCCGGGCAGAGGGGATGGGGGAACGGATCTGTCCGTTTCCAGCCGGTCCAGGAGGCCATCGGCGTCGGACGGGTCCTCCCCCTCCGGGCCGAAGCCGGTCCAGTCCCCATCGGCGGATGGCTCCTCCGGCTTCTCCAGGAAGGCCGGCAGCACCTTCTCGATCCTGGGGCGGATGGTCCTGGCGGCGTACTCCTCCTTCCCGCTGGCGGCCGCGGCGGGCACCACCGCGTCGGTCTCCACCTGGAACAGCGGTACATCCAGCCGCTGTGCCGCCTCCCGACGCCAGCGCCTGTGAAGGGGCAGATACCCCATGTCGGTCACCACGGCGCAGGCCCGGGTCTCGCGGGCCAGGCGGAGGATTCCCTCCTCCGGCCTCTCCCGCCGCAGGAGCAGGCGAAGGCCCTTTTCGGCCAGGCGCCCGGCCGTTGCGGCGATTCCCTCCAGCATGAAGCGGTAGTGCCTGAGATTGGCGCCGGGAGAGGCGTCCGTCAGCCCGAAGTAGGCCAGTACCGGAACGCCCCTCCGACTGGCCAAGGTCACCGCCCTGTTCAGGGCGTGGTTGTACTCGGCCCGCTGCGCCCTCTGCATCCAGAGCAGCACGGGGCCTCCACCGGAGGTGGACCGGTCGTTGAGCAGCCGGATGCGGGGGCCAGCATCGACCGCGGTCAATCCAGGTCCCGTCCCTTGCCGGAATCGCTGAGCTCCCGGAGGGAGGAGGGGTAGGGGTCGAAGAACCTCTGCTGCAGAATGTAGCCCTCCCCGAAGCGCACGGCCCAGGACAGAACGACCGATGTACAGGCGCTGAGCGGTGCCCTGCCGGAGCGGTACTCCTCGACGGTGTCCAGGAAGAAGGCCTTCTCGCGGCTCTCCAGGCGTTTCTTGAAGTACCCCAGCGAATGCAGCAGCACGTCTACGGCCGCCGTCCTGCGGGGCGGAGCCTGCAGGGCCCTTCCCAGCATGGATCGGTAGTCATCCAGCAGCGGCTCGAGCCGACCACCTCCTCTGCTGCCCAGCATGGCCCCCATCCTCCGCTGGGCCTGCCTGCTGTGCGCCATCAGAAGCATCTTGCATTCGGCGTGGAAGTCCATGAGATGCCCCGAGCTGCCCCTCTCCAGGCAGTGCTTCGCAGCCTCACGGAAGCCGGCCAGGGTCCAGGCCGCGGTGAGAAAGGCCGCCCTGAGACGATGGTTGCGGAAGCGCCCCTCGGTTATGTGGGGGGTGTCGGGTCTCATCTCGGTGACGAAGCCCCCGAACAGGCCGGGGGCCGTCCCCTGGGAGCCCACCTTGCCCAGGGACGGGTATACCTTGACCTGTTTCATAATTCCGCAGGAGGGGGAGCGGGACTTCAGCAGGAAACCGTCAAGGGGCTCCGACCGCTCTACCGCCTTCCCGGCCAGCTGCAGCATGGCTTCGGTCAGGTCTCTCTCCGTCCCGCTCTGAAGGAGGAGGGCACGCTCCGCCCCCCTGGGCTTCACCAGCCTCAGAGGGTCCCTGGGAACCCCGAGTCCGAGCTCCATCTCGGGGCAGACATCCACCAGCTCCGCCTGCTTCTCCAGCCGGTGGACAAAGGGGAAGGAGATGGTGCCGCCGTTGTATCGGCAGCTGTCCAGCCCCAGGCAGCGGCTGATCATGATCCTGGGGCGGGCGTGGGTCACCGTTCCACCGGAGGCCATGCTCAGAGACCCGTCAGGCAGACGGCGGGCGAATCGGGTTCGAGCGGCCTGAGGCCGGCGCCGGGAACGTGGCCCCCGGTATCGGCCGGGCCCATGGCGCTCCCGGGGTTGGTGAACCAGTACATGACCCCCGCACCCCTCACCGCAACGGGGTGATGGCCACGCGGCAGCAGGCGCCCGCCTCCGGTGGTGGGGCAGGCGTGTCCGAGTGTTCCGGAGAACTCCTCCAGGCCTTCGGTCTGCAGCTCTCTCGCCTGTCTCAATTCCGCCTCCTCTATATCTCTATGACGGTGGTCCCGGCGGCGACGTGCTGCGACGAGTAATCGTCGGCGCCGTCTGCCCCCCGGGCCAGAATGACGGTATAGGAGCTGCCCTGGCTGAGCGGCTTGTCGAATATGTCGGGCGAGCTCAGCGGAATTAGGGCCTCTATCTCCGTGACCCCCTCGGTCTCGCTTCCGCCGCTTTCCAGTACGTCGTCCTGGCCTCCCAGGGAGGTGTCGCTCTGGTGGTGGCTCTCGTCTACGCCCCAGTCGTCGCGGACATGCGGGCCTCCGCTGTAGTACCCTATGATGATGTTGGCGGATTCCATTCCGTACTCCGGGTCGAATCCCACGGCCACCCATCCGGTTGTCTCGGCTCGAATGCGAAGGGCCAGGTTCTCCCCGTCGACCCGCCACTCCAGGGTAACCCCGGCCGCCGTTGCCGTCTGCCAGTTGCCGGCTCCGAACGGGTCGTCGCCACAGGCCGCGGCCAGCAGCAGAACGAAGACCGCAAGGGCCGCTTTGCCCCCGTGTCCATAGCCCATGTCCTCCTCCTCTCCCCGCTTCCGATACTACCGACGCGGCGCTTCGGGCTCAAGGCCCGGAAGCCGCCGGGATGCTTGACCCCGAAACCAGCGGGGGTATTGTGGAAGTGACGGGGAAGGAGGGTCTTTGGGGAAGATTCCGGACTGCTCTTCGGATGAGCTTCGCGGCCTGCTCGACGGGCTCTTCGAGGGCGCCTGCCTGGTCGACGGCCAGAGGCGCATACTCTACTGGAATGCGGCGGCGGAGAGGATCACGGGCCATTCCGGCGAAGATGTCATCGGCAGCAGGTGCAGCGACAACGCACTCGCCCACCTGGACGAGAACGGCGAAAGCCTCTGCCTGCGCCGCTGCCCCGTGGCCGCGGCCATAGAGACGGGCCGGACCCAGAGCGCCAGGGTCTTTCTTCACCACGGCTCCGGACACAGGGTGCCGGTGGTGGTCAGGGTCTTCCCGCTCGAGGGCCCCGGGGGAAGGATGGCCCTGGAGGTCTTTCGCGAGGACATGTCTCTGCATACGATGCGGGAGCGCCTCCGTGACCTGGAGCAGATGGTCCTCGTCGATTCGCTCACCGGACTGGGCAATCGTCGGCTCGCCTACCAGATCATCACCCGCAGGATCGCCGAGAGAGAGCGCTACGAGAGGATGTTCGGTCTGGTTCTGGCGGATATCGACCGCTTCAGGGAGATCAACGACACACTCGGACACGATGTGGGAGACAGGACCCTGCAGATGGTCGCCAGGAGCCTGATGGGGGTGGTGAGACCCTTCGACATGGTGTGTCGCTGGGGGGGTGACGAGTTCCTGGCCGTGGCCCAGAACGTGGACACACACGGACTGACGGCGATAGCCGAGCGGATCAGGAGCATAGTCGAGTCCTCCTCGGTTCGGTATGATACCGGTTCCGTATCGGCCACGGTCTCCGTAGGCGGCGCCATCTCCCGCAGGGGTGAGCCGGCGGAGGGCATGCTGATTCGGGTGGACTCTCTGATGTACGAGGCCAAGAAGGCCGGAAGGAACAGGATCAGGATCGACTGAACGCCGGGCCGCGCCCAGCGGGCGGCCCTTTCGCCAGCTCTGCCGGGAGGACAGATGCCCCTCAGAAAGAAGCCACTCAACGGAATGCGACAGCTCTACCCCCGTGAGAAGCGGGTGGAGGACTACGTAGTGAAAGCGGTGAGGTCGGCGGCCTCCGTCTACGGCTTCGAGGAGTACGAGGGGCCGGTGATAGAGCCGCTCAGCCTCTTTCTGGCCAAGTCCGGCAACGAGCTGGCCGTGGAACAGAGCTACAACTTCGAAGACCGCAAGGGCAGGGAGCTGATCCTCCGGCCGGAGCTGACCCCGACGCTGGCCAGAATGGTGGCGGCTGCCGGGGAGCTGGTCTGGCCGGTTCGGTGGATGTCTTTCCCGGTCTGCTACAGGTACGAGCGGCCCCAGAGGGGCCGGGCCAGGGAGTTCATGCAGTTCAACTGCGACGTGCTGGGCGTATCGGGCCCCGAGGCGGAGCTGGAGCTTCTGCTCGTTCTCAACCGCATAATGCAGTCTCTGAAGGCCGATCCCTCCATCTACGAGATAGCCTACTCCAGCAGGGGTCTGGCCGGAGCGGTGCTGGAGGGCGCAGGCCTGGGGCCCGCCCAGCAGCAGGAGGCCTTCCACGCGATCGACCGACGCGGCAAGATGGACCACCAGGCCTGGATGGAGTATCTGCGCGATCGGCTGCAGGACGACGGCCGAATAGAGGCCGCCCGCAGGCTGGCTGACTGCCGAGACCCGGAGGACCCCTGGCTGCGGGAGGCGGCCGGGGATACGGACGCCTACCGCCGGCTGAGGTGGCTCTTCGAAAGGCTCTCGGCCCTGGGTGTCGATGCGGCGCGCTTCGACGGCTCCGTGGTGCGGGGGCTGGATTACTACACCGGAACGGTATTCGAGGTGATGGACACCGGTGGCAGGAACCGGCGGGCCATCTGCGGGGGGGGAAGGTACGATGACCTGGTGGGCCTGTTCGGCGGCCGTAAGGTTCCCGGGGCCGGCTTCGGGCTGGGCATACTGACACTTCAGCTGTTCCTGGAGTCGTACGGGCTGATTCCCGAGGAGGTTCGGGACGCTCCTCCGGCCCGCCTGTTCCTGGCCGTGTACTCCGAGGAGCAGCGCGAGGCGGCAATGGTCCTGTCCGAGAGCCTGCGGGACGCCGGCGTCAGTGTGGAGACCGACATGACGGGAAAGAAGCTCTCGTCCCAGTTCCGCCTGGCCGGCGGAAGGGGGGTGCCCTACACCGCCGTCCTGGGGCCCGAGGAGGTCGAGTCGGGGGTGGTCACGCTCAAGGACATGCGCAGCGGGAACCAGGAAGAGGTGCCCTTTCCCCGGCTGGCCGGGCGCCTGAAGGGCAGGGACTAGCGCTTGTCGGGGAGCAGATGGGCGATCGCCGGAGCAGCCGCCTTTCTGGCCCTGGTCCTCACGATCTGCGGCGTTCGCTTTCCCGGCATAGATCTCTTCTACGTCGCTTCCGGGGTTCTGGTGTTCCTGGGCCTGGCCGGACAGATCGGACGCGTCTCCCTGGTTCGGGTTCTCGTGCTGATGCTGGTCATGCTGGCGACGGTCTGGATCCTGGCGAGGGTCCAGCAGTCCCTTCCCAGGGACCCGGACCGCGAGCGGGCGCTCATCTCCCACCGGACCTCCGCCGCCTCCGGGGCCGGGTACGGACAGGTGGACATAAGCGGATGGGCCGAGAGAGCGCTTCGGCTGTCGGCCATGGAGGACGGCGGTGTCCTGCAGCAGGGGGCTCTGGCGCTGGGACGGGCCGGTTTCTTCACCGCCGAGAGGCTGATCTCGTCAGTGGGCTCGAGCGCCCTGTCGCCCGCCGACTCCCAGGATCTCTCCAGTACGAGGGCGGGCGAGGGCGGCAGGGTGCTGGGCCTGCTGACCAGCGTGGTCGGCGCCGGCCTGTCCATACTGATCCTCCTGGGACTGCGGGGCCTGATAATGGTGGAGCGGCGGGTCAAGACCCTGCGCCTGCTCCGCGTGCTCCTGATCCTGGTGCTCTTCCACGTGGTCTACAGCACCATGGGCTACGACTTCCTGACCCACACGGTGATAATGAACGTGGGCTCGGGCGCCAGCCGGGTCTCCCTGAGCGTGCCCTACATCCTGGTCCTCCTGTGGGCCTTCATCAACGGCTTCCGGAACAAGTGGATCCACTACCTCAGTCGAAGCGGCAAGTACCTGGCCGCTGCCGGCTGCGGCCTGGCCCTCTACCTGAACCTGGACCTGCAGCAGATGTACAGGATGGGCGAGCTGACGGCCTACTCGTCCGGAACGGGAGCCGTGACCGGGGCGGTGGCCTCGGTGACAATGGTGTACAGCGCCATGTCTCTGGTGGCGGTGCTGCTTCATCTTCCCACCGCAAAGCTGCTGGACAAGAAGCTGCGGGAGCTGAGGAGCCTGCAGGGGCTGGGTGAGACCGTATACTCGACCTTCGACGAGCAGAGGGTGGCCCGAAAGGCAGCCAGCCTGGCCCTGAGCCTGACCGGAGCGGACCTGGCCTGGGTGGTGACCGACAGCGATGAGGGCAGGAGACTGGCCGGCTCCGCCGGGGTCGGCGCTCCCATGGCCTCCGAGGTCGACCAGGGGTGGTACGACGCGCTGGAGCCCGCTATGGCGGCCGAAGAGAAGGCGCTGCTGGTCAACAGCTTTCCCCGCAGCAGGTTTTCCGACGGAGCCGGCCCGCTCAGGGGGGCCGTGGGCTCGCTCATGGCCTGCAGGCTGAGGACGGCCGACGAGTCGATCGGGCTGCTGCTGGTGGCATCCTCGAGCAAGTTCGGCTTCATGGAGGAGGAGAGGGGCCTGTTCGAGAACTTCGCCAGCCAGGTTGCCATGGGCATTCAGAACGCCCGTCTGGTGGAGGCCAACATAGAGCGCGAGCGGTTCAAGGAGGAGCTCAACCTGGCCCGGGGAATACAGAAGAGCCTCCTGCCGGCGGTCATACCGGAGGTGCCGGGCTACTCCCTGGCGGCCGACAGCATCGCCAGCAACCGCGTGGGCGGGGACTACTTCGACGTCATACCCCTGAAGGACGGCCGGGTGGCGCTGGCGATAGCGGACGTGTCCGGCAAGGGGGCGGCGGCCGCGCTGCTGATGTCCGCGCTCCAGGCCACACTCCATACGCTGCTGAGGGAGCCCTCGAGCCCGGAGGAGACGGTAAGGGTGCTCAACGAGCAGACCTGCAGGCGAATGCCCGATGACAAGTTCATCACCTTCTTCCTGGCCGTGCTCGAACCGCGGACCGGCGCTCTCGCCTACTGCTGCGCCGGCCACGACCCGCCGCTGCTGGTCGGCTCCGACGGCGTGTCGGGGGAGCTCACCAGCGGGGGGCTGGTGCTGGGCGTCACCCCGGAGGCGCAGTACGCTTCGGGAACCGCCGTCATGGAGCCGGGCGACCTGCTGGTCATGTACACCGACGGGGTTACCGAGACACTGGAGGACACGCCGGCCGAAGAGGTGAGCGAGTTCGGCCGCCACCGGCTGGCCCGGACGATGGTCCACCACAGGAGCGAGACCTCCGGGGAGATATTCTCCACCATGCTGCGGATACTGGATTCGTTCAGGGGGGAGGCCCCCAGAACCGACGACGTGACTGCATTGATAGCCAAGAGGTTGGAGGCCACCACTTGACGAGCCGCCGCGCATTTCACCTACTAGTAATAGTTACTATTAAGTCACGGGCGGATGCCTGTGGAAGCGATGGTAGCATGCAGGGGCATATTTGCCTATCCTTAGTACCGCCGCCGGGACGACATGTGCGGCGGAGGAACGCGGGAAGGGAGTGAAGGATGGCGCAGCGTCTGGAGATATACAAGTGTGAGAGGTGCGGCAACGTAGTAGAGGTGCTTCAGGGGGGCCCGGGTGAGCTGGTGTGCTGCGGCGAGCCCATGGAGAGGATGAGCGAGCAGACGGCAGACAGCTCCACCGAGAAGCACGTACCGGTCATAGAGGAGACGGACGACGGATACATGGTAAAGGTGGGCAGCGTTCCCCATCCCATGGAGGAGAAGCACTGGATCCAGTGGATCGAGCTGATATGCGGCGGCAGGGCCTACCGGGAGTTCCTGCAGCCGGGCGACAGGCCCAAGGCCGCGTTTCGAACCGATCACTGCGACGATGTCTTTGCAAGGGAGCACTGCAACGTGCACGGACTCTGGAGGGGCTGAGATGCTGGAGAAGAAGATGCAGGACGTCCTCAACGATCAGATAAACGCCGAGCTGTACTCCGGATACCTTTATCTGGCAATGGCGGCATGGTTCGACGACATAGAAATGCCCGGATTCTCCAACTGGATGGAGATCCAGGCCCGGGAGGAGCTGGCCCATGCCATGGGGTTCGTGAACTACGTCCGTGAGCGTGGCGGAAGGGTCATCCTGAAGGCTGTCGAGGAGCCTCAGGTGAGCTGGGACTCGCCCGAGGACGCATTCAGCGCGGCCCTGGAGCACGAGAGGTACATCACCGAACGCATCAACAGCCTGGTGGACACCGCCATGGAGATGAGGGACCACGCCACCACCCAGTTCCTTCAGTGGTTCGTGGCCGAACAGGTCGAGGAGGAGGCCTCCGCGGAGGAGATCCTGGCCAAGCTGAAGATGGCGCCCGAGGGTTCGGGAGTCCTGATGATGCTGGACCGCGAGATGGGCTCCCGCACCTTCCGCGTTCCGTCTATACTGGGCGAAGAGGAGGAGTAGAGGGGCCTGTCCCCGATCGATCCGGGGCCTGCACGGCATGAGGAGCTACGAGGAGTTCGCCCGGGAGCGCGAAGAGCAGAACCGTAGGGTGCTGGAGGTTGCCGACAGGGTAATCAAGCGTTTCTTCAGCCTGGACGCCCTTACCTATCGGGACGGTGCGCTGCCGGCCGCCACCAAGGAGCTGCTGGGGCTGACCGCCTCCCTGGTGCTGAGGTGCGATGACTGCGTGGCCTACCACCTGGGCCGCTGCCGCGACTTGGGATACACGCGGGAGCAGATCTCGGAGGCGCTGGGGGTTGCCATGGTGGTGGGTGGATCGATTACCATACCCCATGTACGCAGGGCGGTTGTCCTGTGGGGGAAGCTAACGGGGAAAGAGAGCGAACTGGACGGAGAGGAACGGTAACTTGCGCATAAAGAGGGACCCGGACGTACTCAGAGGCGGCATAGAGAGCATGCTCAGCAGATCCGATCTCGCCCCCCGCGAGATGCTCCAGAAGATCACCGACTACCTGGGGCAGAACTCCGACAACTGCGATTGGGCGGGATACTACCTGGTAGACTCCTCGTCTCCCCGGGAGCTGGTGCTGGGGCCCTTCTCGGGCGAACCCACCGAACACCGGAGAATCGCCTTCGGCGACGGGGTCTGCGGCCAGGCGGCGGAGACCGAGAGAACAATGGTGGTGGACGATGTACGGGAGGAGAGCAACTATCTGGCATGCAGCCCTGAGGTGAAGTCCGAGATAGTGGTCCCCGTGTTCCACGAGGGCGTTCTCGTGGGCGAGCTGGACATCGACTCGCACGAGAAGGACGCCTTCACCGACAAGCACAGGGCTTTCCTGGAATGGGTCGCCGCCGCCACCGCCAAGCTGGTGGCCAGGCTGGCCAGGAGCTGATCCGAAGCAGAGAAGGGGAGGCGGAATGGGCCGGGCCTTCGAAGCCGTAAAGATCTCCGAAGGGCTCTTCTGGGTAGGGGCCATCGACTGGGACGTAAGGGATTTTCACGGCTACTCCACGCCCCTGGGCTCAACCTACAACGCCTATCTGATGCACGGCCCCGAGGGCTGGGTGCTCTTCGACACGGTGAAGGAGGGCTTTGCCGGCGAGATGCTCTCCAGGGTGGCCAGCGTGACGGACCCGTCCCGGGTGGACGTGCTGGTCTCCAACCATGCCGAGCCCGATCATACCGGATCGCTGACGCGGATACTGCAGGCCGTGGGACCGGTTACCCTCGTCGCGTCCGGCATGGGGGCTGAGAACCTCGCGGCCCACTACGGCGGGTTGCCCGACATAGAGGTGGTGAAGGACGGACAGAAGCTGTCGCTGGGAGGCGTGGAGACCGTTTTCCTGGAGACGCGTATGCTCCACTGGCCGGACAGCATGTTCAGCTACCTGCCGCACACGGGTACGCTGATCAGCCAGGACGCATTCGGAATGCACATGGCCGGCAGCGGCCGGCTGGCCTCCGACTACGACCCCGCACAGATGCGCAGGCAGGCGGCGAAGTACTACGCCAACATCCTCCTTCCCTATTCGCCTCTGGTGGCCGGCCTCCTGCGTAAGGTGGGCGAGATGGGGGTGGACATCGAGCTGATAGCTCCCGATCATGGCCCGGCCTACGCTTCGGGCAGCGAACCCGGTCCGGAGTGGATCATCGACCTCTGGAGCCACTGGGCGGCCGGCGAGAAGCGCCGCAAGGTGGTGGTAGTCTACGACACCATGTGGCACTCCACCGGGCTGATGGCCCGATCGGTGGCCGAAGGTGTCTCCCGGGCCGGCGCCGAGGCCACGGTGCTGCACCTCGGAGGCACCCATCGAAGCGACGTGGCGACAGAGGTTCTGGAGGCCGGAGGCCTTATGGTAGGCTCCCCCACCATCAACAACCAGGTCTTTCCCACCCTTGCCGACGTGATGACATACCTCCGCGGCCTCAGGCCCAGAGGGCTGGTGGGAGCCTGCTTCGGCTCCTACGGATGGAGCGGCGAAGCGGTGGGGCATCTGGAGGAGACCCTGGACGGGATGAAGGTCAGGCGGGTAGCTGACAGCGTATCCGCCAGGTTCGTTCCCGACGCAGGAAAGCTGGCCGAGTGCGTGGATCTGGGAGCGGCGGTAGCGGAGAGCATGTGAGAGCCACCCTGACTCCGGCCGCAGGTGACGGGGCGGTCACGGCCGGGCTGGCCGTGGCCGCCCTGGTGCTCCTGGCGGGAGTTGCCGCGGACAGCTTCGTGGCGGTATTCGCGGCAGCCGCAGGCCTCGGACTGGTGGTCCTGGTGGCCGGATCCGGCTATCGCACGATGCTTACGGCCCTGGGGCTGCAGATCTGCCTGACCATCACCACCCTGAACCAGGCCGGTTTCTACGTGGGCCCTCTTCTGGTGCGGGTGGACCTTCTGGCCCTGGCCTGGGTTCTCCTGCTCTGGCTATCGGCATTGGCAGACGGACGGGGAGCCGGGACGCGACCGGGGCTGACCGGATGGCTCATCGCGGCGTTCGCCGGACTCTCGCTGCTGGCGCTCGTCAGGGGAATCGCCGCCGGAAACGACCCCGAGGTGGCGATAACCTTTGCCCTCACCTTCGGCGGCTACGTCTTCTTCTTTCCACTGCTGTGGATACTCTCCCGAACAGAAAACCCGATTCCCCTGCTGCTGAAGATGCTGGTTCTCTTCGCCGGTGCGGCGGGGCTGGTGTACGTAATCACCGGCCTGATGGGCGAGGGCATGGGGCTCTACTACCGGACCACCGGCCTTCGCATAGCCACCAGACAGCCCAACGCCATGGCCGTCATCCTGGTGCTCCTGGCCGGCCTGCTCTGGCGGTCGCCCCGCAGCGCGCCGCCGCTGATCCTCTCCATTCCCGCAGCAGTGCTGATGATAGCCGGCATCCTGCTCTCCCAGACCAGGGGCATATGGCTGGGAATGGCCAGCGCGGTCGGCTTCATGTTCCTGGTGAGCCTCTTCAAGAGGGAGCGGGAGGTTTCCGGGCCCGGCCGGCAGGTGATGTCCCTGGTGATCTTCGGGGTCCTGGTGGCCGCCGGAATCCTTCTGGTGGCGTCGCTCGATCTGCTCTCGGCAGGGCAGCTGGCCCAGCGGAGCGGCAGCGAGTCCGGCTCCTACTTCCTTGACCTCTCCATACTCTCCCGCTTCATATCCTGGGGCGCTGTGCTGGACAAGATGCAGGGCCCGGCGCTGCTCTTCGGCCACGGCTTTGGAGAGACCATCACCTACTTCAAGCCGGAGATGGGAATGATGTGGACCATGGCCGGCGTGGACGGGTCCCTTTTCCAGACGGCCCTGGTGATGGGGGCTCTGGGCACGGCCGTACTCGCGCTGCTCTACCTGGCCGGAGTGGTGGAGGGCGCCCGGCTCTTCCTGGGAAGCTCGCACAGTGGAAGGGCCGCGCTGGGCCTCTCCTGCGCGGGGGCCATGGTGGTAGTGGCCGTGGCATCCCTCTTCGCCTCGCCGGCCACCAACTACCGCTACACGGTGCTCTGGGCGCTGCTGTTCGCGCTGGTGCGCCACCTGCGTCGAAGGGAGGCGGAGGCGGCCCGATGGAGAACCTGATTCGCAGGGGGCTGCTGCAGGTGCTGGAGCTGCTCGACGACGGCGTCATGGTTCTGGACGCCGGCCGGCGGGTGGCCTACATGAACGCCGCGGCCAGCCGCATAACGGGCATGGACCCGGAGGAGGCCAGGGGGGCGACGTGCTCCCGGGTGCTGCGGTCGGATCACTGTGGAGGCGAGTGCCTGCTGGATCGGTCGCTGGCGCGCGGAGGCCCGGCCGAGTCCAGGCAGGTCCAGATGGTGGATGCCCTGGGCAGCCGCAGACTGCTGAGCATGAAGGCGCTGGCCGTTGCCGGCGAGGGCGGGGAGCTGGAGTACGCCGTGGAGGTATTCCGCGACCTCAGCAGCTCCCGCAGCCTTCGGGGGCTGGAGAGAGTGGGCGGGCTCTACAGCATGAACAGCAGGATGCTCGAGATATTCGAGCTGGTGCCCCTGGTAGCGGACAGCGGCAGCTCCGTGCTGCTGTGCGGAGAGAGCGGAACGGGGAAGGAGCTGTTGGCAAGGGCCATACACGATACCGGTCCCCGCCGGGACGGGCCGTTTGTCCCGGTGAACTGCGCCGCCATACCGGACACCCTGCTGGAGTCCGAGCTCTTCGGCCACCGGAAGGGCGCCTTCACCGACGCGCGGGCGGACAAGCCCGGCCGTTTCTCGCTGGCCCGGAGGGGGACCATCTTCCTAGACGAGATCGGAGACCTCTCACCCGCCATTCAGGCGAAGCTCCTCCGCGTCCTCCAGGACGGCACCTTCCTGCCCCTGGGGGCAGTGAGCGAGGAGAGTACGGACGCCCGCGTTATCGCGGCCACCAACCGTCCCATCGACGGGATGATGGAGGAGAAGGAGTTCCGTCCCGACCTCTACTACCGCATCAACGTCATGCGAATCGACATCCCTCCCCTCAGGGAGAGGATGGAGGACGTGCCGCTGCTGGTCGAGCACTTCGTCTCCAGGTTCAACGCCGAGCTGGACCGGAGTGTCGAGGGAGTCACCGACGCCGCCCTCAGCGCCCTGATGGCCTACGACTACCCCGGAAACGTCCGGGAGCTGGAGAACATCATGGAGAGGGCCTTCGTCCTGTGCCGGGAGGGATCGATAGGACTGCGGCACCTGCCACGGGAGATGGTGGGCGGGGCCATGAAGGCCGAGGGGGCGGACGGGCTCGAGAGGCTGGAGGCCTCGTACCTGATGAACGCCCTCAGGCGGAACGGGTGGAACCGCGCGCAGACCGCCCGGGAGCTGGGGATCCACAAGACCACCCTGTACAGGAAGATGAAGAGGTACGGCATAGAACCCCCGGCCGGAGACGGTAGCGGCGGTGCTTCGCGCTAGCCGGCTGCCGTTGCAGCGATGCAACCGTTCGTCCGCTGCCGCTGCGGCCGCCCGAGTGGCCGAGGGCACTGGCTCGAATCTTGCTTGAATCTGTAACGAGATGATAGCAGCAGTTGCGGCATGCCACGACGGAACGGTGGCCCCGGCGCTGGACTTCGCGCCGGAGGTGCGCCTGTACGAGTCAACGCCCGAAGGAGCCTTCAGGCACATCGGGACCCTCGGTGCGCCCGATACCGGAAGGGAATCGCTCCTGGCCGGTGCTCTGAGGAGCAGGGGGGTCGGGGCTGTGGTCTGCGGGGGCGTATCCAGGCCCATGCTCTGGATGCTGTCCGAATCCGGGATGACGGTGTATCCCGGAGTATGCGGCCCGGTTGACAGAGCGCTCGAGACCCTTTCCGCCGGAGGCCTGCGCAGCATGACCCCCGGCGGCTGGCGCGGAAGGGGCCGCAGGGCCGGCCGCGGCCGCGGCCGCGGCAGGGGCCGCCGGGGCGGCCGCAGAGGCGGGAAGAACGGAAAGGGATTCGAAAGATGAAGGTACTGATTACCACCAGGGGAGACACTCTGGAAAGCGAGTTCGACAGCAGGTTCGGCCGGGCAGCGTGGTTCCTGGTGCACGATACCGATACCGGCGAAACGGAGGCCCACCGGAACGGGGCGGTGTCCGCCGGGCACGGCGCCGGAGTCCGGGCGGGCAGCATGGCGGCCAGCCTCGGCTGCGGGGCCGCGGTGGGGGGCAACATAGGCCCCAAGGCCTACAGTACGCTGCAGCAGGCCGGAGTGAAGGTGTATCTGAGCGATGCGGAAACCGCCGGTGAGGCTCTGAGACAGTACCTCGAGGGCGAGCTGCCGGAGCAGGGGGGCGCCAACGTACGTTCCCACCGCTAGGCAATCGGGACGGCGTCGGTACGGGCCGCAGGCCTGCTCTGGGTCTGCAGTGCCTCCGCAGCCCCTCCGCAGCCCCTCCGCGCCCTTGCCTGCCGGTCGGTGCAGGTCTATGCTAACCAGTCAGGTCACTGATTCGGCAATCCATACATGCGACGGAGGCTTTCGGAATGAAGATCCTCGTAGTGAACAGCGGCAGCTCCTCCATAAAGTTCAGGCTCATGGAGAGCGAAACCGGCGAGGTGCTGGCCAAGGGCCTCATCGAGAGGATAGGTGAGGAGACCGGGAGGATGAAGTACCGGCCGGGCCACGATGGAGAGGTGGTGCGCGAGGAGCCCATCGAGGATCACCGAAAGGGCCTTTCCATGGTTCTGGAGACGCTGACTGATTCGCAGGCGGGTGCCCTGGAGACCCTTGATGAGATAGAGGCCATAGGTCACAGGGTGGTTCACGGCGGCGAGAAGTTCTCCAACTCCGTGTCGATCGACGACGAGGTAATCGCCGGCATAGAGGAGTGCAGCCCCATGGCTCCCCTTCACAACCCTCACAATCTGGAGGGCATCAGGGCGGCAATGAAGAACCTTCCGGGAGTGCCCAACGTGGCGGTCTTCGATACAGCCTTCCACCAAACCATGCCCCCGGTGGCCTACATCTACCCGCTGCCCTGGGACTGCTACGAGGATAAGAGGATACGGCGCTACGGCTTCCACGGACCCTCGCACCAGTACGTGTCCGCCAGGGCGGCCGGGATGATGGACAGGCCCCTGGAGGAGCTGTGCATCGTAACCTGCCACCTGGGCAACGGATGCAGTCTGACGGCCGTCAAGAACGGGCGCAGCATAGATACCAGCCTGGGATACGGGACCATGTGCGGGGTCATGATGGGCACCCGCTCCGGTGACGTGGACCCGGCGATAATCGTGGCGCTGGCCGAGCGCCACGGAATGAGCCCCTCGGAGATAAACGGGATGATCTACAAGGAGAGCGGGCTTCTGGGCATATCGGGCGTCTCCCGGGACATGAGGGACGTGGAGGAGGCGGCCGAGGAGGGCAACAGCAGGGCGGCCCTTGCCCTGGACCTGTTCGCAGACAAGGTGCGAAAGTACATCGGCGGCTATGCGGTAACCATGGGGCGGCTGGACGCCATAGTGTTCACCGCCGGCGTCGGCGAGAACGGGCCGGAGATCCGCGAGAAGATCTGCAACGGCCTGCAGGTGTTGGGGGCCTCCATAGATCCCGACAAGAACCTGGTCCGGGGCCGTGAGGAGGACATCACCGGGTCCTCCAGCAGGGTACGGGTCATGGTGATTCCCACCAACGAGGAGCTCATGATAGCCAGGGAGACGGCCAGGCTGGTGGGCAGCTGAGAACCCTCTGCGGAGTTCCCGAAGAGGCGGCGCGGCGGGCCGGCCGGCCCGCCGTTCTGCTGTCGGAGCGGAGGGCCCGGAGGAACATCCGCGCGATGGCGGAGAAGGCCCGAGGGCTGGGCCTGCGCTTCCGGCCCCATTTCAAGACCCACCAGTCGCTGTCAGTCGGCCGCTGGTTCCGGGATTACGGGGTGGGGGCCATAGCCGTATCGTCTCTGGATATGGCGAGTTACTTCGCCTCAGACGGTTGGACCGACATCACGCTGGCCATACCGCTGAACCCCCGGCAGCTGGTTGTCGTCCGGCGGCTCTGCCGAACGGTGGACCTGGGCGTGGCGGTGGACTCCCCCGAGGCGGTGGAGGCGATTGCCCGTCTGCCGGAGGAGGAAAGGCCCGCGGTATGGATCGAGCTGGACTGCGGCTACGGCAGAACCGGAGTGCGGTGGGACGACGGGCGCATGCTCGAGACCCTGGCCCGTCGGGCGGGGGGTGCGGGCATGGAGCTGCGGGGCCTCATGTGCCACGCCGGCCGGACCTATTCGGCCCACGGCCCCGAAGAGGTGCTGAAGCTGCAGGCCCATGCCCTGGAGCGTCTGAGCCGTTCGCTGGAGGCTCTGGGAAACCAGGCGGACGGGATGAGGGTCTCCTGGGGAGACACCCCGTCCTGCGCGCTGGCGGAAGGCTTCGGACCCGCCACAGAGCTCCGACCCGGCAACTTCGTATTCTTCGATCTGATGCAGCTTGCGCTGGGGTCCTGCAGCGCCGATGAGATCGCCGTGTCCGTTCTCTGTCCCGTGATATCCTCGACCCCGGCAGCGGGACGGGCTGTACTGTACGGTGGAGCGGTTCATCTGTCCAAAGAGTACTTGACACTAGACAATACTCGTCTGTACGGCGCTCTGGCCCGGCCCGGCTCGGGGTCCCCGTTCGCTCCCGATCTCTCCTACCCGGTCGTGGAGCTGTCGCAGGAGCACGGGGTGATACAGACCCCGGCGGGTTCCGACCTGAGACCGGGAGACCTGGTGAGCGTTCTTCCGGTTCATTCCTGTCTGGCCTGCGACCACTACTCCGAGTACCTTCTGGAGGAGGGGGGCTCGGTGGAGCGGATGGCCTCCTGCGCGGCGGGGGCGGGCTGACCGCGTACCTTTCAGACCGGCCGCAGCTTCCTTATAATTCCCCATTCGACGCCGCGCCGGGCGCGGGTTGACCGCACATCAGGAGGGGGGCGCGCTTGGCCATACCCACGGTTGCTGTCGTAGGCAGGGTGAACGTGGGCAAGTCGGCATTCTTCAACCGGCTTGTCGGCGGGAGGAACGCCATTGTCGACAACGCACCCGGAGTGACCAGGGACCGCAACATAGACACCTGCGTATGGGGCGGCAGGACCTTCTTCGTGGTGGACACCGGGGGACTGGCCCCGGGAACCGAGGACCCCATGCAGGAGTCCATAGAGAGACAGGTCAGGCTGGCGGTTGACGACGCCGACGCCGTGGTCCTGGTCACCGACGTCACGCAAGACGTGCACCCCTTCGACCGGATGGCGGCGGACCTCGTTCGGCGCTCGGGGCTGCCGTTCTTCCTGGCCGTGAACAAGGTGGACAACAGCCGGCGCGAGGAGCTGGTCTTGGATTTCTACAGCCTGGGGATGGGGGATCCATGGCCGGTGAGCTCGCTTCACGGCAGGGGGGTGGGCGACCTGCTGGACGCTGTGGTGCAGTCGCTTCCCCCGGAGGAGGATACGCAGCCCGAAGGTCCGTCCGACGAGCTCAACCTGGCTGTTGTGGGTAGGCCCAACGTGGGCAAGAGCTCCATCGTGAACCGTCTCTGCGGAAGCGAGCGCTGTCTGGTCACGCCCGACGCGGGGACCACGCGGGACTCCACGGACACCGTACTGGAGCACGGAGGACGGCGGATACGGCTGATCGACACGGCCGGACTACGCCGGAAGTCACGACGGATGGCGGACGTGGAGTACTACAGCACCGTTCGGGCCTGGCGGTCTGTCAGCGTGGCGGACGTGGTGCTGGTGGTGCTCGACGGGGCCGAGTACCCCACACAGCAGGATCTGCGGATAGCGGGCAAGGCCTGGGAGCTGGGCAAGGGCCTGGTCTTCGGCGTGAACAAGGTCGACCTGGGTCTGGACCGAGACCTGTGGCGGGACGCGGTGAAGCAGCGGTTCGCTCCGGCGAGATGGATACCCTTGATATTCCATTCCGCGCTCACCGGAAAGGGCATGGAGAGCGTGATTCCCACAGTGCTCAGGGTGGGGGACAGCAGGCGGGCTGACATCAGGACCTCCACGGTGAACGAGAAACTCAGGGAAGCCGTGGAGAAGGTCCAGCCCCCTGCACCGAGGGGACGTCCCGTGCGCTTCTTCTACGCCACCCAGGTGGGAAGCCGGCCGCCCAAGCTGCTGGTCTTCGTCAACCGCCCCGGAGACATTCCCGAGAACTACCGCAGGTACGTCGAGAACAGCCTGCGGGGGGTCCTGGAGATGGACGGAGTGCCCCTGAAGATCCTCTACCGGGCGAGGAAGCACTGATGGCTGCGGCTGCGCTTCTCGCGGCCTCCTTCCTGGCCGGGTCCGTTCCCTTCTCCTGGCTGCTGGGCATGCTGACGGGGACCGACATACGACGGGCGGGCTCGGGAAATGTCGGGGCCACCAACCTGCTGAGGACCTGCGGCACCGGAACGGGCGCGGTCGGCCTGCTGCTGGACGCCGCCAAGGGCGCCGCCCCGGTGGCGGCGGCAGCCGCGCTGGACATGTCCCGGCCGGTTCCAGCCGCCTGCGCGGTCCTGGCCGTGCTGGGTCACGTGCTCACCCCATGGCTGGGTTTTCGCGGGGGCAAGGGCGTAGCCACCGCGCTGGGGTCGCTTCTGGTGCTGGCAACCTATCCCGTTCTGGCCGCTCTGGGGGTCTTCGCGGCGGTGCTGGCGGCCTTCAGGTTCGTGTCGCTGGCCTCAATCTGCGCGGCGGTCTCCCTGATACCGGCCTCCATCCTCCTGATGCCCGGCGGGGAGAACCTCGCGGTGCACGTGGTGTGCGTGCTGCTGGCTGCGCTGGTGGTGGTCCGCCACCGGGGTAACATCCGGCGCCTGCTGCGGGGCGAGGAGTCCCGCTTCTCCCTGAAGAGTGAAGCATGAGGGCCGCTTCCGCGGGCACCTGGCTGCTCTTGAGGAGCCTGGTGGTGAAGGACCTCAAGGTGCGCTACAAGCGGTCGGTCCTGGGTTTCTTCTGGTTCCTGCTCAAACCGCTGTTCAGCATGGTTGTCTACACCATCGTCTTCACCAGGATAATCCGTTTCGGAGGGGCCATTGAGCACTTCTCGCTGTTCCTGCTCACCGGCCTGCTCCCCTGGAACTTCTTCAGCGCCTCGCTGAACTCCTCCACCAGGGCGCTGCTGGACAACACGAGGCTCATACGCAGCGTCTACTTCCCCCGCACCGTCCTGCCGGTTGCGGGGGTGGTGGCGAACTCGGTCCACCTGGCCCTGGCCCTCTGCGTTCTGGAGGCGGCTCTGATCGCTTTCGGCCACACTCCCGGGCCCTCCATAATCCTGGTGATACCGGCCACCCTGCTGATGATGGGCATGGTCTCCGGAATGGGGATGATACTGGCGGTGGGCAACGTCTTCTACAGGGACGTGGCCCAGCTGGTGGAGATCCTGCTGCTGGCCTGGTTCTACGCCTCGCCCATCATCTACCCGCTGGGCGAGGGCCTGGTGCCGGCCCAGGTGGAGGCCGTCGTCAGGCTAAACCCCCTCGCGGGGCTGCTGGAGATCTTCCACGCCTGCCTGTACGAGGGAGGGTGGCCGGCCGGCTGGACCTGGGCATCGCTTCTGGGCTGGACGGCTTTCTTCCTGCTGGCGGGAAGGGCCCTCTTCCGGCGGGCGGAGCCGGTCGTGGTCAAGGAGCTGTGATGGCTGCCCCGGGCACGGTCGAGTTCAGGGACGTGGCCCTCGACTACCGCATATACCACGACCGCACCCTGAGCCTGATGGAGTCGGTGATGAACCTCTTCGGAAGGCGCAGCAGCAGCGAGACGTTCAGGGCCCTGGACAACCTGAGCTTCGCGGTGGCACCCGGAGAGTCGGTGGCCTTGATCGGGCCCAACGGCGCCGGCAAGTCCACGACCCTCAAGCTCCTGGCCGGCATATACGAACCCACGTCGGGCACGGTATCGGCCTGCGGCCGGACCGCTTCGCTGCTGGACCTGGGCGTGGGCTTCCACCCCGAGCTCACCGGGGCGGAGAACGTCTACCTCAACGGCGCGCTGCTGGGCCTGGGCAGGGGGCGGATGCGGCAGCTTCTTCCCCGAATAGCCGAGTTCGCGCAGCTGGAGAGGTTCATGGACACACCGGTCAAGTACTACTCCTCGGGGATGTTCATGAGGCTCGGCTTCAGTCTGGCCACCTCCGTGGATCCGGACATACTGCTGGTCGACGAGGTGCTGGCGGTCGGTGACGCGTCTTTCCAGTCGCGCTGCTACGACCGGATCTACAGCTTCCGGGGGTCGGGACGGACCATCGTGTTCGTCTCCCACGACATGGAGGCGGTCTCACGCCTGTGCGAGAGGGTGATATGGCTCGACCACGGGAGGGCGGTGCGCGACGGGAGCCCCGGCGATGTGCTGCCCCAGTACCTCTCCAGCTCCAGCCGTCGCCGCTCCGAGGCGGAAAGCGTGGCCCCCCGGGAGTGGGGATCGCGGGAGGTCTGGTTCGAAAGGGTGGAGCTCACCGACTCCTCCGGGACTCCCCGCAGGCGCTTTCGGGCCGGGGAGAGGCTTATCGTGAGGGCGGTTGTAAGAAGCCGGGGCGGAAAGAGGTTCGACGACATCGTGTACGGGTTCTCCATACACCGCACGGACGGCGAGACAGTGGTCGGCGTCAACAACCTGGAGCTCAACAGCCCCCTGCTGACCGTGGAGGGCAGCCTGGAGGTCGAGCTGGAGATCGATCTGGAGGTGCCCGAGCCCGGCAACTACCTGATGGGACTGGCGCTCACCGACCCCGTCCGCCGTCGCGACTACCACTGGCTCGACTACCACTTCCCCCTGGAGTTGCTGGGGCCCAGAAGGACCGAGCCGGTCAGGCTGGTGGAAGCGGCGTGGCGCTGGTAGGCGGCGGGCCTGCCCGCATGTGGGGCCCCCTGCTGGCCCTGGCGGTGATAGTGCCGCGACTGGCCTTCTTCTGCCTCCTGGGTGGGTCTCTGCCCATGCCCCCCCGCGACCAGGAGCTCTACATCCGTCTGGCGGGCAGGATCGCAGACGGAAAGGGGCTCTCCTTCTCGCCCGACGAGGGAGCGGCCAAACACAGGCTGGCGCCGGCCAACGCGGTGGGCGAGTCCTGGAGCGGCACCGAGGACATGGTCTTCGGAATTGCCCGGGCCGGCGAGCCCACCGCAACCGTGGAACCGGGATACCCGGTCCTGCTGGCCGGGGTCTTCGCCCTCCTGGGGCCCGCCACCGGCGGAGTCTTCCTGCTGAACACCCTCTTCTTCCTGGCGGGGGCCTTTGCAGTTCGGGCACTGGTGGCCCGCAGATGGGGAGAGCCGACGGCCAATCTGGCCGCGCTGCTGTGGGCCATCTACCCCCCCTTCGTCTACTACTCCGGCTACGCCATGACAGAGGCCGCGCACATCTCCATGCTGGCCGTGGCGCTGGCCGTGGCGGACCGGGCCGAGGACGCGCCGGGCTGGTCGGCTGCCGCGGGGGCCGTCATGGGAGCCCTCTTCCTGGTGCGGGCGACCGTTGTTCTGGTTTTTCCGTTGCTCGCCGGCTGGATTCTGTGGCTCTGCCGGCGCCGCCTGGGTACCGCTGCGGCCCTTGTTCGGACGGGCCTTCTGGCGGGGGTCTTTGCGGCCATGCTGGTTCCCTGGGTGGTCCGGAACGCCCGGGTCATGGGCTCACCGGTTCTGATGCCCACCAAGGGGTCGCTGAACATCTGGATGAGGAACAATCCTCAGGCTTTGGAGCTGGAGGGCATAGGTCTGCCGGGGTGGGTAAGGGGGAGCGTTCGGCGCCGCGAGCTGCTTGACTACCCGGTCTTTCCCGCGCATGCGGGGGAGCTGGCCCGCAGCGATGTCCTGGGAGACCGGGCGATGGAGTTCGCCCTGGCCAACCCGGTTCTCCTGGCGTGGCTGGTCCCGGTCAGGCTGGGGGCGTTCATGAGCCTCTCTCCGGCGGACGGCGCCGCCGGCCTGGCCCAGCTGCTGCTCTTCGGGGGTCTGATGCTCCTGGGGAGCGCCGGCCTCTACATCCATCGCCGCAGCCGCACCGCACAGCTGCTGGCCCTCTGCTTCCTGGCCTATGCGGCCGTGCACTCCCTGGCCCACGGAGGGGTCAGGTACAGGATGCCGGTGGAGACGGTTATGATCGTTGGAACCGCACTGCTGGCCTCGCGGTTGCTGTGGGGGCGAGGGAGGGATTCGAGTTGACGCGCAGGCCGAGTAGAATTCTGCTGGTGTTTCCCGAGACGCGGTACCCCTCGGGGCAGCCGCCCCTGGGGCTGGCCATGCTGTCCGCCGTGGCCCGAAGGCGGGGGGGCGAGACAGCGGCCTGCGACATGTCCTTCCTCAGGCGGCCCTTCTCCGACCTGCGAGAGCGGCTGGAGGAGATGCGTCCCGACACGGTCGGCATATCCATTCTCACCCCCCAGCTGGCCGACGCCGTCCGTGCGGCACGGGTGGTCAGGGAGACCTCTCCGGACGCCTTTCTGATCTGCGGCGGGCCCCACGCAACGGTGATGCCGGAGGACACGATGGCCCGCACGGGCGCAGACCTCGTCTACTCCGGCGAGGCGGAGGGAGCCCTGGCGCTGCTGATGGACGGAGCCGACCCCGCGGACATACCCGGAGCCTGCGTCCCCGATGGGGGAGGCTGTCGCAGGACGCCGGGGCTGCTTCTGGCCGAGGACCTTGACCGGCTGCCGCTTCCCGACCGATCCATCTTCGACATGGAGAGCTACTTCTCCAGCTGGTACTCCATGGACCGGGTGGATCCCGGCCTCAGGGGAACGTCGTTAATGGCCACCAGGGGCTGTCCGTTCTCCTGCACCTTCTGCCAGCCTACGCTCAGCGAGATATTCGGGAAGACCATGAGGAAACGGTCGCCGGCGTCCATCGTCGAAGAGCTGCGGCAGCTCAAGAGCCGGTACGGCATAAACGCCTTCATGTTCGAGGACTCCACCTTCGTAGTGGACTCCGAATGGGTGCACCGCATATGCGATAGAATGCTGGAGGGCGGCCTGGATCTGCGCTGGTGCTGCAACGTCCGGGCCGACCTGCTGCGGCCGGAGCTTCTCGACCACATGGTGGAGGCCGGCCTCTCCAAGATCAACATGGGCGTGGAGTCGGCGTCTCAGAGGGTCCTGGACGACATCTACGACAAGGGCATCACGGTCGAGGGCGTCCGCAGAGCGCTCAGGCTGGCCAAGGAGCGGGGCCTGTACGTACAGGGCTACTTCATGCTGGGCGCTCCGGGGGAGACCAGGGAGGAGATGGAGAGCACCATCCGGTTCGCCGCGCGGGAGCCCTTCGATGACGCTGTCTTCGACATCACCACTCCGTTTCCCCACACCCATCTCTGGGAGAAGACCAAGGATCTCATAATCGGAGACTACGAGGAGTTCGACTGCTTCCAGCGGTCGGTCTACGACCTGGAGGGCTTCGATCCCCGGGAGATCGAGAGGATGAAGAAGCGGGCCTTCTGGCGGTTCTACGCCCACCCGTCGCGCATACTCCGCACGGTCCGCACCGCTCTGGGTCCGCGGAACCTGCGGCGTACGCTGCTCAAGGCCAGGAGGGTGTAGCGTGGCCGGGCCGGCCGTGACGGTGACGATGGACGACGCCGGCCTGGCCCCGGCGGTCAACGAAGCCCTCGGCGCCTGCCTGGAGTCGAATGCGCTGGACTGCGTGAGCGTTATGGCCTCCGGTGGGGTCTGGAAGGATGCATGTGCCGTTCTGGGCGGCTTCGACGTCCAGGTCTCGGCCCATCTCAACTGCGTTGAGCCCCCCTTCCTCAGTGGCGCCGAGTTCCCCTCCGGCATCCTGTCATGGACGCTCTACGCCTCGTCCCTGGCGCCGGCCGCCCGCAGGGAGTGGAGGATGCAGATCGAGCGGCTGCTCTCCCGGGGCCAGACGCTGACAAGGCTGGACAGCCACCGGCACCTCCACCACCTTCCGCCGCTGCGCGAGGCGGCCCTGGACCTGGCGCAGGAGTACGGCATAGGGGTGGTGCGGGCGGCAGTGCTGCCCCCGGGTGAGGGAGGGCTCAGGGGCCTCTACCTGCGCAGGCTGGCGAGGCGGATGGCCGAACGCGCCAGGGCCAGGGGGATGGTCCCTACCTCCATGATGCTGGGATTCGGCCGCAGCGGAAGGGTGGACAGGCGCTACCTGGAGAGGGCCGAGCGCCTGATGGCCTCCGGCGGACTGCCGGACGGGGAAGAGGTGGAGCTGATCGTCCACCCGGCCAGCCTGCCGGTATGGAGCCGCGGACAGCCCGGGGAGCTGGAGCTCCTTACATCCGATTGGTACGGTGAATGGTCGCGTCGCAACAGAGACTGACCCGAATACTGCTCCTGATCGCCCTGCTGGCCAGGCTCTTCGTCGGCTTCCTGGCCACTCGGGGCACCTTCCTGGTGGGGGAGGGAAGGATGCAGGCCGCACTGGCCACCCGCCTCATGGAGGGCGAAGGATTCTCCATACCCGGGGAGATGCTGTACCCCGACGTCCCTCCGGAGCGCAGCAACCCCATGCTGGAGAGAACATTCAGGTTCTACCGGGAGGTCGACGGATTCTACGGGGTGCTCAGACCCGAGAGGCCCACCACCTTCCTGGTTCCCGGATACGCCGTATTCCTCTGCGGCGTCTACTCGCTGTTCGGAGCGGGCAGCCATCTGGCGGTCCGTCTCGTGCAGCTCCTGCTGGGAATGATCACCGTCGCGCTCGGTCTGGCCCTGGCCCGCCGCTTTCTGGCCCGAAGGACGTACGCCATCGCGGGGCTGTTCATCGCCCTGGACCCCTTCGAGCTCTACTACGAGGCCATTCCCGCCACACAGGCCCTGTTCAGCCTGCTCTTTGTGGGCGGCATACTGCTGTCGCTGAGGCTGATAGAGAGGCCCGGATGGAAAGCGGGGCTGGCCGCCGGGCTGGTGTGGGCCGCGGCCTTCTACGTCCGGCCGGCGGCGCTGCCGGTCTTCCTGTGGACGGTGCCGGTAGCGCTGGCGGCAGGAAGGCTCTCGAAGAGGTCGATTGCCGGTTCGATTCTCGCAGTTGGCGTGTTTTTCGCCGCCATGGTCCCCTGGATGGCCCGGAACCGGAGGGTGAGCGGAAGGGCGATCCTGCTGCCCACGCAGGGGGGAGTGAACTTCTGGGAGGCGGTGGGCCGTCCCCTGACCGACCACTTCCGGGGGGAGACCAGGGGTGCGATGACCCTGTACGGACCCACCCGGGACTACTGGATGAACAGGGTCGAGTCCCGGGAGCTGGCCGAGTTCCCGGCGTTCCGCCAGGAGACGGAGTGGTACAGGGACAGCGTTCTCTTCAGCAGGATGCGCCGCTTCGTGGCCCGCAATCCCCTCTACTACGTCCATACCATGATCCTCAGGTTCGCCGAGTTCTTCAAGCCCTTTCCCCTCAACGCTTTCTCGCCCCTCTACATACTCGCCGGCCTGGCCGCCTTCTTCTGGGTACTCATCTTCATGGGGGCCGGATCCCTGCTGGCCGCGGCGAGGCACGGCCCCGGGGGATTCTACCTGGCGACCTCCGTCTGGGGCTACGTGCTGATGCACCTGATCACCATATCCGGAACGCCGCACAGGGTGGCGGTGGACTACCCGCTGATAGTGCTGGCGGCCCTGGGGCTGGCCCACGCATGGCGACGGCTTCGAACCGGCCGCGGAGGGGACAGGACGGCTTGAGGGCGACCCTTCTGGTGAAGACCCACGCCTTCGGCGACGCCCTTCTGTCCACTCCGGCAGCCAGGGGACTGGTTCGGGCCGGTGACAGAGTGACCGTCCTGGCGGGACCCTCCTCCACTCCGGTGTGGGAGCGACTGCCGGGTCTGGAGGCGGTGAGGACCGCGCCCTTCCCCCCCGCAGCCCCGTCGGGTGTTCTGCGGCTGGCGGCCTGGACGCTGCGCATGCGATCGAGCTTCCGCGGTTTCGACCGTGTGGTCTACCTGGGCCGGTCGACGGCTGTGAGGCGCTGGCTGCGATTCTTGGCCAGTTCTCCCATGCGCAGCGGCGGCGATGCGCCCCTGGGGGACTGGGAAACCGTGCGACCTCAGGAGGAGGGCGAGCTGGTTTCCGCCGCCTTCGCGCGGGTGGCGGGGGTCGAGGCCGATGACCTGCGTCCCGAGTTCGCCCTGACCGACGCCGAGGGGGATGCGGCGGCACAATGGCTGGGCGAAGGCGACTGGCTTGCGGTGGCCCCTGGGGGCGGCCGGAATCCCCGGGACAGCGTGGGTGAGAAGCGCTGGCCGCCTGGCCGCTTCGCGGAGGTCTGCCGTCGGGTCTCGGCCGGCGGCTTCCGGGTGGTTCTTCTGGGAGGTCCCTGCGACGTGCGGGCGGCGCGCGAGGTGGAGAAGGGGGCGCCGAGCGTCCTGAACCTGGCCGGCGCCACCGAATGGGGAGAGACCGCTGCCGTGATCCGCCGGGCGGGCAGATTCCTGGGGGTGGACAGCGGGCCGGCGCACCTGGCCACCGCGGTGGGCGCCGAGGCCGTGGTTTTGTTCGGGCCCACGTCGCCCGACTGCCTCTACGCTCCAGGTCTGGCGAGCCCGGTGGTGTCGCCCGCCCGATGCTCTCCCTGTTACGCCAACATGCCCTTCCCCGGCTGTCCCCGGGGAGGCGGGTGCATGGAGATGATAACCGCCCGGGCCGTGATGGACGCCCTGGCGCCCGTGCTCGAGGGGGGGGGCGGAGGATGAGGGTGTTCATGCTCAACCCGCCCTTCCTCCCGAACTTCAGCAGGGGCCAGAGGAGTCCTGCGGTGACCCGCAGCGGTACCCTCTACTACCCCATCTGGCTCTCGTACGCCGCCGGAGCCCTGGAGCAGGCGGGGCACGATGTGATGCTGCTGGACGCTCCCGCGGAGGGCATGGACTGCGGGGATGCGATGCAGAGGGCCGAGGAGTTCCGTCCGGACATGGCGGTTCTGGAGACCTCCACGCCGTCCATAGAGTCCGATGCAGCCTTTGCCGACCGCCTGACCTCCGTCTCCGGCAAGGTCCTGCTCGCGGGTACACATCCCTCCGCGCTGCCCGAGGATACCCTGGGGCTGGGCAGACGCTTCCACGGGCTGGTGGTGGGGGAGTACGAGATGCCGTTGCTGAAGGCATGCGAAGCCCTGGAGGACGGCCGAAGCCTGCGGGACGTCGCCGGGCTCTGCCTTCGGGGTCCGAAGGGCCCAGTTCTGACCGGCCCCGGCGGAAGGGTCGAGGACCTGGACTCCCTTGCGTGGGTCAGCCGTGTATACGCCCGGCATCTGCCCATAGAGCGCTACAACAACCCCAACGCCCTGCATCCGCAGGTGATGGTGATGGGCGGAAGGGGCTGCCCGTTCGGATGCAGCTTCTGCGTCTTTCCGCAGACCCTTACGGGACGGCGTCTTCGCCAGCGCTCGGTGGAGGACATCGTCGGTGAGATGCTGTGGGTGCAGGAGAACATTCCCCGGGTGCGTGCGGTCTTTTTCGAGGACGACACGATATCCGTTGACCGCGACCGTCTGCGCAGCTTGGCCGCGGAGATCGAACGCCGGGGGGTTGGGGTCTCCTGGACGGCCAACATGCGCGCGGACGTGGACTGCGAGACACTGAGAATCTGCCGGAAGGCAGGGTTGCGCACCGTCTGCGTGGGATTCGAGAGCGGCAGCCCGGCGCTGCTGCGCAACATGAACAAGGGCATGGACACCGAGACCATGCGGAATTTCGCCCGTGACGCCCGGCGGGCCGGAGTGCTCTTCCACGGATGCTTCATGGTCGGCATTCGGGGGGAGACGGCCAGGACCATGCGGCAGACCCTGGACCTGGCCCTCGAGCTGGATCCGGATACCGCTCAGTTCTACCCGCTGATGGTGTATCCCGGCACCAGGGCTTACCGGGAGGCGAAGGACTCGGGCCACCTCGTCCCCTCTTCCTGGCGGGGATGGCTGGACGGCCGGGGTCTGCACAGCTGCGTGGTTCGCACCGGGGAGCTCACCCCGAGGGAGCTGGTGGATTTCTGCGACTACGCTCGCAGACGCTTCTACCTCCGGCCCCGGTACATACTCCGCAAGCTGATGGCCAGCCTTCGCGACGCCGACGAGAGGCACCGGACGCTGAAGGCCTTCGGGACCTTCTGGCGTCACCTTCTTCGAAGACGGGGAACGGACCGATGACCGATCGGCCCGCGGTGGCATCGGTTGTGGTGCCCGCACTTCCCGGTGACCGGAACGTTCCCGGGTGCCTGCAGGGCCTGCAGCGGCAGACGGTCAGGGACGGGCTGCAGATAGTCCTCTCGCTGGACGGCGAAGGCGGATCACCGGCCGCCGGGCGGGCCGACCTGGTGGTGCAGGGCCGGCACGGAGGCCCGGCCGCGGCCAGGAACAGGGGGTGGAGGGCTTCGTCGGGCCGGGTTATTCTATTCACGGATGCGGACTGCATTCCCGAGCCGGACTGGGCCGAGAGGCTGCTGGAGGCGCTTGCCCGGGGGGGCGACGCCGCCAAGGGGGTCTACAGTCACGGAGGAAACCGTATCGTGCAGCGCCTGGCCCAGGTGGAGTTCGAGGAGCGCTACGCCCTGCTCAGGGGGAGGGACAGCATAGACATGGTTGATACCTATTCCGCCGTCTTCCGGCGGGAGGCGCTGGAGAAGGTGGAGGGCTTCGACGAGGACTTTCCGGTTCCCGACCACGAGGATGTCGACCTCAGCTACCGCCTGGCCGAGGCGGGCCTGCGGATGGTCTTCGCGCCCGGGGCCAGGGTGGCGCACACCCATTCGGAATCATGGGCCGCCTACGCCCGGCTGAAGTTCTCCCGTGGCCGCTGGAGGGCCAGGGTGCTGAGGAGGTTTCCCTCCAGGGCCGCCGGGGACAGCTACACCCCACTGGCCATGCGCGCTCAGATACTCATGGCCGCGCTGCTTCCGGCTGCGGCGATCGCGGCGGCCGTGGCTCCGGTTCCCGCGGCCGCCGTCTACCTGGCTCTGGGGCTGGCCACCTCCCTGCCGCTGGCCTTCAGGGCCCTTCGAACCGACCCTGGTGTTACCCTGCTGGTGCCCGCCTTCTGCGCCGTTCGGGCCTGTGCCCTGGCCGGAGGGCTGGCCGCCGGTCTGGTTCGGGAGGCAGCTTGCTCGCGCCGGTAAGGAAGTCCGACCGGGTGCTGATCGTGTCCCTTGCAGCCGCGGACGTGGCTGCCATTCCCCTGAGCTTCCTTCTCACATGGTGGCTTCGCACCCGCCTGCTGGCCGGAATGCTGCCACCGTTCCACCACATGCTCTCCGACTACCTGTCAGCCCTTCCGGTGGTTGCGGTCCTCTGGGTACTCTGCCTCTCGCGCAACGGCCTCTACCGCCCCATGCGCTCCACCTCGGGAATGGAGCGCATTCAGAGGTTCCTGAAGGCCGCCGCCGCCCTTGCGGTCTCCATGATGGCGGCCAGCTACCTGGCCAAGAGGGACTACTCCCGTCTTATGCTGTTGATGTTCACCTTCATATCCCTGCCCATGTCCATGCTGCTGCGGGCTCCGGCGAGGTGGCTGGCCGGACGGCTGGTTCCCATAGGATCGGTGCCCAGGGTAGTGGTGGTGGGCAGCGGCGAGGTGGCTGGAAGGGTGATCAAGACGCTGCGGCAGCTCCCCGCGCCGCCCCCGGACCTTCTGGGAGTGCTTACCGACGACCCGGAGCTGCAGGGGGACGGCTTTCGCGGGGTTGAGGTACTGGGGAGGATCAGCGAGCTCAGAAGGCTGGCCGTCAGCCTGAAGGTTGACGAGGTGTTCTTCGCCTCTCCGGACCTGGACCGATCACGGGTGCTGGACCTCATCAGCTCGGTGAAGGGCCGTGACATCCACTACCGCATGGTGACCGACCTCTTCGAGATAGCCACCGGCACCACCAGCCTGGACGACATGGCGCGGTTGCCCATAGTCGAGATCGGGTACGGCAAGCCCGGTTTTCTCTACCGTTTCCTGAAGAGGACCATAGACGTGTTGCTGTCGTTCCTTCTGCTGGTGGTCCTGGCGCCGGTGTTCGGCCTGGTATGGCTGCTGCTGCGGCTAACCACCGAGGGGTCGCCCATCTTTCGGCAGCGGAGGGTGGGACTGGCGGGCAAGGAGTTCACCCTGCTGAAGTTCAGGACCATGGTGCCCGACGCGGACGAGTACGAGGTGGCGCCCCTGGAGAGGGACGACCCCAGGGTGACCGGTGTGGGAAGGTTCCTTCGCAGGACCAGCCTGGATGAGCTTCCTCAGCTGGTCAACGTGTTCCGGGGTGAGATGAGCCTGGTGGGCCCCCGCCCCGAGATGCCGTTCATCGTCGAGCAGTACAACAGGTGGCAGCTGCGGAGGCTTGATGTAAGGCCCGGGATCACCGGTCTCTGGCAGGTCATGGGCAGGAAGGACTTGCCGCTGCATGAGAACATCGAGTACGATTTCTACTATATCCGCAACCAGTCGCTGATGCTGGATTTTGCTATATTGCTGCGAACCGTGCTGATCATCCTCAGGGGGAGGGGGGCCTACTAGATGAAAGAGGAGGTATTCGGCCCCGTCTTCCGGGACGCTCCCATCGGAATGCTCGTGGTCAGGGAGGGAGAGGTCGCCCTGGCCAACTCCGAGGCCATTCGCTTTCTGGAGGCGTCCTCCGCCGACGACGTGGTCGGCAAGCGGCTGGAGCAGGTAATCCCCGTGGACCTCAGATCCAGGTCCAGTCTCCTGCCCGCCCTCGACCGCCTGGCTCCGGGGGACATCCGGTCCTTCGAACGGGAGCTGGCCCTTCCGGGAGCGGTCTACACGCCGGTTACCATACGGGCGACCTGCCTGGAGGGGGGCATGAAGCTGCTCTGCCTTCTGGACAACTCCGAGACCAGCGATCTCAAGAGGTCTCTGTTCGAGAGTGAGGAGCGGAGGCGGGCCATGCTCTCGTGCCTGGGCGCGCCCATAATGGGCATAGACAACGAGTTCCGAATCATGTGGGCCAGCCGGCCGACGGCGGATAAGGCGGGGAGCAACCCCCACGAGATGCTGGGAAGGCTGTGTTACCGGGTGCTGCGCTCCCGCGTCAAGCCCTGCCGAGGCTGCCCGGCGCCGATGGCGGCGGTGGGCTCCGGTCCGGCCAGCGGGGAGGTGGAAAGCGGCGAGTCCTCGGTGACCGTTGTGGCCGCGGCGGTTCGCGGCTCGGAGGGCTACAGGGCGGGAAGCGTTCTGTACTGCCCCGACGAACCTTCGGTTCATGCCCCGTCGCAGAGGACGGGCTCCGTCGCGCAGCTGGCACCCGACTACTACATCGCCCCCGCCTGGGAGGACATCCTGCTTCTGAGGATCGACGCCGACGGCCGTGTCGTTTCCTGGCTGGCGCCCCGAAAGGGGCCGGGCAGCAAGGCGGCCCTGGCGGTAAAGCGGCAGGTACCCCTGGCGGAGGTGTTCGAGCCGGAATCGCGAAAGACCGTGACGGAGGCTCTTGACGGCCTGGAGAACCCGGGCGACTCGGCGTCCGCGGAGCCGGTAAGTCTGGGGGGAGTGGAGGCCGCGGTCACCATGATCGCGCATTCCGGCGGGGCGCTGGTTCTGGTGGGATGCGCGGAGAACGGTCCCGGTAACGGTGGTTCGGGCCTGAACCTGGGCGACCTGGCGGAGCAGGCGGCCCGCGAGCTGGAGGGCGCCCTGGGCCAGCCCGTTGAGTTGAGCATAGACGATAACGGCGACGCCGACGGCATCTCGAAGATGGAAACGGACGGCAGCCTGCTGGAGGCCTTTCGAAGGATAGGCAGGACCCCGCCGCAGGGATTCGGGCGCAAGGGCCTGCGGATGACCCTGAGCCGGCTCCGCCTGGAGCGGCCGATGCACGACCTGGAGCCCGGCAGCTACATCGGCCTTTACCTGACCAACCGTGACGACGGGGATCCGATGCAGCCGCCGCCGGAGGGTCACATAAGATCCATGCCCCTGGAATCGGACCCTGCGGGAAGAATACTGGTAAGCGCCGTCTCCAGCGATGTTCATTCCTATACTGTCGTGCTGCCGGATAGGAAGGAAGACCGGTGATTGGGAGATGATCAGGGTAGTGGGAGGAGAGCCCGGAATCACGAGGGACATAGTGTCCATGGTCCAGGGCGCCGGCGGCGAGGAGGCGGCGGCCGGCCTGCCCGACGATGACGAGCCCATGCCTTCGCTCCTGCTCGCGTACGGCCTGGATTCGATAAGGTCGGTCTGCGAGCTCGTGGACCGGCGCGGCGAGCACTTCCAGCCGGTTCTGGGGCTGGTCAGGTCCATGGAGGAGGCCGAGGAGGCCAGGTCCTGCGGCGTAGGCGACGTCGTCTTCTACCCCACCGGCAGGGAGGAGCTGATCTTTCGTGCCGTCCGGATCATGGGCGACAGCGTCTTCCGTGTGGGCGACGCAGTGGTGGCCCGGCACATGCTTCGCTTTCTGCTGGCCTGGTCGCGCCGCAGCGGAGGGCCCTTCAGCATACTGAAAGTGGTGAGCATTGAAGGCGCCGTTCCCCGGGATGTGGCCCTGGACATGATGATCAACCTCAGGCTCTCCGATCACCTCTGCCACCTGTCGAGCGGCGGCGTTCTGGTGCTCATGCCCAATACCTCCCGCAGCGAGGCCGAGGTGGCCATGGCGCGGCTGAGAAGAAAGGTTCCCGAGGTGGCCGAGGGCAAGCTGAAGATATCCTACGATGGCGGCAACTTCGGCAACGTATCCGCCGAGGAGCTTCTGGAGAGGCTCTGATGGCTCCACTTCTGGCCGGGCTGCTGGTTTCCCTGTCCGCCGCGTCCGCTCCGTCCCGCCACGCGATGGCCGTTCCGGCCTACTCGTGGGCGGACGGGCCCCTCTCATGGATGGAGGCGCCCGCCTGTCTGGTGCGGGCCGAGGTATGGCAGGCCGGTGTCGCCGGCCGCCTGGGGAACAACGCATCCGATGCCGAATGGTCCTCGGAGCGGGGCGGCCGCCTGGCCGCCGGGGGACCCTTCGGAGACCTCTACGCGGGCGCAGTGCTGGGTGCCTCAGCTGGAAGCGCGGACACGCTGGGAGCCTCCGCGGCGGCGGCCTGGCTGGTAACCGGCGACCCCATCTCCTTCATGGAGGGCTTCTTCGGGCCGTCGGTATCCCTGGGGGCTTCGCTGGAGGCCCGCAGCACGTCCCGGGGCGGCGGCAGGGGCGGGGAGCTTCTGGCATCGAGCTCCGCGCAGGTGGCCTTCTTCCCCACCTTCAGTCTGGGTCTGGGCATCCGTCCATCCAGGGTGGTCGGGTGGGGGCCCGATTCCCTGCGTTCCGAAGACGGCTACACCGGTCTGGAGGCCTCATGCACGTACATCTTCGGCCGGGAGCTTCGCGGCCATCTCGGTTTCGGAAGCGGCGGGGCCTCCGTGGGCGCCGACCTGCGGGTATCGGACATGGTCACGGTCATGGCAGGCACCGACGGCGGGTTCTGGGGATGCGGAATCTCGGCCCGCGCCGGACGGCTGATGGCCGACTACGGCATCAGGCTGACCACCGGCTCGGCATCCCACGCCGCCGGGCTGTGGCTCAAGCTGGGGGAGACCTCGTGGTAGTCGCCCTGCTCCTGACGCTTCTGGCTGCACAGCCCGACAGCGCCGGTTTCGAAGCCGGCGCGGGGGGGCTCGTATTCGGCCGGGCGGAGTCCCGGGTGAACGGGGACGAGCTGCGGCTCGGCGAATGGGAGCACAGGACGAGAATCCGCCTGGAGCTATTCCGGGGCGAGGGGCTGTCGGTCCTGGCCGAGCCTTCCGTATTCGGCTTCCGCGGGGAATCCGTCGCCGCCGACAGTTTAGAGGTGGGCCTCGACCGGCTTCTGGTCAGGGCCCGGCTGCCCGGCACCCCATGGCTGGGGGGAGAGGTTTTCCACGGCTGCCGGCAGCCGTTCCTGCCCTCCCTGGAGGGGGCGTATCTGGACCTTACCGAGACAGAGGCAGACTCGCTTTCGGGGATGTCTCTCACGGCCGGGGGATTTCTGGGCTTTCGGGGCTCCTACTCCCTCTACCGTCCCTTCGCGGGGGACACCATGTCCTACGCGGCGATCCGGGCTCCCTGGGCCGGGTTCGGGACCTTCCGCGCCTACAGATTCACCCGCCGCGGCCCTCAGGGAGAAGTCGGCTACGACGCCCTGGAAGGCTGGCTGTCCATAATGAGGTTTTCTCCTTGGATGACCGTGCTTCGAAGCAGGGGGGACGACGGAGGCTGGGCCGCCGGCCTGCAGCTCCGTGAAATCGGTTTGCGGCCGTCGCTGGATCTCCGGTTGGAGGTGACTCCGGAGGCCCGTCTGGCCGGCGACAGCCTGCGGCCGGGCACCGGCGGCCTCTGTCCGGGACAGAGGACGGCCGGCATCAGGGTGGTTCTGCGCTCGCTGCAGCACTCCCTGGCGGCCTGGGGCTACGGAAGAGTCGATTTCGAGGATATGGTTGAGGACTCGGCGGGAGTCGGCCTGTACATGCTGAGCAGTGCCGACATCGAGTACACCCTTTCGGTCGGGATGGCAGAGGCGGGAGACCCCGACGCCAGGCTGGACGCCGACCTTCGAAGGCCGCTGGCGGGAGCCGGAGCGGGCCTGCGGGTCATGGGCGACAGCCTGCGGGTGGCAGGACGGGCTTCCTACACTCCCAGGCCGGATGTGCACGGCACGATGGAGCTGTCCGGTTCTCCGGCGGGGGAGCTGGATCCGGTGGGCTCGGTGGCCGCCCGGGTGGCCTCGGGCGGGCTGGTCGGAGGCATCTCGCTGACCTGGGAGGAGGGGGAGGTTTCCATGGGAGTGGACCTGGTAGCGGAGGTGATGCCATGAGACCGGCCGCCGCTATACTCTCCGCCGCCCTGATCCTCCTGTCCTGCTCTGCCCTGACACCCGCCAGGCTTCCCGATGACGGGGCCGTCCTCAGGCTCTACCGGCCGGGCGCCGCCAGGGTACAGGTGGTGGGGGACTGGAACGACTGGGGCGGCACCCTGGTTCCCGGGGGCGTTCTGGACCCGAACGCGGGACTGATGGAGCGGGGGGAGGACGGCTGGTGGGAGGCCAGCCCGCGTCCCGGCAGGGGACGCTTCCGGTACGCTTTCGTGATCGACGGATCGGTATGGATGGCCGACCCGCGCAATCCCGAGACCGCCCTATTCGGAGACCGCAGGGTCTCCGTGCTGGTGACAGATGAGTAGCTTTGCCCCGCGGCTTCGAAGAGGTGAGCGCCGTTGGCCAGGGTGAGCTTCAGGGATGTCAGCAAGGTCTTTGACGGAGACGTGGTGGCCCTCTCGGATTTCTCGCTGGACGTGGAGGAGGGTGAGTTCCTGGTTCTGGTGGGTCCCAGCGGCTGCGGAAAATCCACGACGCTGCGCATACTGGCCGGGCTGGAGAGCCCCACCGCGGGCAGGGTTTTCGTGGGCGGACAGGACGTGACCGAGACCAGGCCCCAGGACCGGGATATCGCCATGGTCTTTCAGAACTACGCCCTGTACCCGCACATGACGGTCTACGACAACATGGCCTTCGGCCTGAAGATGCGAAAGACGCCCCCGGAACGGATCGACGGCTTCGTCCGCGAGGCCGCCGGGATCCTGGGCCTCGAGCCCTACCTGGACCGCAAGCCCAGGGCCCTCTCCGGCGGACAGCGCCAGAGGGTGGCGGTGGGTCGGGCAATAGTGAGGCATCCCTCGGCGTTCCTGTTCGACGAACCGCTGTCGAACCTGGACGCCAAGCTGAGGGTGCAGATGAGGAGCGAGCTCAGCCGCATACACCGGAAGCTGGGAACCACCATGCTCTATGTGACACACGACCAGGCCGAGGCGATGACCCTGGGCGACAGGATAGTGGTGCTCAAGGACGGAGTTGTTCAGCAGGTGGACACCCCACTCGGCCTCTACGATCGCCCGGACAACGTTTTTGTGGCGGGCTTCATCGGAAGTCCGGCCATGAACTTCCTGCGAGTGGAGCTGGACCCTTCCGGCTCCGCCGCTACGCCGGAAGGCGCCGATCTGGGTGCCTTCCGTGACCCGCCGGGCCCGGGCGGCATGATACTGGGAGTCCGTCCGGAGGACGTCGACCTGGAGGATGCCGGCCCCCTGGAAGCCGGCGTGGAGGTCGTGGAGACCCTGGGCAACGAGAAGATCGTATACATGCAGACCGGCGGCGGGGAGCTGGTGGCCCGTATCGAACCGGATACGCCCGTGGAGCCCGGCGACAGCGTGAGGGCCGCGCTGCGAATGACCCGCTGCCATCTGTTCAACCCGAGTACGGGAAGGAGGGTGGGAGCCGGGGAATGATCTTCGTCGCCTATGCTTTTCTGATAGCCCTGATAGCAGCGGTTCTCGTGACGCCTCTGGCCCGCAGGCTCTCCATACGCACGGGCATGATGGACCGGCCTCACGGCAGAAAGAGGCACCGGCTGGCGACCCCCGTTCTGGGGGGGCTGGCCCTCTTCGTCTCCTTCGGGGCGACCATAGGCCTGGGGCTGGCCCTGTGGCCGCAGCTCTCCGAGGGCCCGGTTGCCGACACCCCGCTGAACTGGCAGTCGCTGGGTTTCATGGTGCTCGCCGGCGGGCTGCTCATGTGCCTTACCGGGCTGCTGGACGACGCCCTGGACCTGGGTCCGGCCCGGAAGCTGGCCCTGCACACCCTGTCAGCACTTCTGGTGGGCGCCTACTTCCTGCTGCAGGGCGCACAGGTTCGCCTGTTCCTCGAGGGAAGCTGGGCCCTGCTGGCGGCTCCGCTGACCATCTTCTGGCTGGTCTTCATCACCAACTCGATGAACCTTCTGGACCATGCGGACGGCCTGGCCGCCGGCATCTCCGCGATAGCCAGCGCATTCCTCGCGGTGAGCAACGTTCTGGTTTCCAACTACGCGGTGGCCTTCATAGCGGCGGCCATAACCGGCTCATGTCTGGGCTTTCTGGTGTACAACCGCAACCCGGCCTCCATATTCATGGGCGACAGCGGGAGCAACCTGCTGGGCTTCATGCTCGGTCTCATAGCCATACTCGGAGTCTACACGCCGATGGGGGGAATACGCGAGCTGGCGGTGCTCACCCCCCTGTTGGTGCTGGCGGTTCCCCTGGTGGATACCGCGATGGTGCTGATCTACAGATGGAGGCGGGGCGAGCCCCTGCTGAAGGGCGACCGCAACCACCTGGCGCACAGACTGATGAGGATCGGATTCAGCCATCTGGCATCGGTGAACATGCTCTACGTAATAGGGGTCATGATGGGGACGCTGGCCATGCTCCTGCCCACGCTGAAGCCGTACCAGGCGGTTCTCGTATTCATCCATGCCGCCGCGGTGGTGGGCGTGATGTCGTATTTCATCCACAAGGGCGAGGGAGGCAGGCCCGGCGATGAGCAGTACTGACCGTCCGGACGGGCCGGCGGCTGCCCAGCGCTGGGTCCTCCTGGTCTGCCTGTCGGCCGCCCTGCTGGCGGTTCTGTTCCTGGTTCAGACCAACAGCAGGACCAGCATTCTCATCAAGGAGGCCTCGTACATCGCCGGAGGTCTCGCTGTAGCCCTTGCGGTGCTGGTCCTGGGGCTGACGGGAAAGCTCCGGGCGGCGCCGCGGCTGGGACCGGCGCAGCTGATTCCCCTGGCGGCGGTCCTCCTTCTGGGGCCGGTTCACATGCTGGCCGGAAGCGGCTCGGTGAATGCGCCTTTCAATTCCGCCTCCCTTCTGGCCCTTTCGATCATCGCCGCGGCTCTGGCCCTGTTCGCAGACAGATGGGTCCGGGACCGCCTGGCGCTCGTCCTTCTGGCTGCCGGGGGCCTGGTTTGCGTCTACGCCCTGCTGCAATGGGGAGAGGTGGGGGTATTTCCGTGGGACCGGGCCCTCGCCAAGTCCGGAAGGGTCTCCGGGTCCCTGGGCAACCCCAACCTGATGGGCAGCCTGGCGGCTGTGCTGCCCATGCCGGCCATAGGGTACATGCTGTACAGAAAGCTGCCGGGAGCGATCCTGCTGCCCGCCTCCATAGGCGTGGTATGCCTCTCCGGGCTGGCCATCGTGGCCAGCGGAACCCGGGGCAGCCTCATAGGTCTGGGGGCGGGCTTCCTGGTGCTGCTCGCCCTGCAGGCGCGGAGGATCGGCCGCCGGACCATGCTGGTCATCGTACTGCTGCTGCTCTTGGGCATTCTGGTGGTCTACGTCCCCATGCATGGACGCTTCGAAGAGCTGGCCGGCGGCGACGGCGGAACGCTGACGGTAAGAAGGGTCATATGGAGCGGAGCCCTCCGGGCCTTTCTGGACCGGCCGGTGACGGGATGGGGGCCCGGGAGCTTCCAGAAGGTCTTTCCCGCCTACCGCAATCCCGCATACCACCTCATGGGCGTGAGCCACAACACGCTTCACGCCCACTGCGAGTACCTGGAGCTCCTCCTGGACTCCGGGCTGGTGGGCGCCCTGCTGTGGGCCGGACTCGCCGCGGCCGTCGTCCTGCGGCGCAGGCGCATGGGGCCGATGGACGCTCTGGGGGCGGGCATAGCCGCGGCGGTATTGGGCCTTCTGGCCGAGGGCCTGGTCTCCGTGGCTCTGCGATGGGCGCCCTCGGCGATGCTCCTGGCCCTGCTGGCCGGCATGATGATGATCGGGGGCAGGGAGGTGGCCGAAAGGTGGAGGCGAGTGGCCCGTCCCACGGCCCTGCCCGCCGTAGTGCCGGCCGTGCTGCTGGCGCTATCGCTGCCCCTGTACACCGGGGCGATGAAGGCGGGTCGGCTTCTCTTCGGGGGGAAGAACGTCCATCTCTCCCGGGCGGAGCCCGCCATGGACCAGGCCAACAGCATGGCCGCGCGCTGGGCGGCCAGCGGTGACCGCAGCCTTGGCTCGCGGGCGCTGGACCGCTGGCGTGTGGGAAGGATGGCGGCGGACAGCGCGGTCTTCTACTGCCAGCGCTGCGTCGAGGCACATCCCTCCGACCTGGGCGGATGGTACGCTCTGGGCAGCAGCTATCTCACCAGGGCCATAGTGGCCGCCCCCAACAGCAAGCCCATGAGCAGCCTCCTGCGGCTGGAGGGCGGACTGGACATAGACACCGCCCTGGAGCTGGACATGACGCGAAGGGCCCTGGACGCCTACAGACGCCTTCGCGAGCTGGCTCCGGACTACGCGGAGGTGCATAACAACATGGCCCTGGTCCATACCAGGCTCGACAACCTGGACTCGGCCATGGTCTACATGCACAGGGCATACGAGCTTCACGCCCACCGCAGGTTGGACTACTACCTGCAGATATGCGACCTGGGCCCGCTGCTGGAGAGCGACTGGGCCTGGCGCACATACCTCTTCCACAGCGTTCCGCACGTGGATGCCGGAGGCGGCCGGGAACAGTCGGCTCTGGAGGGCGTGATCCTGAACACGGTGGCCTTCATGCTGCAGCGCTATCCGGACAGGGCGGACTCGATGGTTCGAATGGCGGCCGAAGTATACGACGAGCAGGGATTGCGCATACTCGAGGGTGACCGGTATGCCGTGCTCATAGAGATGGCCCGCATGGACAGGCTCGCCCTGCGGGCCGACAGCCTTCTGCTCGCCGGGGACACCGCAGCGGCCAGAAGCATTCTGGATACCATTCCCCCGGACTACGGTTTTCCGGGAATGGCGCTTCCCGTGGTCCGGGCCAGGGCCGGCCTCTCCCGGGAGCCGGTGTCGGCGCTCTTCCTACATCTGCGGCTGCTGGTGCGCTATTACGGGGTGCACCTGGGCAGGACGCGAATGGGCCTGAGGCCCTTCGAGGACCTGATCTCCGCCTCTGCGGCCCGGGCGGGCCAGCCGGGATGGTGGGGTCCGATGCGAGAGGGCTCGGTGCTGATGCTGTACGCCGACCGCGAGTTCTCGGGGCTGTGCGAGCTGGCCGAGAGCGAGTTCCCGGAGTCCACGCGGGACAGCGTGGCCGCCCTGCTGGAGCGGCGATGGAGAGCCCTGGGCGGTCCCAGGTACTGCGCGGCGCGAGGGGCCGACGGCGCTCCCTGGACGGAGGACGGAATCCTCTACGGTCTGGCGGCGGCGCTGGACGGGATCGTATCGGCTGCGGACTCCTCCGGACCGGCAGTGGAGGAGGGCCATCTGGCCAGGGTGGAGCTTGCCTACATGCTCCTGTCCACTCAGATGTGGTCTTCGCCCTACCTCTCGCAGGTGCAGGTGGACTCCCTGATCTCCTGGGCCGCCCCGTCTGTGAGCTGGCTGGCCGACTCCCTGGGGGGGGAGAGGTACGCAGACCGAATCGGGCGGAGATTCATGCTGGTCGATGAGGAGCTGGCCAACCTGGTGCAAGTGGCCAACGGCAGCGGCATGGAGGCCCTCTGCGGCTGGTTCTCCGACGCCGAGACCGCCCGGCATGGGGCGCCGGATATCCATCCCTGACGCCCTCTCTCGCCGCCCGAAGGCACTTGCCAAAGGCCCCTTTTCCCTATAGTATTCGCGTGAATACACTTTGGCGATCCGCTGAAAGTGGGGTTCACCCCCACTTTATTTTTTGAATAGGGTGTAACTGCGCTCTCTGCGGAGCGGCAACACGCATATGTGCCGCATCGGTCGGCGCGGGAGAGGGAAGGATGGAACTGGAGGACATACGCCGCGAGATCGAGGAGCTGACCGAGCAGTCGGACCTCATGGTGGTGGACATAATCACCGCGGGCGCCGGCAGAAGGCAGCTGCTGCGTGTACTTGTGGACAGGCCCGGAAGGGTAACGGTGGGCGAGTGCGCCGACCTGTCGCGGCGCATTCAGGACCTCGTGGACTCCCGAATTCCCGACAGCGGGCCCTACGTTCTGGAGGTTAGCTCGCCGGGCATAGGCAGGGAGTTGTCCACGCCGGTGGACTGGAGGAGGACGGTGGGCCGGCAGCTTCGAGTTGAGCTGGACGACGGGGAGGTATTCGAGGCGGAGCTGGCGGACTACGACGGCACCTGCCTGTCCTTCCCCGATGGTCGCATAGTGCCCACGGAGCTCATACGGAAGGCGACAGAGGTGATCTAGCCGCCGGCGCCGCATTCGGTGCCGGATGCACTCGGAGGACATGCAAGGAGATACGGGGAGAGGCAAGTGGTTGATTTCGAGAGAATAGACGCGCTGGCTAGGCTGGTGCGGGAGAAGGGCGTCAACCGTGAGATCCTGCTCAACAGCCTGCACCGGGGTCTCGAGCGGGCGACGGAGAAGGAGTACGGTACCCCCCAGGAGATAAGAGTCACATGGGAGCAGGACTCCGGTGACATAAAGATCCAGGCCCTGAAGACAGTGGTCGAGAAGGTGGACCCGGAGAGATCACACCTGGAGATAGCACCTTCCAGGGCAAAGAAATACGATTCCGAAGCCGGACTGGGCGAAAAGGTGCCCGTTCCCATACGCATATCGGATTTCAGCCGGTCGTCGGTCAATATGTTCAGGCAGGAGTTCCTCTCCCTGGTGAAGGGCGCCGAGCGGGAGCAGGTGTACAAGGAGTTCATTGACCGCGTGGGGGAGATCATTCCCCGCTGTCGGGTGCAGCAGGTCTACCGCAGCCGCATCCTGGTCCAGGTGGCCGGCCGCGTGGAGGGCATAGTGCCGGTGGCCGAGAGGGCTCGATACGAGATGTACGACCAGGGTGAGCCCATCACGCCGGTTCTCATCGAGGTCAGGCCGCCGGAGTCCAACGAGCCTCAGCTGGTCCTGAGCAGGGCCACGCCGATTCTCATTCAGAAGCTCTTCGAGCGGGAGGCTCCGGAGATCGAGGAGGGCGTCGTAGAGATAAGGACCATGGCCAGGGAAGCCGGCGTCAGGACGAAGATAGCGGTGGCCAGCAACGACTTCAAGGTCGACGCCGTGGGCACCTTCGTAGGCTCCAAGGGCAGCCGCGTACAGGCGGTCATGCGGGAGCTCTCCGGAGAGCGGATCGACGTGATACCATGGACCCTGGACAAGACGGTCCTGGCCACTCACGCCCTGCTGCCGGCGACGGTGATGCACGTGGAGATAGAGCGGTACACCGACCCGGAGACCGGCGAGGAGAAGGAGCACATGATAGCCGTGGTCCCGGACGACGAGCTCTCCCTGGCCATAGGAAAGCACGGGCACAACGTCCGGCTGGCCGGCAGGCTGGTGGGATATCGAATTGACGCCATGACCCAGAGCGAATGGACCGAGCGCCGTCGCTGGGAAGAGGCCCGACAGGTCGACCTCTCGGAGATCGAGTGCGTAAGCGACGCCCTGCGGGAGAGGCTCAGGCTGGCCGGGTTCGACACTGCCAACCGGGTGGTGGAGGCCGATATAGACGAGCTCTCCGACGTGAAGGGAATAGGGCCGGTCACCCTCAAGAAGCTCCTCTCCGAGGCGGAGGAGAAAGTCGCCCGCCGCGAGGAGACCGTGAGCATGGAGATGGAGAGGGACCGCCTGGAGAAAGAGCTTGAAGAGGCGCAGGAGGACGAGGAGTCCGAAGGCGCCGATGACGAATAGATCATGGAAAGTTCCACACGGAAGTAGGTGGTAAGCTTGGCTAAGTCAGTTTCTTCCAAGAAGAAGAGGGTGTACGAGCTCGCCCGGGAGCTCAACCTCTCCAGTGAGGCTTTGCTGAAGGTGCTCAAGGAGCTGGGCATCAAGGTCAAGAGCCACATGAGCACGCTGAGCGAAGAGGACTGCGAGAAGGTCCGCAAGCGCTACGAGCGTGAGAAGCAGAAGGCGCGGAGCCGGGGGGCCCGAAGCAAGAAGAGGCGCAAGCGCCGCAAGAAGAAGGTCCCCACGAAGGCCGAGGCCGAGAAGGCGGTCAAGGACACCCTGGCCAAGATGGACGCCAAGCGGACGCGAAGGAAGAAGAAGAAGCGTCGCAAGTACAAGGAGGAGAAGCAGGAGCGCCACGAGAAGAAGCAGGAGCCCGGGGAGGAAGACACCACCATCCGGATAACGGAGTTCACCAGCCCCTCCGAGCTCTCCGACCAGATCGGCGTCTCCCTGAACAAGGTCATAGCCAAGTGCCTGGAGCTGGGCGTGATGGCTACTGCCAACCAGCGCCTGGACATAGACACCCTCACCCTCCTGGCGGCCGAGTTCGGCTACGAGGTGGAGAAGGTTGCCGAGTACGGAGCCGAACGGCTGGAGGAGAAGAGGCAGGAGAAGAGCGAAAATGAGGTTTCCCGGGCGCCGGTGGTGACCATCATGGGCCACGTGGACCACGGGAAGACCGCCCTGCTGGACCATATACGCTCCACCAACGTCGTGGCCAGCGAGTCCGGCGGCATCACCCAGCACGTGGGCGCCTCGGTTGCCCATCTCGATGACATGGACGAGAGTACAGTCACCTTCATTGACACTCCCGGCCACGAGGCCTTCACCGCCATGCGGACCAGGGGAGCGCAGGTCACCGACATAGTCGTTCTGGTCGTGGCAGCCGACAGCCGGGTGATGCCCCAGACGGAGGAGGCCATCGACCACTCACGGGCGGCCGACGTACCCATAGTGGTGGCCATCAGCAAAATGGACCTGTCCACCGCCAATCCCGAGTTCATCAAGCAGGATCTGGCAAATCACAACATCCTGGTCGAGGAGTACGGCGGCGAGGTCTTGTGCTCCGAGGTCTCCGCCATCACCGGGGAAGGGGTGGGCGATCTGCTGGAGAAGATAGTCCTGCAGGCGGAGATGCTGGAGCTCACAGCCTACCCGGACAGACCCGCAAGGGGCACGGTCCTGGAGGGCAAGGTGGACTCCCGGAAGGGTAGCGTGGTCAACCTGCTGGTGCAGGACGGCACCCTTCAGGAGGGCGACTACTTTGTAGCCGGACAGTACCGCGGCAGGGTGAGGGCCATCTACGACGAGCAGGACGACCAGCTCGAAGAGGTGGGTCCCAGCATGCCGGCTCAGATACTGGGCTCCTCCGGAGTGCCGGAGGCCGGGGACTCCTTCACCGCGGTGGACAGCGAGCAGGAGGCCAAGGAGGTCAGCCGCCGCCGCCAGATGGTGGAGCGGGAGCGTGAGCTGCAGTCCCGCCAGCACATGACCCTGGAGGACTTCTGGAAGGTCACCGAGGAGGGCGAGGGCGTGCTGCGCCTCATCGTAAAGGCCGACGTGCAGGGTACTGCGGGGGCCATAGTGGACACGCTTACCCGCATGGGCACCGACGAGGTATCGGTTGACATCATCCGCAGCGGCGCCGGCGGCATCACCGAAGGCGACGTCATGCTGGCAGCCGCGTCCGACGCAGTCATCCTCGGCTTCCGTGTAAGGCCCGACGGAAGGGCTCGGGACAAGGCCTCCTCCATGGGGGTTGAGATAAACACCTTCAATGTCATCTACGACGTCGAGGACACGGTCAGGAAGGCCCTTTCGGGACTGCTCTCCCCCGAGGAGAAGGAGGAGTTCCTGGGCTCCGCAGAGGTCCGGCAGATCTTCAAGGTCCCCAAGGTGGGGAACATCGCAGGAAGCTACGTGGTGGGCGGAGTCATCAGGCGCAACGCCAGGGCCCGCCTTGTCCGCAACAGCGTGGAGGTATGGAACGGCGACATTTCCTCCCTCAAGCGGTTCCAGGAGGACCGCAGGGAGGTGGCCGCCGGCTACGAGTGCGGCATCGGCCTGGAGGGCTACAACGACCTCAAGGTCGGTGACATCATCGAGTGCTACACCGTAGTCAAGGTGGCCCGGGAGCTGTAGGCCGGATGGACGAGAGAAGAACCGCACGCCTGAGCAGGCAGATAAAGCGCGAGATAGCCTCCATCCTTGCCCGGGAGGTCAAGGATCCCCGACTGGGCTTCGTGTCGGTGGTCAGGGTACGGCTGTCCCAGGACGGATCCCATGCACGGGTCTACTACTCCACCCTGGGCAGCAGCGAGGAGCGCGAGGAGAGCTGCGCGGCCATGGAATCCTCGAAACCCTACATAAGACGCCTTCTAGCCGACAGGATCAGGATGCGCCACGTGCCGGAGCTCCACCTGGTCCACGACCACTCCATAGAGGAGGGGGAGAGGGTCCTTCGAATCATCCGCTCCCTGGAGGACGACTGAGTTGAGCTTCGAAGCCGCCGCCGAGGGCGCGGTATACCTTCTGGACAAGCCCAGGGGGCTGACCTCACGCCAGGCGGCCTCGACCGTGGCCCGCTCCTGGGATTACGACAAATTCGGTCACGGCGGTACCCTGGACCCGGACGCGACCGGGGTGCTCCTGGTCCTGCTGGGCAGGGCCACAAGGCTCTCCCGGTTTCTGACCGGGCACCAGAAGCGCTACGCCTTCGACGCTGTTCTGGGTCGGGCCACCGACACCGACGACGCCACCGGCAACGTGGTCTCCACAGCGGAGACGGGTGAGGGTTCGCCGGATTTGGCGGATCTGGATGAGGTTCTGGCCACCTACACCGGCGAGTTCGAGCAGAGGCCGCCCAGCTTCTCCGCCGTAAAGGTGGAGGGCCGGAGGGCCTTCAAGGCCGCCCGGCGGGGCGAGACGCTCGACCTGCCGGCCAAGAAGGTGCAGGCCCGGGACTGGTCGATTCGCGAGAGGAGGCGTGACCGTATCAGACTGGAGGTGTCCGTTTCTTCGGGCACCTATGTCCGCTCCCTGGCCAGGGACATAGGAAAGGCCCTGGGGTCGGCCGCCCATGCCGACAACATCCGCAGGCTCAGCGTGGGCGAGTTCTCCGTTGAGGAGTGCTCCGATAACCCCGACAGCAGCCGCTCCCTTCTCTCCATGGCCCAGGCCATGAGGGGCTTTCCGGCGGTGCGTCTCGGCGGCCGCAGCCTGGTGAGCATAAGGCACGGAATGACGGTTCCCGCAGGAGTTAGGGGAACCGCCGCGGTGCTCGGCCCGAATGACGCGCTCTTCGCCGTAGGCGAGGCCGACGGGACGGCGGTCCGTCCGGTCTGCGTCCTCAGGCCGCTTTAGACCATGCAGCGGACGATAGCGCTGGGCAGCTTCGACGGCATCCATTCGGGGCACAGGGAGGTCATTCGAACCGCGAAGATGGAGGGACCGGCGGCGGTAGTCTGCTTCGAGCCCGTTCCCAGGCAGTACTTCCGGAAGAGTCCCCGTCCCCTGCGGCTCACAACTCCCATGGAGAGGCTGAGCCTGCTGAGAAAGCTGGGCGCGGAGATGCTCGTCTGGCCCTTCGACCGGGAGACGGCCTCGATGGAACCCGGCGAATTCCTGGACCGGGTGGCGGGAGGGTCCGGTCGCGTAGTGGCCGGATACGACTTCCACTTTGGAAGGGGAAGGTCGGGCGGACCGGACCTCCTGGAGGAGTGGTGTCGCCAACGGGGCGTGGAAGCTGTTATAGTTGGGGCTGTTCAGAGCGGCGGTTCTCCGGTGAAGAGCCGAAGGATAAGGCGGATGCTCCTCGAGGGCGACACCTCGGGCGCCTCCGTGCTGCTGGGCCGGGACTACAGTGTGACGGGGCCCGTGGCCAGGGGCAAGGGCCACGGCCGCAGGCTGGGGTTCAGGACCCTGAACGTCAGAACGCCGGCTTCAAAGCTGCTGCCGGCCGAAGGAAGCTACGCTGCCCGGGTGCTGGCAGCGGACAGGCTGTGGGACGGAGTCGCCTTCGTCCCCTCGGGTGGACGGTGCCTGTTGGAGGCCCACATACCGGGATTCGAGGGCGTTCCCTACGGAACGGTCGTGGAGGTCAGGCTGGGACCCTTCCTCGCCCCTCCGCGCAAGGGCCTGGAGAGTGACGAGTTGAGAAGGAAGATAGCCACAGAGGTGGAGAAAGCGATGGAGGTCTGCAGGAAATGGCGATAACGCCTCAGAGAAAGGCCGAGCTGGTGGAGCAGTTCGGCGGAGACGCCCGGGACACGGGCAGGACTGAGGTCCAGATAGCGATTCTCACCGACAGGATAGCCGAGCTCACCGATCACACCAAGAGGCATCCGGGCGACCACGACAGCCGCCGGGGCCTCTTGCAGCTGGTGGGCAAGAGGAGAAAGCTGCTGGATTACCTCAAGGGTAAGGAGATCGAGAGATACCGGGACGTGATAGGGAAACTCGGATTGAGACGATAGCAGAAACGGGAAACGGTTTTCGGCAGAGGGCCGGAAGCTTGGTTCCCTGCCCGCGGCACACGGTTGCGGGCGACACACAAGAAGAAACGGCAGGATAGAAGAGAATGGCGATGAAACTGGAAAAGACAATTGCAGGGCGCAAGCTGACGATAGAGACCGGACGGATGGCCAAGCAGGCTCACGGCGCGGTGTTCGTGCAGTACGGTGAGTCCGCCGTGCTGGTGGCGGCAACGTCGGAGACGGAGCCGAAGGACCTACCGTTCTTCCCTCTGACCATCGAGTACCGCGAGAGAACCTACGCCGCGGGCAAGATACCCGGCGGCTTCTTCAAGCGCGAGGGCCGGCCCAGCGACAAGGAGGTGCTGACGGCCAGGATGATCGACCGGCCGCTGCGGCCCCTTTTCCCGTCGGGGTACATGAACGAGACCCAGGTCTACTGCCTGGTGCTCAGCTCCGACGGCGAGAACGACCCGGCACTGCTGGGCATGGTGGGCGCCTCGGCCTCTCTGATGGTCTCCGACATACCGTGGGACGGACCCGTATCCCCCATGAAGGTTGGCCGGGTAGACGGAGAGCTGGTTCTCAATCCCACCACCACCCAGATGGAGGAGAGCGACCTCGAGCTGGTGGTCTCCGTCAGGGGAACCGACGTTGTCATGATGGAGGGCCACGCCCGGGAGCTGCCGGAGGACGTGGTTCTGGAGGCCATAGAGATGGCCGTGGCCGAGGCCGCCAAGATCAACGAGATGCAGCGGGAGCTGGCCGGTGCGGAGGCACCTCCCAAGAGGGACTTCCAGTTCCACGAGGTCCGCGAAGGTCTGCAGGAGGCGGTGACCCCCATCGTCGAGGAGGAGCTGGCGGCCGTCTACGGCAGGCCGGAGAAGCAGTGCATGCCCGACGCCATTCGAAAGGCCAAGGAGCGGATAGGCGAGCAGCTGGCCGGGCGCTTCGGCGCCGACGAGGACGAGAAGCTCTGGAAGAAGGACGTGTCGATCTGCGTCACGGAGGCGGAGAAGAACTACGTCCGCCGAAGGCTTCTGCAGGACCGGACGCGCTACGACGGGCGCACTCCCGACCAGGTCCGGCAGGTCACCTGTGATATAGGCGTACTGCCCAGGACCCACGGCTCTGCTCTCTTCACCCGCGGCGAGACCCAGGCGCTGGTGGCGACCACCCTGGGCGGGGCACGGGACGAGCAGCGCGTGGACGCCCTTCTGGGCGAGTACCAGAAGAGCTTCATGCTCCACTACAACTTCCCGCCCTTCAGCGTGGGCGAGTGCCGTCCCATCCGGGGGCCCGGCCGCCGCGAGAAGGGTCACGGCCACCTTGCAGAGACCGCGATCAAGCCGATGATGCCCGAGGATTTCAACTACACGGTCCGGGTGGTCTCCGACATACTCGAGTCCAACGGATCATCCTCGCAGGCAACCGTCTGCGGCGGCTCGCTCTGTCTCATGGATGCCGGCGTGCCGATATCGGGGCACGTGGCAGGCATAGCCCTGGGTCTGGTGACCGACGGTGACTCCTACATCGTCCTCTCCGACATAGCCGGGGCGGAGGATCACCTGGGCGACATGGACCTGAAGATAGCGGGCTCTGAGAAGGGCATCACGGCCATCCAGATGGACCTCAAGGTAGAGGGCATATCCGGAAGCGTGCTGGCGGAGGCCTTCGAACAGTCCCGCGGCAACCGCATGGAGATACTGGGCTGCATGAACGCCGCCATAAGCTCTCCCAGGGAGAGCCTGAGCCCCCACGCTCCCAGGATTACCACCGTTCAGGTGGACAAGGACAAGATCGGCAAGATCATAGGTCCCGGCGGTAAGAACATCCGCCGCATAACCGATGAGAGCGGGGCCGAGGTGAACATCGACGACGACGGCATTGTGACGGTTCTCTCCAACGACGCCGCCGCCGCCGAGATGGCCGTGGAGATGATCGAGGCCTGCGCGGGCAAGGTGGAGACGGGTAAGGTCTACCACGGCAAAGTGGTGAGCGTGATGAACTACGGCGCCTTCGTGGAGCTGGTCCCGGGCACCGACGGGCTGGTCCATGTCAGCGAGATGAAGGAGGAGCGGGTAAGGCACCCCTCCGACGTGGTCAGCGTGGGCGACGAGGTCTGGGTGAAGGTCAAGAAGGTCCGCGATGACGGCAAGATCGACCTGACCATGAAGGACGTCAGCGAAGAGGAGAAGTCCTAGGGGCATGGGGAGCGGGTCCCTCAGAATCGAGGTCGAGGTCCTTCCCCACGGGAAGGGCCTCGATCTGCCGGCGTACGCCACGTCCGAATCCAGCGGCGCGGACCTGCGGGCCGCGGTCGAGGAGCCGGTGCCCATCGCGCCCGGCGAAAGACGGGTTGTGCCCACGGGCATAAGGGTGGTCGTTCCCCGGGGGTACGAATGGCAGCTGAGGCCCCGCAGCGGGCTGGCCGCCCGCGAGGGCGTAACCGTTCTGAACGCTCCCGGGACGGTCGACGCGGACTACAGGGGCGAGGTGAAGGTGATACTGGTCAACCTGGGGTGCTCTCCCGTGGAGATAGTACGCGGCGAGCGAATAGCGCAGGCGGTTCTGGCCAGGGTCGAGAGGGCGGTAATGAAGACGACGGAGAGCCTTCCGGAGTCCGGACGCGGAAGCGGAGGCTTCGGCCATACGGGACGGCATTGAAGCCGGCGGTTCTCGCTTCCGCGGCGCTGCTGGCGCTGGGCTGTTCCTACAGCGTTCGGGGCAACCTGCCCTCCCACATCCAGTCCGTTCGGGTGGACCGCTTCCGCAGCATGGCCACCGAGTACGGTCTGGACCAGGAGCTCACCGCCACCGTCACCGAGAGGCTGGTCGAGGACGGCAGGCTGGCGGTCGTTACCTCCTCGCCCGATTCCAGGCTCAGCGGAACCGTAACCAGCTTCGACAGGTCCGCCTACTCCTACACCTCGTCGGAGACGGTCGAGGAGTACCGGCTCCTCATATCCATATCCGCCGAGCTGGTTGACCTGACCACCGAGAAGAAGATACTGGACGAGCAGATACGGGAGTGGATAACTTACTCCCCGGAGGAGGAGAGCTTCGCAGACGCCAAGGCCCGGCTGCTGGACATAGCCGCCCACGAGGTGGTTCGAGCGGCGCTGTCGGGCTGGTAGGCGCTCGAGGGGCCAGGTGCCCCGGGGCGCCTGAGAACACCGGAAGGTTGCAGATGAGGAGAATCGGAGCCATCGACTTTGGATGCCTCTTCACCGGTGCCCTGGTGCTTCTTGTCCTGGTGCTGGGCTGGAAGCTCCTGGACTTCCTGATCCTCAGCCCGGCCTCGGTCAAGGGAGAGATCAACGACATCTACGACGAGGTCCGGCTGATCGGCAACCCGGCCACCCGCTGGCAGACCTTCAAGGAGGGCTGGAGGGTGATGGTCAGGGAGACGGACAACGACATAATCAGGGCCAATCCCCACAACATCCATGTGACATCGGACCAGGACAGCATCTACTTCACATACATGGATTCGCTGTGCTTTCCCCTGATGGGGTCCTGGAACAGGGAGTTCCACGTGAAGAGGCTGTTCACAAGGCAGTGACACCCCGGGAAAGAGGGCGGACTTGAGCATCGTCGAGCACTGGCGGGACCGTCATCCGCGCCGGGGCGGGGCCGGCCGCCTCCTGCTCTACATAATCCTGCTGCTGGCCGTAATACTGGTCATCACCCGCGGGGAGTCGGCCATAGAGGCCTTCGCCCGCATCTTCATGGAATCCGGGGATGGGCAGGACACCGGGGAGGTCCGGAACTGAGCGGCGCGACTGCGATCTTCGACGGCCACGTGGATACGCTGCTGCGACTGCCCGCACCCGGGGACTTCCGGACCGGAGCGGACACCCATGCAGACGGGCCCCGCTGCCGTGGCTCCGGCGTACGGGACATGGTGGCGGCCATCTGCGCGGAAGGGGAGCGGGACTGGAGAAGGTCCCTGGACCGTGGCATGCGGAACTGGCGGGAACTCGGGGACAGCGATTCTCCACGCCTGCACCTCATGCTGGAGGGCGCGGAGCCGCTGGTCCGGCTGGATGACCCCGAACGGCTTCTGGCCGACCTGGAGATGGCCACGCTCACATGGAATCCGGCCAACAGCCTGGCAGGCGGAGTGAAGTCGGACACCGGACTGACCGATGCCGGCAGGCTATGGGCCGGCAGGCTGCAGTCCCAGGGCGTGGTGCTGGACGTCTCGCACCTCTGCGCCAGATCCCGGCGGGAGCTGCTCTCCCTGTCCGATGGCGTTGTCGTTGCTTCCCACTGCAATGCCGCCGGACTGCACGAGCATCCCAGGAACCTGTCCGACGACGACATGCGTGAGATAGCCCGCCGCGGCGGCGTGGTGGGCATAACGTTCGTTCCCTCGTTTCTGGGGGAGGACGCGGATCTGGAGAAGGTCATCGACCATGTGGCCTACTCGACCGATCTGGTGGGAGCGGAGTCGGTGGCCTTTGGAAGCGATTTCGACGGTATCGGCCGCCTGCCTGCGGGCATCGATGGATGCCAGTCGTGGCCGGCGGTTCTCGAGGCAATGAGGGCCAGGGGATTCATCGAGAGGGAGATTCGGGCCATCGCCGCCGGCAACTGGTGGCGCATTCTGGGTCCGGAAGACCCGGAAAGGGGCGGTAGCCGATGAGGCCTGCTCTTGCACTGTTGGCAGCGGCAGCGGCCGCCGTATGTGCGCAGACGCCGTTCGAGTTCGACGTGGTGAGGCAGCTCATAGAGGGAGACCCCCATGTAAGCGTTCTTCGCATAGAGATCCTGCCGGACACTCCGGTGGATGGCGAGACGACCCTCAGCCTTACCACCCGGGCCGGCCTGTACGTCTACGGCCGAGACAACCGCATCTACCCGGATTCCCAGAATGCCCGGGACGTTGTTTTCTCCGGAGCGGTGCGCTACACGGCCGCCGCTCCCAGGGACAGGCTGGCCAGGATACTCCGGGTGGTTTCGGGCAACCTGCAGCGCTATCCCGGAATCGGCGCCGACCACCTCGAGCTGGACTTCCTGTCCGGCGACGACATGAGCTGGCTACGTGTCCGCCTGCCAATAAGCCTGGTGGACTCATACATCCGGGACGAGACTCCGGAGCTGGAGCTCTGGAAGCGGGCGGAGATATGGAGCGCGGAGGTCGGGACGTCCAACTTCCCGTTGGAGGTGGAGCCTCCGTTGCCGACAGTCGGAGTCGTCTCCGAGGCGGACACCGTCACCCTTCTGAGGTACCCGGCCGCCAGCCGGCACGCGTGGAAATCGGCACTGCTGCCCGGCTGGGGACAGCTGGCCTCCGGCCGGGGAATCGGCTGGATCAACCTGGCGGTGGAGGCCGGCGGAGCTGCGCTGCTGGCAACCGAGGAATACCGGGAGGCCGGTGCCGCGGTTCTGGCCACCAACCATATTGTAAGCGTCATGGATCTCCTCTAGGGAATTGAAAGGAGCTCCCCCATGAAGACCATATCCCTGACACTATTTCTGGCAGGCATTCTGATGTGGACCGCGGCGTTCTACTTCGGCCCCGAAAGCGAGATGTGGCGTTTCGGTCTCTACGGGGCCATAGCGCTGGCCGGAGGCGTGCTCTTCTACCTTCTGCTGTTCATCACTCCCGGAGCCGACACCAGCATGCCCAAGCCCAGGCACCGCGGCCCTACCCGCAAGTGCAGGATCTGCGGCAGACCGGCCCTGCCGGATTCCGACCTCTGCCGCTACCACGCCGAGGAGCAGGGAACCCTGGTGAGCAGGGACGACTTCTGAGCCGTCCCCGGCTAGGCAGCGGCGGCCTGGCGGCCATCCTGGCCGTCTCGGCCCTCGCTGCCCTCTCGCTTCGCCTGCTATGCGGCGGCGGAGGGCCTTCCCGGCCGGTCAGGCACGCCAGCACCTTCCCCGCCATGGGCACCATGGCCAGCCTTGTGGTCTACTGTCCCGCCGACACCTCCGAAGCCCTGCTCGGGGAGGCCCAGCGGCTGGTGCACGACCTCGACGGAAGGCTGAGCGTCTACGACGACGGCCTTCTCGGCCGCCTCAACGCCGCCGGCCGGGCCCCCCTGGATGACGTCCACCTGAGGGCCCTCGTAGCCGCATCGGAGACCCTTCATGTCATCACCGGAGGAGCCTTCGATCCCACGGCCGGAGGTCTGGTGCGGCTGTGGGGATTTCCGGCCAGCCCGGCAGTGCCCGGTGATGCGCGCATAGATTCCGTACTGGAGCTCACGGGGTGGGAGAGGCAGGTGGAGACCACGCCTGATACCGTCTTTCTGTCCCCGGGCGTAAGGGTTGATTTCGGGGCCGCCGCCAAGGGATACGCGGCCGATCGGGCCTTCCGCACCCTCATGGACATGGGAGCCTCCGCCGCCCTTGTGGAGATAGGGGGGGAGGTCAGGTGCGGTTCCCGCCCCGATTTCCAGAAGGTCTGGACCGTTGGCATTCGAAATCCGAGGAACGGCGGCCTGCTGGACACGGTCCGGCTGGAGGAGGGTGCGATAGCTACCTCCGGCGACTACGAGTGCTTCTTCATCGACTCATCCGGCGGCAGGCTATGCCACATCATCGACCCCGCAACGGGATATCCGGCGAAGGCCGCCGTCTCCGCCTCTGTGCTGGCCGAGAGCTGCGTTGCGGCGGACGCCATAGCCACGGCGCTGGTCATAGGGGGCCGGGACCTGGCCGGTTCCTTGCCGGAAGGAGTGGTGCGGGCTATCCTGATAGTGGAGACCGATGGAGACAGCCTGCATCTGACGAGGAGTGGAGAATGGCTAGAGAGCCCCAATGGGTGAGAGAGGAAGATGGAGGCTGGCAGTGCCTCCTGTGCCCCCGGGCCTGCCTCTGGAACGACGGGAGTCCCCTGGGCACCTGCAGGATTCGAGGGCTGGTTGACGGGGAGCCCGCGCTTCCCGGCTACGGGCAGTGCGTATCCCTGGCCATCGATCCGATAGAGAAGAAGCCCCTCTACCATTTCCTGCCCGGCAGCCGAATCCTCTCCACCGGCCCGGCCGGCTGCAACCTCAGCTGCGAATTCTGCCAGAACTGGACCATATCCCAAAACGACGGGGCGCCGACCAGGTACGTCCCCCCGGAGGAGCTGGCGGAAATGGCGCTGAGCCGCGGAAGTCGCGGTGTGGCGTTTACCTACACCGAGCCGACGATCTGGTACGAGTACATCGAGGACACCGCTCCCCTGGTCCACGACGGGGGCGGTGCGGTCGTGATGGTCTCCAACGGATACGTTTCCCCCGAGCCGCTCGAGCAGTACCTGAAGCTCACCGACGCCTGGAACGTGGACCTGAAATCCTGGACGGACGGTTTCTACAGCAGGCTGTGCGGGGGACACCTCCAACCGGTACTGCGAACCATTCGGACCGTAGCTGCGAGTACCGCGCATCTCGAGGTTACACTCCTGATAATCCCCGGGGAGAACGACGGCCCGGAGGAGTGGGAGGGCATGGCCGCCTGGCTGGCGGAGAACGCCGGGCCGGAGGTGCCCGTCCACCTGTCGCGCTACTTCCCTCACTACCGTCATGATGGAGAGGTTACCCCGAAGCAGATGCTGGCGGAAGCCAGGGAGGTCTTCTCCCGCAGAATGCATCACGTCTACCTGGGCAACGTGGCCGGTGGGGAGAGAGACACGGTTTGTCCGGAGTGCGGCGGGGTTCTCGTAAGCAGAAGAGGGTACCAGGGGAGCAACGTGGGGGTGGAGGAGGGCAGATGCTCCTCCTGCGGAGCGGAGGTCTCGGTTGTCGACCGGATCGAAAGGGGATAGCCCCCGGCCGGACAGGGCACGGCGCTACCCCTGGATCCGGCCCCTGGACCCCCTTCTGCTGCTGGCGGGCATCCTTCCTTTGCTGCTGGCCCTAAACGGCGGCCGTGAGGGGCCGGCGGCAAGGCTGGAGCTGGTCTGGCCGGCGGGCTCGGATACGCTGAGCCTTTCCCGCGACACCGTCGTATCGCTTCCCGGCGAGCTGGGGCCGGTCAGGGTGGAGGTCTACCAGGGAAGGGCCAGGATCGCTCGATCGCCCTGTCCCGGTCAGGACTGCGTTCGGGCGGGCTGGCTGGAGAGCACGGGGGAGATGTCCGTCTGCATGCCCTCCGGCGTTCTGGCCAGGGTGCTGCCGGAACCCGGCGCCGGGGACGGCGGGCCCGACGCCGTCACCTACTGAGCCGGCCGCTGCGGTCCGGTCAGCGTTCTGCCCCCCGCCAGTCGCGCACTACCACCTGCGGCGCGCCGAAAACATACGGCGCCACCTGATAGGGGGAGAAGTTCACACGGAAGCCGCCGACCCCTCCGCCCGAGTCCGGCAGGGGGAGCAGGGCCGTGTAGTTGGAGGGCGCGGGAAGGGTGCCCTCCACGATCCAGCTGCTGTCGGAGTCAAGCCTGGCCAGCAGTGTGTCCCGCACGGTGGCTGCGAAGGCCGCGAAGTCCGCGGAGTCGCCGAGCATGGAGACCGGATCGATGAAGCCCTCCCCGCGGTCGTATACCCAGGAGCTGCTCCAACTCATGCCGTGGGCGCCCCCCCCCGTACGCGTAGATGTAGGCCATCAGGCACACCAAACCGTCTGGAGAGGGCTCGCGGCGGAAGCGGATCTCCATCTCCCAGGGCGCCGGGCTGTCGTCCACCTCCCCGAGGCGCCCGAAGAACGGCTCCAGGAAACCCCGTGCGAACTCCACCAGCGTGTCTCCGATGGCCGGAACCTCGTAGGCCACCTGGGGATACTCCACGGTGGCGCTGTAAGCGTAACCGCATAAATTTATGTGTACACTGACTCCCATATGCCAATCCCAA
>CAZKJG010000004.1:0-169571 GCA_964553045.1 uncultured bacterium | reverse complement strand
CCCACTCCTGCTGCTCACTGCAACGCTGATCGAGCAGGTCGAGCCCAACACCTACCGCAACCCCGTCATCTATGCCCGGGAGCTTCGGGAGGAAATGATCAGAGATAATCTGACCAGGAAGCAGTTTGGTGAAAGGCGCGGTGTATCATCAGACAGAATCACCCAGTGGCTGTGCCTTCTGAAGCTACCTGAGGAGAAGCTCAGGGAGATCGAGGAGCTGGGCGACTACTGGGAGCGGCAGGTCGTCACGGAGCGTGAGCTGAGAAGGTTGAGGAGTGCTGAGTTCAAGTCAAACCGGAATACGACAACCTAGCAAAGCGATCATGATATACCTGGACTATCTTGCCTCTTGACAACTCCATGCCAGACCGGCCTATACTATTTTAGGAAATAGATATTCTGTCTCTATAGGAAAGGACATGCCCCATGAGATTGCCGCTGTTTGCACTCTCGTTCCTTGTCCTCTCAATCCCAGTCGTTGCGGACACCCCTCTGATCTGGACAACGAACGCGGACAGCGGCAACGTCTCCTTCATCGTAAGCACGCCCCTCGACTGGGATACCGTTGAGCACGACAGCCTGAGATACATCCGGTTCGCCGAGCCGCCCCTGACGGACAGCCCGGCCATCCGGAAGTCCCCATGATAACCTGCCTGGTGGCCGTTCCCGACAGTGTCACACCGAGCCTGGAGTTCTCGACATCATCCGAGAGGCTCCATTCAGTCGGTCCGGTCTATCCCGCTCCGGCACAGATCCTGTCCCGTGGGCGCACCGCAGCCATCGTCGACAGCTTCGTCATGGACTCAACCGCATACGCATCTACGGGCTTCTGGCCGGCGACCAGGGCCAGGATCATCGGCGAGACCCGGATATGCGACCAGCGACTCCTGAAGGTCCAGGTCTTCCCCGCTCTATACAGGGCTGCCGACAGCCTTCTGAGCACGCTTTCCAGCGTAAGCATATCCATCTCATACGACAGCTCGGAGGCGGTCTGGAGCAACATCGGCCTGGGAGCGTTTCAGCGGGCAGCGGAAGACGGCCCCATCGTGGGCTACCATTCCATCGAGCAGAGCACCGCACCCGTGCCGGACTACTTCGGAGTCGTCGATGCATACAACGGCCCTCAGCCGCCGGGCAGCAGGATGCCGGACTACGTCATCGTCTGCGCCTCGGGGCTGTACGACGACTGCAGCGATGCAATTGATGATCTCGCCGAGCACAGGGTATCCACCAATCAGTTCGATGTGGCAACGGTGCTCTCCGATGACATCCTCGATGACTTCGGCTCCGGGAATCAGACTCTGACCGACGGAATGCTGAGGGATTTCACGGAGCACATGTGGGAGAACTGGCCCGGTGCGGCCAAAAAGAAACCGTCCTACCTCCTGCTGATAGGGGACCACGAGGACTCGTCCTACGGCGCTGCCGGCTGGTTCCTTCCCACGCACGAGTACGATGACGTCCTCGGGGGAGACACTCTGTGCAACGTGGGGAACGATGAATGGTCCGCCTACCCCGGCCTGGATCGTCACATCAACAACGCCATCCCCTCAATGGCCGTGGGACGCATCTCCATAAAGAACGGATCGCAGACCCAGACCGATACACTGAGCACCATTCTGGCCAACCTGGTCGAGATGGAGGATCCCATAACGCAGATCCCCACGCCCAATTACCGGAGGAGGATCGTAAGGCTGGCGGGCACGGGAAGCGATGATGATACGGGGCATCAGACCTACGTGAGCTGGCATCCTGCCGAGGAGTGGACCGAGGGCCTCGCCGGATGGATGGGCTACGGCTGTACCTCCGAGTACTGCGGCGACGGCCGAGACTTCACATCTATCGATGGCAGCGAGATGGCCAGCTGGGAATGGAGGCAGCGGTGCCTGGCGGAATACGGCAAGGGCGCCGGGGTGATCTTCTACAGCGACCACGGCGCCTACCACATGTTCAGCGCGGGACTGGAGTGGGTTCCAGAGCTCATCCCCGAGGATCCGTACACCAAGGGCGCCAGGGACAGCACATTCAACAACTACCAGCTGGACAGCAGCCTGAGTCCTTCTCCGGGTCACGCTCCGCCGTTCACGCTTCTGCTGTGCTGCTCTTCGGGGACATTCAACCACACACTTGCCGAACATCAGTCAACGTCGGGCAGCCCGCGCCTTTGCTTTTTCGACGGCTCTGACTCCCCCCCGGTTCCCGCATACGACTTCGGAACGGATTGCCTTGGAGAGCGGCTCGGAAAGAATACCGAGACACCTGTTGCCGGCGTATTCTGCGGCTCGCGTGCATCCGGCACCTCCGAATACGGCCCCTACGGAGAAGGTATCCTCGAGGGGATCTACGTTTACGGCTCCGGCAGACTTGGCGACGCGGTCATGTGGGCAAGGCTCGGCGGAGAGGATGTGTACTCAGCAACGGGAGACGGTGATCTGGGGCTGGGGCAGTTCAACCTGCTGGGAGACCCGGCCCTTGACGTATCGGACTTCGTAAGGTTTCCAGACAAGTGCGATCTGGTTGCATACCCCGAACATCTGGAACCCTCCCTGTATCCTGTGGAAACACCTTCCGGCCCGCAGGTGGACATCGGCTTCACAATCAGGAACAACGGCAGGCAGGATTCGGACGGCTTCAGCACAAAGATCACCATCACTGACGGTTTCTTCACCTCAACGGACTACGTCTACTGTGCCGCCATCGAATCCGGAGCTTCGGCGGCCTGCAGCTACACCTGGGACTGTCCGGAGTGGTTTGACCCGCCCGTCGAGCTCGAGATCGGAATAGAAGCCGACTGCGATCAGAGCTGTGAAGACTGCTGGCGGCCGAACAACTCAGCGTCAAGGTCTTTTCAGATCAACGACATCTACCCGATCGAATCAGGATGGCCCATTGAGGTTTACGGCAATGTGACGACCACACCTATGCTGGTGAACCTGGATGTGGACTCATACCTGGAAGTGGCTGTCCTTGCCGGGAATCACCTTACAGCGTACGACCATCAGGGTGATTTGCTGTGGTTTGTTTATGACGAGGGGTTTGCGTCAGGCGACCATCCGGCCTTCGCCGATCTCGACCAGGACGGCGACAACGAACTTGTCGTAGCCTATGAAGACGGCATCAAGACGATCAGCAACACAGGGACCGTACTCGATGCACTTGAAACGGCCAACGGTGAATTCGTTGTCGGCGACATGCTATCCAGAAGCGGCCTTGAGCTATGCACGGCCGATGACAACATCCTCTACCTTTACAACTGGAACTCCTCTGTGAGCGGGTTCGAATCGGTAGCCTCACATGATCTTGGTTTCCAGAGGGAAAGACCTGCGATTTCAATGTCATGCAACGACGTTGATGGCGACTCGTACGATGATGTTGCCTATCTCAATGGATTCACCGAGGGATCATTTCCACCGAAGCCTGAACGAACCTCTCTCACCGTATATGACTGGGAGGGCGCTAGTACGTTCTACTCTTACACCTGGGACGAGTACGCCAACTCCAGCGTTGTTCTCTGTGCGGGAAAGCTGGCAGGTACTGGATCAATCGGAAATCCCTCCGGCACTTACGATCAGACCGGAGACCCGGCAATGCTCATCGAGCCCGATGAGGCCATAGAAGAGGTTTCGTGCTCAAGCACCGATGTCTTGAAGGCCCAGAGGCTCAATTGCGGTGTATTCGCCAATTGGGCAGCGGGTACTGGAGCTGATGCATTTGTATTGCCTTCCGAGCGGCAGTGCATGGCGTGGAATGTGGATGGCGAGGGCATCTCGGGCTGGCCTACAGATGAAATCGAGGGATCGTCTCGTGGTTCTCTTATCGGTCCTACATCACTGGGCAATGTCAACGGAACGGGCTATGATGACGCTCTGTTCAGCACTGATCTTGACGGCGACTGGGCCCTGATTGGTTTTGACTCCGATGGTGACTACCTTGAAGATGCCTTGGACTTCCCGTACACACTGCCTGAAGGCGTTACAGCATATGGAGGAATCGCCATCAGCGACATCGACCGTGACGGAACTGTAGAGATTCTCTTTGGTTCTGATGACGGATTGCTCCACTGCTGGCAGTTGGGATCATGCTCTACCGGCTATGCTCCATGGCCGCAGTTCCAGCATGATCCCGGAAGGTCTGGCTTGCTGGGATGAACCTCTTTCTGCTACTTGCCTGTCTCCGTGTGACACCCAGCCCCGGTTGGGCCGATCCTGTTGTAGTTACTGACTCCGCTATGGCGTGGAGCTATCAGCAATCTATGCAGATGGACGATCAGGGGAGATTTCACCTTGTCTGGGGGGGATATAAAGACGGTCCTAGAATTGGTTACAAGATGTTTGACCTTGATTGCACAACACTTTTCCCGGACACGATGATATCGCGAGACGTGACCAGCGCATATGTCTCTACAACCACTATGGGAGATAGCCTCTTTGCCTTCTGGAGAGAATCGGATCCTGTCTATTACGCTATCAGGAGTCTCTCAGACGGCAGCGAGATAACGCCTGCTACATACCTGTTCACTACATACACGATGTACGGGTACATCCGGGCTTGTCCCGACAGCCTGGGAAGACTCCATGTGCTCTACAACGATGGCTACGACATCATCTACGCCGTCTGGACTCCTGCGCCTGGCTCGGGCTTCATCACGGAGTACGAATGGGTGATCGAAGGCGTTGAAGCCGGTGGAGTACTCCTTGTTGATGGAGACCGGGTACACGTGGTTGCTCAGGATACGCTCAATCAGGACTTCTCCTACCTGCAGTACGACCTGGAGGGCAACACAGTTGTGCCTCTGACTGACTTCACGCTCTCGGGCCCTCTCAATGCAAGCAGGTTTCCAGAATTGGAGGTGGATTCCAACCGTAATCTGCTAGTCATAGATGAAGCATCCTTCTTCTGGGAGTCGGATAAGGCCATCTATCTGTGGAAACTGGATGGCGAGACAGGCGAGATCATGATCGAGCAGAAGGCCCTTGTCTGGCCGGAAATGCCCGAGATGGATACAAGCAATGACATGGTTGTGGAGCCCTTGCCGGTTCCGGACGAGTTCTACCTGTGTTGGCTCAATTCTTATGACATCAACAAGATCTTCATTCTCGTATTCGATTCCAGTGGAGAAATCCTTATAGACTGGTATCTTGCATACAACTACACAGATGAAGACCCCGAAGATCTATGTGAAATGGACGGCGCCGTAGATAGTACCGGCAATCTATACATTGTCTATTCTCAAGTAGAGACCGAACCCGAGATAGACTATTTCCCAACCTTCGGCTGGTTTGATTACGATTACCTTGGAATAGCCGAGCAGAGTTCCAGGCCTATTGGGTCAGGATTCAGCTTCTCGCATAATCCACTGCGGACTTCAGTGACTGTGCATGTTCCGGGCATGTCATCCGGCCTGCTGCGGGTCTATGACCTTGCAGGGCGCGAAGTCTCCTCAGTCAAGGTCACCAACGGCTCCGGCGTGTGGTATGGCCGAGATGCTCGTGGCGAACGCCTTCCTGCAGGGGTCTATACGGTCGTTGCGCCTGGTGGGGTTGCCCGTAGACTGACACTTCTTTCTGACTGACCAAGAGTTGCTGGTACGCCCGCCAGGAGTCGAACCCGGAACCTTCTGGTCCGTAGCCAGACGCTCTATCCAGTTGAGCTACGGGCGCACCTGTCTGTGGGGGCAGGTATACTATATCTGGGGCCTTCACAGGTCAAGCCGGAGGGCCGCTATCGAGGGTACTCGTAGACGAGTTCTGTGGAGTCCGTCTGACCCGGCTGCAAGAACAGTGAATGGGGCGGATACGGATCCATGGCCCTTGCTCCCCTGGGCAGCATTGCCGGATAGCGGATCGGTACATCCCGTGCCACGTCGGTCAGGTTGGTGAGCCTGACCGTATAGGAATAGCCCGCGCGCAGCTGCTCCATCCCCTGCCGCAGGTCCAGAAGATCGTCCGCGGGCAGCCAAAGGGTATCGCCGCTGTAAACGGGTAGCATGCCATTCCTTGAGTCCATTCCGATGATGGGTCCGGGGCGGTCGGGGAAGAAGGCCACCATCACCTGTGCTCTGTCGGGAAGCGGCCATCCGAAACACACTATCGGACCGGCTGTCCGCCCACTGGAGCTCCACCAGGGGAAGGTCTTCCCTCCCCGGGGTATGCAGACTTCTCTGGCCCTTGCAAGCACAGTGCCGTCACGGTCCAGCACCATCACAGTGTCCGCCTCCAGTCGCTGGCCGGTGCCGTTCGATATGCGGACCCTTGCGGCCATTGTGGCGCTGTCCCCATTGGTCCAGCTGTACTCGGGCGTCCACTGAATGCCGTAGAGGTCGATGGTTACCTCAACGGTGGACCGGTTGTCACCGGGGGGCTCTATCTCCAACCAGTACCCGGCGGAATCGAATGCTTCCACAAGGGCTTCGTCCATCTCGGCGACTACCACTACGCCTCGAACATCCAGGCTCTCCAGCAGTCCTATGAGATCCGGAAGGAGGGCCGGGCAGGCCAGCGTGGCCCGAACAGTCGCCGGGGAATCGGCGCGGACCTCTATCGCGGAAATGGAGAGGTCGTCATTCAATCGGCCCGTCAGGCCTCCTCCGCATCCTGTCACGAGGGCCAGCAGGGTGGCGAACCACCTTCGCATTTCTTATCTATCCCCTTCGCGCATTTGGTGAAAGGACAGCGCCATTGCTGACTGTTGAAGGATACTCCGACCCGCCGCGAATAAGCGATCTGAGCTTCGAAGTCAACTCCGGGGAGATGGTGCTCCTGCTGGGAGGGGCCGGCTCGGGGAAGAGCCGGCTGATGGACGTGCTGGCAGGCCTGTCCCGCGACCGCGGGGGGAGCGTGCTGATCCGGGGCCGCTCACCTGCCCGGGCAGAGACCAGACGCAGCTGCTCCTACGTCTTCCAGGGGAACAACTTCGACGGCGGCAGGTCCGTAGGCAAGCAGATGCACAGGGTCCTGAGTCTGTATGGAGCCGGTGCCCGTGCGGCCCGGACGGCTATATCGAACTGGGCCGGAAGGTGGAAGATACGTGGCATAGACCGTCCGGGGCGGGCGATTGACCTGGGGTCGCTGCAGGCGGCGGGGCTGGGAATGGGCCTGCTGCCCGACACCGATCTTGTAGTTATGGACGAGCCCTCCCGCAACCTGGACCCCGAGCGCACCAAGCTGCTGTTGGACGCGCTCCGGGACAGGGGGCGCAGGGCGGTCCTGGCCCTGGTCTCCCCGCCCACGCCGCTGGCTGAAGTGGCAGACAGGGTCGTGTTCATCGATGGGGAGGCCGACCGTGGGCTCTAGCTGGCGGTTCTGGCTGGGGGAGTCGGTTGACCTGGTGTTCGACGTGCGCCGGGTATCTTTGTACCTGATCGTACCCCCGGTGCTGGCCTTCATTGTGTACTTCGAGTCATACCTCAGCGGCATAGGCGCTACGCGCATCATGAGCCTCGGACAGAGGGTCATGCTGGCGCTGTGGAACTCCACCATTCTGCTGTCGCTGATAGCCGGCCTGCAGGGCGGGGCCTTCTTCTCGAGGCTGTTCGGCAGCGACTGGTTCCGCAACCGGCTGGCGCTGCCGTCCGGGAGGCTGCCGGCCTTCGCCTGGCTCGTGGCCAGCTACGCCGCCCTGGTTACGGTCTTCTACCTGCTCACGGCCTTCGCCATACTGGTCGCCATCCCCAGGCCCTCGGACTTCAGCTGGCTGTCGGCGGTCATCAACTGCTACACGCCCATCCTCTGGTCGGTTGCCGCATCCGCACTTTTCGGGCTGCTGGCCCGGCCGGGGGCCGCCAGCTTCATGTACCTGGCGACCGCCGTCATGGGGTCGGTCGCCGGACTGAGGCAGGTTGCCGGCAGGCTGCCGGAATGGATCACGGCGGTCCTGCGGACGGTTTTTCCCCGCCTGGGGGAGAGCTTCCTGGAGAATCTGGGCGTGGAGGCGTCCGCACACGTTTCTCTGGCAGTTCCCGTACACGGCATGGTGCTTCTTGCGGCGGGGGCCTGGCTCTTCCTCAGGCGGTCCCGCGGCCGCAGGTAGCTCCGGCCCCTCAGCCCTCCATGTAGATCAGGTCGAGCAGATGCGAAAGGCTGCGCCTGGCGTACTCCGTGTGCTCCGGCGGAGCGATTACCGTAAACCTGGTGACGTAGCCGTTTCGGAACACGGCGGCCGACCTGCCGGCGATGAGCACGGTCCCGGTCTCGGCTTCGATCACGTTGAAGTTCACCCAAGGCACGAGCCCTACCGAGCCCTGCTCCCTGTGACCGGTCGAGCGGCTGCCCTCCGTCCACTTGACGTCGTCGGAGACCTGGAGGACCTGTCCCTCTTCTGTGATTATCGATGAATGCAGCTGCTGGGTCAGCCAGTCGCCCCTGCGGAAGCTCGGACCGGCCTGCAGCGTCCTGTAGTCGATCCTATAGGTAACGCCCATCTCGTTGGGCGCGCTCTCCACGTGCCCGGACTCCTCGGTCATCTCTCCCAGAACCGGCTGCCCCAGCTCGGGGGGCAGAGCGCTGAAGGCTATGCCCGGGGCCTCCAGGATGAATGCCGGCTCTTGCCCGGCGGGGGTGGTTAGGGTCAGGGCCGCGATAACCAGCGCAGTGGCGTACATGGCTGCTCCAAACTCTGATGTCCTGGTTGGCTTCTTATGTTCGGCATAGAATATCCTTTACGTTGTACATGTCAACGAACGGGAGGTTCCATGTCACCCTCCAGGCCCAGCCTGATGCTGGTGGAGGACGACGAGCAGCTGGCCTCGCTGCTGCGGGAGTATCTGGAGAGCCACGCAATGGACGTGCGTCACTTCGCCCGGGGCTCCGATGCCCTTGAGATGCTGGACGAGGTCTGTCCCGATCTGGTGGTGCTGGACCTGATGCTGCCGGACATGGACGGTTTGGACGTCTGCCGCGGCCTGCGGCAGCGGTGGAGCGGCCAGATACTGATGCTCACGGCCATGAAGGACGACGCCGATGTGGTCGCCGGCCTGGAGACCGGAGCGGACGACTACGTGGGCAAGCCGGTATCCCCCCGGGTGCTGCTGGCGCGTATACGGGCCCTGCTGCGGCGGTCGGGGGGGCTGCATCCCGGCGACGTGATCGGTGTGGGAGCCCTCGAGGTAAGGCCCCAGGCCCGCAAGGCCACGTGGGAAGGTGCCGAGCTGGATCTGACAACGACCGAGTTCGACCTTCTGGAGATTCTGGCCGAAAGGGCCGGCCGTGTGCAGGAGCGGGCCGGCCTGGTGCGGGAGCTGCGGGGCATCGACTTCACGTCCATCGACCGTTCGGTAGACGTGATAGTCTCCCGTCTTCGCCGGAAGCTGGAGGGCGCCGGGGCCCCCAGGGGCCTCATAAGAACCGTCCGGGGAATAGGCTACATGATGGCCCGGGAGGGGGACTAGCGTGCGACGGCTGTTCCTGCGGATATACCTTCCCCTGGCCGCCTGCGTCGTGATAACCATCCTCATCTCGGCCTTCATCGTTTTTCGGGTGATCCCCCAGAGGGTTCGCAGCCAGCAGCGGGAGGCTCTGGAGCAGATCTCCCGGGCCGTTCTGGAGAAACATCCCGAAAGCAGGGAGGAGCTGCAGGCGCTGGGCGACTCCCTGGGTGTGGAGCTGGCCGTAACCAGGAGAACCGTAGGGGGGCGTTTCCCGCACCGTCCCGGCTGGCTGCCCCTGCCCGGCATGCCGGCGGAGTTGGACGTCCGTGTGTCGCTGGAGTCCCTGGGGCGAGATCAGCGTCCTCTGCTCATCCTCCTTCTTGTGTTCGTCATGCCTCTGCTTCTGCTGGAGGGCGCAGTGCTGTACCTGGCCCTGGGCCCTTTGCGCAGGCGACTCTCCCGGCTGCAGTGGGCCACTGAGAGCTTCGGGGCCGGCAACCTGGGCATCCGCGTACGTCAGCAGGGCAAGGGCGATCTCATCGAATCCCTGGGCGAGACGTTCAACTCCATGGCCGGAAGGGTTGAGAACCTGGTCGACGCCCAGCGACAGCTGCTGGGAAGCGTTGCCCACGAGCTGAGGACTCCGCTGGCCAGACTCCGGGTAGCCCTGGAGCTGCTGCGGGACAGCGGCCGGGGGGGCAAGCGCCTGGAGCGGATGGAGTCGGACCTGGAGGAGCTGGACTCCCTGGTTACCGAGCTGCTCAGCTACAACCGTCTGGTCAGCATGGATGCCGCTTCCCTGGAGGAGGTGCCCCTGGGGGAAGTCTGCCGGGAGATGGCGGCCTCCGAGGGATGGGCCGACCCGGATGTGACCCTCGATGTGCGGGGAGACGCGGTCTGTCAGGCCGACCGCCGCCTGCTGGCCCGGGGGGTGGCGAACCTGATCCGCAACGCGGTGGGGCACGCCCGCTCCCGGGTGGAGGTGGGCGTGTTCGACGATCATTCCGGCTGCCGGGTGCAGGTGGAGGACGACGGGCCGGGGCTGCCGGAGAATCCCGAGAGGCTGCTGCGGCCCTTTGCCAAGGGCTCGGGCAGCCAGGGCCCGGGACTGGGCCTGGCCATAGTGGACCGCATAGCCGCCCTGCACGGCGGTCGGGTGGAGATGGGGGAGAGCCGGAGCCTGGGCGGAGCCTCCGTAGCCCTGATCATTCCCTCCCGGGAGTAGCGAAGGGGCCCGGCCTGAGACGCCGGGCCCCCGCGTTTCATCGTTTGAGCGTCAGCCGTTCCTGCGCGCCCTCCTGACCCTCTTTGTCGCCTTGTGCACCTTCGTGGTCCAGTCCACGAGTATGGGGCTGGCCACGAAGATCGAGGAGTAGGTTCCGATGATGATGCCCATCAGCAGGGTCAGCGAGAAGTCGGCCAGCGTCGCGCCTCCGAAGATGTAGAGCATCAGCACCGCCATGAAGGTGGTGAGCGATGTTATGACGGTCCGGCTGAGCGTCTCGTTGATGCTGTAGTTCACAGTCTCCTCGAAGGTCTTGCCCCGGCGCAGCTTCTTGTCCTCGCGGATACGGTCGAAGACCACGATGGTGTCGTTGATCGAGTACCCCACGATGGTGAGCAGCGCCGCGATGATGGTCAGGGACACGTCCAGCTGCAGCAGGGCCAGCAGGCCTATGGTGATGATGATGTCGTGCGCCAGGGCCGCCACTGCCGCGATGCCCCACTTGAACTGGAAACGGTACCAGATGTAGAGCACTATGAACACCATGGCCGCTATGATGGCGTTGATGGCCTTGGTCCTCAGCTCCGAGCCCACCTTGGGCCCTATCTGCTTGATGAACGAGAGCTCTTCCCGGGTGCCCTCCATCATCTGGTAGCCGGAGACGTCCAGAGCGGCGTTCACCGCCTCCTTGTCGCTGGTGGAGGTGCGCACAACGTAGGCGCCGCCGTCCCCGGAGTAGTCCACCAGCCTCTGGACCTGGACATTCTGCAGGCCCTGCCCCTCCAGGCTGGATGAGACATCCTCGGCGGCCACCACCCGGTCGGTGACCACAGTGGTCTCCAGCCCCCCGGTGAAGTCGATGTCGAGGCTGAGGCCGCCGTGGGCAAAGAAGGCAATGGCGCCCACCAGGATCACCGCTGCGGAAAGCAGATAGGTCTTCTTGCGGACCCTGGTGATGTTGAAGGCAGCCTTGTTGAGGAAGTGCAGGCTGCCCAGGTTGATCGGCTTGTTGCCCCTCTTTCGCAGCATCAGGTCGAATACGCCACGGGTGAAGACCAGCGAGCAGAACATGCTGGCCAGGATGCCGATGGATAGCGTCACGGCGAAACCCCTGATGGGGCCCGTGCCGAACTTGTACAGCACCATCGCCGTTATCAGCGTTGTCAGGTTGGCGTCCAGGATGGTGACGAAGGCCCGGCCGTAACCGGACTCCACAGCCGCCTTCATGCTCTTGCCCTGGTCACGCTCCTCGCGTATCCGCTCGTAGATGAGCACGCTGGCGTCCACCGCCATGCCGATGGTGAGGATGATACCGGCTATTCCCGGAAGGGTAAGGGTGGCGTTGAGGCCCGTCATGCCTATGGAACTCAGCGGACCCGGGAAGCATAGTACGGCCAGCACCAGCAGCATATCGAAGACCAGCGCCAGCACAGCCAGCACGCCCCCCACGCCGTAGTAGACTATTATGAAGAGCGCCACGAGGGCCAGACCCAGTATGGCCGCCATCATGCCCTGGTCGATGGACCTGCGGCCCAGGCTGGGGCCTATGGTCTGCTCCTCGGCGATCTCCAGCGAGGCGGGAAGCGATCCGGCCCGGAGCACCAGCCGCAGATCCTTGGCCTCCTGCAGGCCGAACCCGCCGGACAGACGGGTACCGCCGGCTCCCGAGATCCTCTCGCGTATGGTGGCCACGGAGTAGATGGTGCCGTCCAGCACAATGGCCACACGCTCCTGTACGTTCTCGCCGGTGATCCGCTCCCAGTTGTCCGCGCCCTGGCCGTCGAACTGCAGAATCAGGTAGGGCTCGTTGCTTATGGCCCCGGCGCCGCCGGAGCGCACCCGTACGTCCTCCAGGTTCGCTCCCGTCATGTGGTACTGGGGATGGCGGTCGTCGGTGTCGTCGACGGTGCCCCTGGTTACGTCCCTGGGAACGAGGTAGACGGGGAACATCATACCCCGGGAGGTCTGTCCCGGCTTCTTCAGGGCGAACTCCAGGTTCTGCCCGGCCAGCATGGAGTCCACCTCGGGCCTGTGGACTATCTCGTTGAAAACATCCATCGGCTCGCCCTGCGGCACGGCCCAGTCCCCGGGGCTCACGCCGAGTGCCCGGGCATCCGCCTCGCCCAGCTGAACGAGAAGCTCGGTGAGGCTTCCGCCCGGCTCGGGAATATCTATCGCGGGGGTCTGCGGCACTTCCGGCTCGCCCTCGTCCGGGTCGCCCTCCAGGTCGCCCAGGCCGAACTGCTGGTCGGCGGGAGTGGACTCGGGCAGCTGGAGGCTTCCGCCGGTGTCCGGCGCGGCCCCATCTTCTTCGGCGGGGTCGGTGGGGTCGGCTTCCCCGTCGGGAATCTCTATTCCGGATTCCTCGGCCAGGAAGGCGTCTATCCGGCGCAACACCCGGACATCCCCGGGCCTGGTCTGCTCATCGTTGGGGAATGCCACCACCTTGAACTCCAGCAGCGCCTGCTTCTCCACGATATCCCGGGCCCTTCCGGGATCCCGTACGCCGGGGAGCTGAACCACTATGCGATCGCTGCCCTGCTTGGTTATGGAGGGTTCGGAGACGCCGAACTCGTTGATCCTGTTGCGGATCACCTCCAGGGCCTGGTCGATGGCCTCGCCCTCGTCCATGCCCTCTACCGGCTCCACCGTGTAGGCCAGGTACATGCCGCCCTGGAGGTCGAGACCCAGCTTTATGGTGCCGTCCTTGAGCCGGTGAAGCTCCTTGTAGCGGTCGATCAGACCCTGGCCGCCCTCCACTCTGAGGCTGTCGAGCAGACTCCGGTAGTAGGGGTTGTCGGTCTCGGGCTGTACGCTGGCCTCGGCGCAGTCCCGCTCTATCTCCGGCAGAGAGTACCACCGGATGGTCGGCCATATCATCAGGGCCGCGACCACGAACAGTGCAAGCGAGCTCCACAGGCGCCACCGGGCAGATTTCTTCATGGGGACCTCCAGTAGGACGTAACGGACCGGCTCATGACGGGGGACTCCGGCCTCGGGCGATCCGGCGCTTCGACCGGCCTCCCGCCACGGAGGCTCAGGCCTGGCGCGCGGACTCCTCTATGTATCTCTCCAACCATCTCTATCGGGCTTACAGGGTGCGACAAATACCTCCCCTGGGCCGTCTTGTCAACGATCAGATCGGGGATTACCGATCCTGTGCAGGCCCGCCGCCGTCGGATTCCGGTCAGCGGACGGGCACCTTCAGCTCTATTCGCATGGGGTATCCGTCCGGCTTCTCGGTAAGGAAGGAAAGGCCGCCGTCCTCCCGTTTTCGGGTCAGATGATGGGCGTATCCGTGCTCGTGGAGCAGGCGGGTTATCCTGAGGTTCGCCTGGGGCTGGGTGAAACTGGTGGTGTCCAGGTCGATCCTCATGACTATTGTGTCGCCGCTGAGGGAGTCCACACGCGGGGGCTGACCGGCACCGTAGCCCACCTGCATGCACTGCCGGCTGAAGGAGGATCCAGCCGTCCGCTGCAGGACCGGCTGCGGTACGGGACGGGCGGGGGCCTGGGGATGCAGTATGACGATTACCAGGCCGAACACCGCCGCCGCGGTCAGCAGAAGCACGGCCGCCTCGGACAGTTTCATTCGCCCTCCCGGACCTCTGGTTGCCGAACCGGCGATACGGACCCTCGCCGGCGGTTGACTATATTCCCCGCTGGACGGTTATTTCATAGTAAGACTGGCTGTCGGGCTGCAACTGCCATTCCGCAAGAAGAAAGGACTCGCCGTGATTTGCTCTCTGCTTCTGGTTGTGCTGCTGCCGCTTCAGGTACAGGCGGATGACGCCCCGGCGGTGCTCACCGACGGGTTCGGCTTCTCCGGCTTTCCCGGCCTTCCCACTGCCGACGTGATGCCTCTGGGAGGGCTGAGGGTAACCGCGGCGGCCGGCTACGGAGAGCTGGAGGGGGGCGGCGACATCGCCTCCCTGCCCCTGCGCGGCTGCTGGGGAGCGCTTCAGGACCTGGAGGTCTGCGCGGGTCTTCCCCTTTACCTGGACGACGACGGCATGGAGGGGGGAGTGCTGGGCAACGTCAGCATAGGGGCCTCGTACCTCTACGAGCGGGCCAGGGGCGGGACCAATCTGGTGCTGCGGACCAGGGCCTCGCTTCCCACGGGCTCGGAGTCCCGGGATGGGGGTTCGCGCCTGGAGGCCGGCGCCTCCACCGGAACCACCTTCAGGCTCTTCCGGGTCTCGGTCAGCGGAATGTACGGCCTGGCCTCCGGCAACGACCCCTTCGAAGACGAGATCGAAGACTACGCAAGGTTCGTTTTCGGCGGCTCCAGCTTCGTGTCCCGGGGCCTGCAGCTGGCCGGATCGCTGGAGGGCTCCACGGCCGGTGAGCTGACCGCTTCGGCCTGCTGCGCCTACGACCTGTCCGGCCCCCTGGGGCTGCACGGTGCCCTGCGCGCCGGCCTCGACGGTCCATGGCGCTACCGGCTGGAGACCGGCGTCTCATGGAACGGCTTCGGCTTCTAGAAACACCGCGGCCAAGAGCAACGGAAGGGAGACCATGTCTTCGAAAGAGACCGAAGGCGATCTCATCGCGGCGATTGCCGTTGACTCGCGGGGAAGGCTAAGCGGACGTCACTTCGGGTCCGCGGAGACCTACCGCATCTACAGGCAAGGCAGCGAAGGCTTCCAGCCGCTGACGATGGTCCGCAACGAGACGCTGGACGAGGCCGAGGCGGGCGCGTCGCAGAAGGCCGGCTCGGTAAGAGATCTGCTGGACCGGCATGGGGTGCAGGTGGTGGTGGGAGGCTGCTTCGGCCCCAACATCAAGCGCCTCGTCAGGCACTTTGTGCCGGTCCTGGACGAACCCGGCCCCCTGGACGACGTGCTGAAGCGGCTGAGCGAGCGATGGGGCCGGGTAGCGAGGGAGTGGATGCGGCCCGGAGCGGACAGGGAGCACGTCAGGCTTCGCGGCGGCGCCTCGGCCACCTTTGCCGCCTCCGTGGACGCAGGGCTGTGCCAGCAGTGCGGTCTCTGCGAGCCCGCCTGCCCCGTGGGAGCCATAACGGCCGAGGGCCTGGCCATGGTGGACAGGTGGCGCTGCGTCCGATGCCGCGCATGCCTGGAGGTGTGCCCCTTCGACGCCATCGCGATGAAGACGAAATGAGCGTCTTCGAGAGGGAGGTCGAGCGCTACGACGGCTGGTTCCGGCGAAACGCGGCCGCCTACCGATCCGAGCTGGCCGCGGTGCGGGAGGCCGCCGGCCCCCCCGAATCCCAGGGCCGGAGCCTGGAGGTCGGCTCGGGAACCGGCAGGTTCGCCATACCACTGCACGTCGGTCTGGGGGTGGAGCCGGCGGAAGCCATGCGCCTTCGGGCCGCCGAGAGGGGCATGGCCTCCATTCCCGCCGTAGCCGAGGACCTCCCCTTCGTCGACGCTTCCTTCGATCTGGTGCTGATGGTGACCACCATCTGCTTCGTCGACGACCCGGAGGCGTGCGTGTCGGAGGCGGCGAGGGTGCTGAGCCGCGGCGGCAGGCTCGTGGTGGGATACATAGACCGCGACAGTGGCCTGGGCCGGTACTACCGCAGCAACCCCGAAGCCAGTCCCTTCTACCACTCGGCCCGCTTCTTCGGCTCCGATGAGATATCCGAGCTCATTGCCGGCGCCGGCCTGGAAGACGTGGGATGCGTGCAGACGCTGTTCGAGATGCCCGGCAGCGTGCACGGAGAGGAGCCGGTCAGGGAGGGCTGCGGCCAGGGTAGCTTCGTGGCCGCATTCGCCTTCAGGCAATAGCGGAGTCGGCCCGGTTCAGGCGTAGGGAGAGATGGATCTCAGCTTCTCAATGATCTCCGGAAGCCTGGTGTACAAGAGCTTCTCGTCACCCTCTGTTGTATAGCGGTCGAAGCTGATCCTCACGGCGCTGTTGGCCATTGCGTCGCTGAGACCCATGGCCTTGAACACATGGCTGGGGCCGGCCTGTCCGGTGCTGCAGGCCGATCCCGACGAGGCGCAGATGCCGGCCATGTCCAGCATGGTCAGCACGGCCTCGCTCTCCACTCCCTCGAAGACCGCACAGACGGTATTCGGAAGCCTGGGACTGCCCATGGCCAGTATGGAGGACCCCAGGCACCGCTGCAGTATCATCTCCTCCACCCTGTGTCGCATTGCGGTCAGCCTGCGACCCTGCTGCTCCATCTCCCGCGCCGCCAGCTCCACCGCCTTCCCCATTCCGACTATGCCGGGCACGTTGTAGGTCCCCGCCCGCAGGCCGCACTCGTGGTGGCCGCCGTGGATCAGGGGGGGCAGTTCTATGTCACCCCTGATGTAGATGGCGCCCATACCCTTGGGCCCGTGGAGTTTGTGGGCCGATATGCTGAGCATGTCCGCGTTCATCTCACGAACGTCCACCGGGATCTTCCCCACCGCCTGCACGGCGTCGGTGTGGAACAGGGCTCCCACGTCATGGGCCAGCTCGGAGACCTCCTTCATGGGGTATATCACCCCGGTCTCGTTGTTGGCCATCATCACCGTCACCAGCGCCACGTCCTCGTCCAGCAGGGACTCCAGCGCAGACAGGTCCAGCATGCCCTCACCGTCCACCGGCACCGTGCTTACCTCGACGCCGTCCTCCTCCAGGAACGAAAGTGGCTCGAGGACGGCTGGGTGCTCGACGGCGGAGGCGATTATGCGGCTCCTGCCGGGGCGAAGCCTGACGGCTCCCTTGATCGCCATGTTGCTGCTCTCGGTCCCGCAGGAGGTGAAGATGATCTCCGAGGCGTCGGCGCCCAGCAGATGGGCGATCTCTATCCTCGCATTCTCCATGGGATCGAGAAGCGCTCTGCCGAACCTGCAGAAGGCGGACGGGTTGCCGAACCTCTCCCCCAGGTAGGGCAGCATGGCCTCCATGGCCTCGGGAGCCAGCCTGGTGGTGGCGTTGCTGTCGAAGTAGGCCGTCATGGGGAGGGGATCACCTCCACGGGATGCCCGGCGGCCCCTTCCAGGTACTCCTCGAGAGCCTGCAGGGGAGGCTCGGCTCCCTCGTCGCAGACCAGCTCGACCCGGGTGGCTCCGGCTCTTTCCAGGGGCAGGCTGCATCCCTCCATGGCGCGGACCAGCTCCGAAAGTCCGGCCTCGGGAAGACCCGCTATGGCCTGCCGTACGCGATCCCGCCGCGCCCGGAAGTCGGCTATGGCGGCCCCGAGGGCCTCGCTGCCCATTACGGAGCAGTGTATCTTCTCCTCCGGCATGCCGCCGAGGTATTCCACTATCTCGCTATTCTCCAGGGCCTCTGCCTCCGCAAGCGTACGGCCCTTCACCATCTCGGTGAGGGCCGAGGCCGAGGCGATGGCGCTGGCGCAGCCGAAGGTCAGGAAGAGTGCCTCCTCTATCCTGTCGTTCCCGTCGACGCGGATGTCCAGCCGCATGGCATCCCCGCATTCCGGCGACCCCACCTCGGCGTGGCCGTCGGGGTTGTCCAGGGAACCCACGTTGCGGGGATCGGTGAAGTGGTCCAGGAGCTCGGGGCTGTAGTCCCACATCAGCGCAGATCGACCTTGTTCAGCTCCCCGGCCATGAGATCTGCCAGCGTGTTCTCCCTCATTATCGTCAGGTAGATGTCACGCATCTTCTCCCACAGCTTCTTGGTCACGCAACTGTCTTCCAGCTTGCAGCGGCAGCCGTCGTCGGTCTCGCCGCACTCGGCGTTGTCGGTCAGACAGCTTATTGGCAGGAAGTCCGTCTCCAGGACGTTCACCACGTCGTACAGTCTGATCTCCTCGGGGGGCCTGCAGAGCATGTAGCCGCCGCCGGGCCCCCGCCGGCCGCAGATTATTCCCACCGCCCTGAGCTTGCCGAATATCTGCTCGAGGTACCGGACAGGGATGAGCTCCGACTCGGCGATACTGGCCAGAGACAGAGGCTCGTCCGGATCGCTCCTTCCCAGCTCGGCCAGAGCTCTCAGACCGTAACGGCTGCGGGTTGAAATCAACATGTGAACTCCCTTTCTCGCACGTATAGCGGCTTCTGCACGACGTCATCTTCTGCCGGTTGTGTCCCCTATTTATTCTTCAATGTCCTTATCGCCACAACCACCAGTGTTACGATACCGGCCAGCGCCATCAGCGCAAGAGCCAGGTACAGAGCCGTCTGAAGGGGGTCGTATACACGGCCCTCTCCCTCGAAGACCAGATCCAGGCTCCCGTGCACCTCGGCTGGAGCGAAGTTGCCCCTGTTGCTGACTACCAGTGCGTAGCGGCCGAAGCCCAGCAGGGGAATATCCACAGCGCCGGATGACCGGCGGCTGTGGTAGAGGGTGTCTATGTCGGACTGCAGGTCCGTCCAGCCCGGCAGCTGGTACTCCCATATCAGCAGCAGCTCCACCTCCAGCGAGTCCGGACGCACCCGCAGGTCCCCCACGATCCGCGCATTCTCCTCCTGAGACTGCTGTACGGGTATTGCCACGTACCTGTAACCGCCCACCGGTATGTCAAGGTCGTGGTCCAGGACCGCGATCCTGCCCGCCCAGGCGCAGGCGGAGAGCCCGGCCATCAGCAAGACACACATCCTCCTCATTGATCGCCTCCTCCGTCGTCTTGCCGCCACGGCGCGGTAAGGGAGACCGACAGGAGCACCAGGTGAGCTCCGGCCAGGAATACAGCGCACCCCACGCCGGCCATCAACCAGAAGAGCGCCCCGGAACCCGAGAGCCTCCGGGAGGCCCCGGCGGCTCTGGCCAGGTGGTCCTCCGCCTCTCCGAATGCCGCCTCCGTGGAAAACATGTCCGCCTGCAGGCTCTCGACGGCCGCCGCCACCTCCATGACATCGTCCCTGAGGTAGAGAATGCTCGTCCGCAGGGTATCCAGCCGCTGAACCAGCCGCCCGGAGACCTGGCCGCTCTGCTGCAGCTGGTCGATGGTGCCTCCCAGGCTGTTGCGGCCCAGGACGACGGCCGCCCTCTCGTTGATTCCGGCCAGCTCGGATGCCGCAGTGGATGACAGGCTGCCGAGCCTGTCCACCGAGCTCCGCGTGCTCTCCAGCGCGTTTCCCGTTTCGGCCAGCAGCTCTCCGCCGGCCTCCAGTGACTCCCGTACCCGGGAGACCAGATCTGTGGAGGAGGAGGCTCCGGAAGAGACCGCCTCTACGGCCGACCGGGCGCTCTCCAGTCCGTCGGACACCGTGTCCGCGGCTCCTTCCAGACTTCCCCTGTACGCCATGGCCAGCAGGACCACGACGGCCCCCGCCACCAGGGCCAGAAGACCCAGCGCTATACCCACTACCCTGGCCGAAGTTCTGATGAGCCTCGCGGCAGCCAAGGGCCTATCCCTTCGCCAATGTGACCAGCTGGCACCCGTCGCCCAGACCCACCACGGAGTCCGGGGGCGGGTTCAGCCGGAGCGCGCCGTCGCCGGCTTCGCCGCGTTCTACGTATCCCATTACTATCTCCCGCCTGCCCAGGCCGCACCTTGTCAGCTCCCGGAAGGTGGCCGATTCCCGGTCCGGGCAGATCCATGAGCCGTCGCGCAGGTAGATCTCGCATCCCCTGGGGTCGAATATCTCCCTGTACACCCCCCAGAGCCTGGTCTCCTCGGCCAGCTGGGCCATGACCATGCTGGTGACCTCGTTGCTCACTACGAAGTCGTCTATCTCCGCGGTGTTGGCCAGCCGGCGGTTTCGCGGGGTCCTTATCTCCGAGACCACGGTGGTCTTGGGAGCATCGCTGCTCGCGCAGCGGATCCTCTTCAGTATGAGCAGGGTGGTGATGCAGTCGGTGTCGGATGTCTCGTCATCCTCGCTCTCGCTGGAGGTGACGATCACGCTGTCGTAGCCGAAGGGTTGTAGCTCCTCCAGCTCCCGGGGGTCGCTCCTGCTCATCCTGCGGTAGGAGACCGACAGGTTCGGGGTCTGGCCTATTCCGGACATCAGGCCGTCGGCCGCGCCCGGCTCCAGGGAACCTGCTATCACCGCCCGGCTTCCCGGCGCCACGTAGCTGTCGAGCAGGGTCACCATCAGGGTGAGGTTGCGCCGGTCTGCGGCAAGGATCAGTATGCGTTCCCTGTCCGGCTCCGGACGGAGGCAGGTTTCACAGATCTCCACCGGCTCAACCTCCCCGTCCATGTCCGGCCGGAAGGTGTCGTCGTCGCGGGTGAGCACGATAAGCTCATCCCCCCTGGACACCCTGGTCTCGGGGGAGGGGTTGAGAACGACCTCGCCGTTTCTGGCCAGTCCCAGGAGCACGCTCTGTGTAGTACACATGGCCAGCTCGCCGAAGGTTCTCCCGTGCATGGCTCTGTGGGACTGGTAGTAGATCTCGTTGCCCCGGAAGCTGAGGAGCTCGGAGTAGACCCTGGACAGACCCGGATGCCTGCATACCTGGACCACCAGCCTGGTGATGACCTCGCCCACGTTCACCCAGCGCACGCCGGGAAAGGACAGCTCCGCGATATAGCCCATCCTCTGGTCCCTTATCTCGCAGACGGCGCTGATTCTCTTCTGCCTTCTCCCGCTCATCAGGCTTCGGGCCGCCATCAGGACCTTTACGTTCTCCGGGTCGGAATCGCCCAGTACAACCAGGCTGCGAGCCGCTCCCAGGTTCAGCATGCGCAGCGCGTCCAGGTCGGAGGTGCGTCCGGTACGATAGGCCATGCGGGTGCCCTTGAAGTCGTCCACCCGTTCCTCCATGGCCTCCTCCATGTCCTGCTTGGGAACCGGGGAGAAGACGGCGATGGCCCTGTCGCTTTGGTTTTCGTTCGCCTCCACTATCTCCCGCACCACGTCGAAGAGCTTGTCTCCGGTTCCCACGATCACCGTGTGGCCCTCTTCCACTACCGGCGACTTGCCGCGCTTCATGAGGTCCAGCTTCTCCGTGAGCTTGGAGGAGAGAATGCCTATCAGCAGGGAGAAGATCAGTATGCCGGCCAGGCTGATGATGACTCCGGTGGCCGCCACCAGAACCGATGTGAAATCCTCGGCGAAGTTTCCAGGATCTATGACCCTTATCGCCGCCCACCAGAACCTGTAGGCCCAGGACACGTTTCCATCACGGCCCAGGTTCTCGGGGTCGGAATCGCTGACTGCCAGGGCGCCGATGATTATCAGAGCGGCGGCCACCGCGGCCAGCATCAGAACCTGCCAGACGGCGCTCTTGGCCACCAGCCTGTCGACCCTGTAGCGGATTCTCTGCCTAAGGGAGAAGCCTGCCAATGGGTTCCCCTCTCCGGTTGGAAACGGCCCAGCCGGTGTGCTGAATGACTTTTCGGTCACCATGATAATCCCTTGACAGGGCTTGCACAATCATTCGGGGAACGTATCATCACCGAATGTACCCGCAGAGCCGACCACAGTTGTGAAGGAGGACTCCTTGAGCTCATCCGGCTCCGCCCTGCTGAAGGGAATGGCCGAAGCCGCCCGTGACGCCGGCGAAACCCTCATGCGGCACCTTCGGGAGGGGGTAAGCGTCTACGAGAAGGAAAACCACGAGCTGGTGACCTCCGCCGACCTGGCCTCCCAGAAGCTTCTGAGGGAGCGCCTCTGCAGGCTGCGTCCCGAAGCGGCCTTCCTCGGCGAGGAGGACTGGGACGGGACCATTCCCGACCCGCCCCTGTGGGTGGTCGACCCCCTGGACGGAACCAACAACTACGCCCACGGCTTTCCGGTCTTCTGTGTCAGCGTTGCCCTGTGCGACCGGGAGGGTCCGGTCGCGGGCGTGATATACGATCCCACCAGGGACGAGCTGTTCTCCGCCATTCACGGCGGCGGCTCACTCATGGACGGCCGCCCCGTCAGTGCCTCGCAGGTCTCCGGTCTGGGAAGCGCCCTGATCTGCACCGGGTTCCCCTACCATCGATCGAAGGGAGATCCGGGGCTGGAGCTTACCCCCCTGGTTCACTTCCTGGGGCGGGCGCAGGGGATAAGGAGGGCGGGCTCGGCCGCCCTGGACCTGGCCTACGTGGCCTGCGGCCGGGCGGACGGTTTCTACGAGCAGCACCTCAAGCCGTGGGACATGGCAGCCGGGGCTCTCCTGGTAACCGAGGCCGGCGGCCGCACGGGGGCTTTCGAGGGAGGAAAGTGGAGGCTGGGGTCCGGTGGAATAGTGGCCTCGGGGCCCAGCCTCTTCGACGCGATGAGGGCCGGAGCCTCCGTCAGAGAAAGCTCCGGCCCACTGATTGGATCCGGGGACTAAAAGCCCAGGTTAACGCCCGCGGCGAAGGAGTTGATCCCTCCCGAGCCGGCCTCGTCGCCCAGCGCCCGGGCCAGCTTGTACTCGGCGAATACGCTGACGGGAGCCATGGGTGGGGCGAAGGTGGCCCCGATCACTCCGTGGATTCCCGGATGGACATGGTCGTAGGGGTCGATGTCCACAGCGTTGCCCGCCTCGGCGTTCACCAGCTGTATGAGCGCGTCGGCCTCGCTGACTATGAAGTGCGCACCGCCGCCCCCGCCCACGTAGGGCTTGAAGGGCATGCCGCCCAGCGGCAGGTTGACCTTCAAAGTGGCCCCCAGGTCCAGGTCGTGGAACTTGTTGGTGTAGGACTGGGTGAGGGTGTCGGTGGAAGGCGACCAGCCCCACTCGTCCTCCATGTACCCCAGCAGGGAGTCCACGTCCCCCCCGAAATCCAGGCCCTCTTCCTCCTCAAGGTAGTTCATCAGGTAGTTATCGAGGGTGATGTCGTCCTCCTGGGATGTGTAGCCGGCACTGAACTCCAGGTCGACCATACCCATTATGGGAAAGACGAACTGGCCTCCGAAGGCGAGGTTGGAGGCGTCCTCTCCCATCCTCGGCTGCTCACCCTGGTACCAGCCCAGCCTGCCGCCGAACCTCGGTCCTGCGAAGGCGGCTGCCGTGGCCAGCAGGAGTATTGCACAGAAGCGTGACCTCATCTCTCTCCTTTCGTTTCGTACGGTTCAAAACTGCCGCAAGGAGCCCCGCAGGTCAAGCTGCCGGGAGGGATACCGTTGCCGCTGCAGGTCAATACACCGCTGCCGAGAAGACGGATCCCCGCTAATTCGGGTTCCGACGGCGGCGCCCGCTTTCCTGCGGGTCTTGACCCCGAGGCTGCTCAAGCATAAGGATACTAAGTAGCTACCATTTCCCCGTACCCGTACATAGAGGAGGTTTCCAAAGTGCGACTCACTATCTTTGCTTCCCTCGCCATCGCCGCGGTCGCTCTGGCCTACGGACCTGCCGACTGGCAGTCCCTGGGCGGCCGTTCCGACGAGGGTATCGCCGTTCGTCTCCTGGAGTCGGACTTCGATCACATCCTGGTGGAGATCGAGGTCCCCGGCTTCAGACTCTTCGACTACCCGGCGGGCGGACAAACCTGGCAGCGTCTGGAACTCGCCGAGTGCAGCGCTCACGACAAGCTCGGCCTTCCGGAGGCCATCTCCTGGCGTAAGCTCTTCGCCATGCCGTTCGGGAAGACACCGGAAGTATCCGTTGTGGATGTCGAGTACTCCACCTTCGATGACGTCGAGCTGATGCCCAGGCAGACCCCCGAGATCGACATGCCGCACGCCCCCTACCCCTTCGAGATGGACCAGGCCTACTACGCCTCCGACAGGGTCTTTCCCGGCAGCTGGGCCGATGTGGACAACGAGGGCATCTGGTCCGGCCTGAGCGTGGCCCGGCTGAACGTCAATCCCTTCCGCTACGACCCGGAGAGCTCGCGGCTCATGGCCGCCTCCAGGATAGTGGTGAGGGTGGACTTCAGCGGTCAGATGGAAGTTCCGGCCCATCCCTCCAACAGGGGCATGTTCGCCGCCTTCCGTGAGCGCATCATCAACTTCCCTGACTACGTAAGTGCCGCGCAGGCCGACGGAGCCGGGGACGCTCCCGAGTACGTGTTCGTGGTCAACGCCGACAACATCGACGATGTTCAGCCGCTTATCGAGCACCACAACGCCATGGGGCTGAAGGCAAGGGTCGAGACCCTTCCCAACCCCTCCGACCCCGGCGAGATCTTCGGAGCCATCTCCGACAACTACGATACCGGTATCCTGCGCTTCGCCCTGATAGCGGGCGACCACAGCGCCATGCCGTCCTACGACTACGGCTCCCACGTGGGCGACTACTACTACGCGTGCATAACCGGCGGCGACGACTACCCCGAGATCGCCGTGGGGCGTCTCACCGGCGACGAAGCGCAGATAGCCCACCAGGTCGACAAGACCATGAACGGCTACATCGACTACACCTGGAGCGACCTGGCCACCACCGGCATAACCCCCAGCGAGACGGTGCTCGCCGCCCACGAGGAGCAGTACCCGGGCAAGTACACCGAATGCTGTGACAGCATAGCCGCCTACCCCTACTCGCTCTCCGACGTAACCTTCGACAAGCTCTACCCGCCGGAGGGGGCCACCGCCGATGACCTCGAGGACCTCATCAACAACAACATAGGTACGGTCGGCTACCGCGGACACGGCGACGTCACCTACTGGTCCTGGTCGCCGGGCTGGAACTCCAGCAACATCAACAGCCTCACCAACGACTTCATGCCACCGGTGTTCAACATCGCCTGCTACTGCGGCAAGTACAACACATCGACCACCTGCCTGGCCGAGGCCTGGCAGTGGGCGGACAACGGCTGCTACGGCAACCTGGCGGCTACCAACCCCTCCTACACAACCGCCAACCACGACTACATGAAGCGAATCTACCGCGGACTCTACGATGAGGGGCTGTACCGGATCGGCGAGTCCATCATGTACGCCACCGAGTACATCCTCGACTACCACGGAACCTACGGTCTGGCCAACGCCAAGATGTACATCTGGTTCGGAGACCCGGCCGTGGATACCTGGACCAACGACGACGCACTGCCCGATCCGCTGGATATAGTCACGGTGGGGCACGTGAGTCCGGGCACCCAGGACATCGCCGTGACGGTGAACTCCAACGGCTCTCCGGTCGAGGGGGCTAACGTCACCATCTGCGACGGCGTCGACGGCATAACCACGCTCAACGTCTACGAGGAGGCTACGACCAACTCCTCCGGACAGGTCAGCATCTCCGTGGACGTCCCCGAGAGCGGGGAGCTCACGGTGGGCGCCTTCAAACACGACTACACCTTCGACACCGACGTAATCGAGATCTGGCCGGAGGCGGTTGACCAGAGCGTATCCCGGCCCTACTCGCTGCACCTGAACAACCCCGCACCCAACCCGGTTACGGTGAGCGCCAGCATCGGCTACGGCATGCCCGCTCCGGGCCATGTGGAGCTGACCGTCTTCGACGTCACCGGCCGCAAGGTGCAGACACTCGTCAGCGGCGAGATGGAGGCCGGCAACTACGCCTGCAACTGGACGCCCTCCGACATCACCAGCGGCGTCTACTTCATCCGGCTCACCACCCCCGAGGGTACCCTTACCCGGCAGGCGATGGTGATCCGCTAGCCGCAGACTGCGGCCACGCAAGGAAGGGGCGGCGCTTCGGCGCCGCCCCTCTTTCGGGGACGGAGTTTAAGTTCATCAAGTTTTTTGGCTATTTACTGGCCTAGAGCTGATAATACAGCTCTCCTGATCTCTTCGCTCCTATTCAGAATCCTCTCGCCCCTCTTTGCACACATGTTGACCGACTGGGGAGTCACGCCCAGGAACCGCGAAACCTGGATGCAGGTTAGACCGAGCATTCCCGTACCCACGTGGGAAATTACGGCCCTGGCCCGGGAATGGGCCCTATCTCGCTTGCCGGCGCGGAGCTTCTCCCGGTTAACCTTCATGCTTGTGCAGACGGCTCCCATTACGGCGGCCAGCTTGCCGGGATGAGCGCCTCCGAGGTCTTCGGGGGGGCTGTCGGCCTGTACGGCCAGGCGCCTGCGGAACTCCTCGCTCCCCAGAGCGGGCACCGGACACTTCCTTTTTCTCTCCCCGAATCCGAGCATCCAGACCCAACTGCCAAGCTCCTCCGGCTCGGGCTCGTCACGGCGCATGAAGGACTCCAGGGACTGCCTGGCCTCTTCCATGGAATCACCGAAATAGGACATGACGTTATCCATGTCATGCCATTCGTGCACACGCGAGCCCATCAGAGCCGCGTGACCCGTCCAGGGATATGAACGAAGATCGTCCAAATCGACGATCCCGGCCTTTTCTGGGTTCCTGTGAATGTATCGCACCAGCCTTGCAAGATAGAGCTCGGTCTGCACCAGCTTAGATTTGTAGCGATTCTGAAAGAGCCGACCGGAGCGTTCGTGTCTTCTGTTGAACCACTGCGCGTAGCCGCAGAGAAGACGCTGCATCGCCATGCCAAGGGGTATCGAGCTTCTTCTGAGAAGAAGATGGAAGTGGTTGGGCATCAAAGACCAGGCGTACACCTTCACCGCGCATTGACTGCAGACATTGCCCAGCCTGCGAAGGAACTCCGTCCTGTCGCAGTCGTCTGCAAAGATGGGCCTCTTCCCGATTCCCCGGCCCATCACGTGGTGCACGGAATTCTCGTAGTCGAGCCTCGCCTGACGTGCCATACATTACTATTGTACCTGCTGTGAGAGACTTTTCAAGTACCCTGGCCCTGATAGGATCAGATCCGCACCTCCAGGAGGCCCGTTGACGAAGATCGGCTTTGACAACGACAGGTACCTGGACCAGCAGACCGAGGCCATTCTCGCCCGGGTGGAGCGCTTCAGCGGCAAGCTCTACCTGGAGTTCGGCGGCAAGCTGATGTACGACTATCACGCTGCCAGGGTGCTGCCCGGCTATCGACCCAACGTCAAGATAACGCTTCTCCGTGAGCTGGCCGATCGAGCCGAGATCATCCTCTGCATATATGCCGGGGACATAGAGAAGAGAAAGCTGCGGGGCGATTTCGGCATAACCTACGACGCGGACGCCATGAAGCTCATAGACGGACTACGGGAGAACGGGCTGAGCGTGCGGGGCGTCGTCATCACCAGGTTCGATGACCAGCCGGCGGCCGTCACATTCCAGAAACGGTTAGAGCGCAGAGGAGTAGATGTCTTTCGCCACTACTACACCAAGGGCTACCCCACCGATGTGGACCTGATAGTCAGCGAGGAAGGCTACGGCCGAAACGACTTCCTGAAGACGGAGAAGCCTCTGGTGGTTGTTACCGGACCGGGACCCGGCAGCGGCAAGCTGGCCACCTGCCTCAGCCAGCTTTACCACGAGCACCGCCGGGGAAGGGAGGCCGGCTATGCCAAGTTCGAGACCTTTCCCATATGGAACCTACCCCTCAAGCATCCGGTCAACGCCGCCTACGAGGCCGCCACCGCCGACCTGAGGGACGTCAACCTCCTGGATCCGTTCCACATGGATGCCTACGGAGAGACCGCAGTCAACTACAACCGCGACGTGGAGGCTTTCCCCCTGCTGAGACGGATACTGGAGCGCATCTCCGGAAGTGAATCGCCCTACGCTTCTCCCACCGACATGGGGGTCAATCGAGCGGGCTTCGGAATCGTTGACGACGATCTAGTCCAGAGGGCCGCCTGCCAGGAGATAGTTCGCAGGTTCTTCCGTTACCGCTGCGAGTACGTGATGGGCATCGAAGACGAGGAAACGGTTCAGAAAGTAGAACTGCTCATGGGGGACAACGACCTCGAGCCAGAGGACAGGTCGGTGGTCTCCCCCGCAAGGCGGGCCGCAACTGTTGCCATGCGTAACATCGATGCAGACGATGAGAGAAGCGGTGCCGCACTGGAGCTTCCCGACGGGTCGATAGTCACGGGCCGAAGCTCGAAGCTCATGCATGCAGCGGGAGCCGTCGTGCTGAACGCCATCAAGAGGCTGGCCGGGATCCCCGAGCAGATTCACCTGCTCACACCACAGACCATCGATTCCATACAGGGCCTGGAGAGATCTCTGGGCCAGTCAAGCCTCCAGCTAGCGCTGGATGAGGTTTTGATAGCGCTCAGCATCAGCGCCACCACGAGCCCGGCTACCGGCGAGGCCATGGCCATGCTGCCCCAGCTCCGGGGCGCGGAGGTCCATCTCACCCATCTGCCCTGCTCCGGCGACGAGACGGGCCTGCGAAAGCTGGGCGTGAACCTCACCAGCGACCCCTTCTTCCCCAGCACCAGCGTGGTCATAGACTGAAATCTCGCCCCTCGGCGGGCTACATTCTACGCTGAATTTGATGGATTTAGTCTCCGTCACCGGTTGAGAGTCGCGGTTTTCGCTCTCAACTTGATAAACTTAATCTCCGTCCCCGGTTGACAGGGGAGGTTCGCGGGACAATAGATTGGGCTGTCTGAAGATGGGCCCCGCGTTGCCACTGCGCGGGGATGATGAGTCGTTCGCTGCGGCCCTGACGGCTGCAGCCCGGCGGGGCACGGGCGCCCTCCGGACCGGGGACGACGGCGCGGCGGCCCCTCCGCCGCACAGCCGCCTCCTTCGTTCCGGCGCCGCCCCGCAGGGAACGGAAGGAGTTAATCGCTTGCGCAAGTATGAGACTGCGACGATCTGGAAGACCAGCCTGTCCGAGGCCGACCTGGCCGAGGAGGAGAAGAAGCTGGTGGACGTGATCACGTCCAACGGCGGAAGCCACTCCGACACGGAGAAGTGGGGTGCGCGGGAGCTGGCCTACCCGATCAAGAAGGAGACCGAGGGCACCTACTGGTTCTTTCACTGGACCGGCGACGAGCAGGGCGTAAACGCCATCGATCGCTACCTCAAGCTCAACGACAGCTGTCTGCGCTTCCTGACGCTCCGCGTCGGAGAGGTCGCGGAACCGGAGGAGGCGCCCCCGGCAAAGAAGGAGACCGCCGGCAAGAAGGAAGAAGGAGAGGAATAGCAGATGAACCTTCGAATGCCCTCGCTCAACAAGGTGCTCATCACCGGAAACCTGGTCGACGACCCGCGGACCAACATACTGCAGAGCGGCACCAGCGTGGCCAACTTCCGCATCGCCAGCAACAGGTCATACCGGGGCCGGGACAACGAGTGGCACCAGAAGACCTGCTTCGTCGACGTGGTGGCCTGGCGAAAGACGGCCGAGCTCGTTAGCAGCAACCTCCACAAGGGAAGCCCGGTGCTGATCGAGGGGGAGCTGCAGACCAGCACCTGGCAGGCCCAGGACGGCTCCAACCGCAGCAGGGTGGAGATCCAGGCCCGCAGGGTGCAGTTCCTGGAGCGCCGCGGAGACTCCGGCCGCGACCAGAAGCCTTCCGCCGGCCAGCAGGGCCCCGACTACGAAAAACCGGATCAGCCCGACTACGGGGACGAGGGCGGCGGAGAGTACGACGACATCCCGTTCTAGCGTGGCCGGGTGAGTGGTGTGGAGCATCTGCCCCCGGAGGTCAACTACCTGGTCGTCTCCGGCAGGGTCCTGACCAGGAAGAGCCTGGAGAGGACCCGCAGCGGCGCATGGCTGCTGGAGCTGCAGCTGGAGAACGTGGTCACCACCGATCCGGCGCCCGGCAGAGAGCCGCGGGAGATCACCTCAGTGCTCGGGGTGGAGATGTGGGGAGACCTGGCCAGGAGCATGGACCGGAGGATTCAGGGACACGCTCAGCTGCTGGTGGAGGGATACGCCGCCAGCAGGGCATTTGAGGACCGCGCCGGTGTGGTCCACTACAGGATGGTGATCAAGGCGGCAAGGATTCAGGTGCTGGAAGCGCCTGAGTAGGGAAACGAATACAGAGAGGAAGTCCTTTGGCAAGAAGGAAGAAGAAGAGAAAGGGAGCCAGGTCCGGTCGCAAGAAGAAGTGCAGGTTCTGCTCCCGGCCGGGTCTGGAGATCAACTACAAGGACCAGAAGCTGATGATGCGCTACATCTCCGACCGCGGCAAGATCGTGGCCAGGAGGGTTTCGGGAAACTGCGCCAGGCACCAGCGCGAGCTGGCCAAGGCCATAAAGATCGCCCGTTTCCTGGCGCTGGTGCCCTATGTCAGGGAGCACTACAGGTAGGAAGTCCCATGGGACGGAGAGGCGGCACCTTGGCCGGAGCTGGCGCAGCGCCGCGCCCGGGGGATACCCTGGGGAAGATACTTGTCGGATTCCTGCTGGCGGTGCTGGGCCTGCCGTTCCTGGGGGCTTCCGTGGTGGCGCTGCTGCTTCTGGAAAGCCTGAGCCGCGGGCTTGCGGCCTGCGCCGTGGCCACGGGGGGGCTTCTGCTCCTGGCCGGGCCCCAGGCTGCGGCCATGACGGCCCTGGGCTCCTGCAGCCTGTTCCTGGCCCTCAGCAGGGCCAGGACGCTGACGGAGTCGGCGGCCATATGCTCCGCCGCCATGATGGGCGGAGCCCTGCTGTTCTTCGCCAGCCCGGACAGCGTCTTCATGTTCCCCTACGGGGAGCAGGGGCAGGTATGGCGGGATATGCTGACTTCCATGGGCTTCTCCGCGGGAGAGGCGGCGGATGTGATAAGCGCCTCCTTCCGCATACTGCCGGGTGCGGCGGCGGTCTGGATATGCACCGGAGGCATACTCGCCACGGTCTTCCTGGCCAGGCTGGCGGACTCCCGCGGCCTGGAGCTGCCCTCCAGGGGCAGCCTCCGGCTGGGTCTGGCCCCGGCATGGGTGGTTATAGCGGCCCTGGCCGCCAGGCTGCTTCCCGCAGCCCCCGGCGGACTGGGAGTGTGGGCCGACAACGTGCTGATCTTCATGGCCCTGCCCTACCTGGTGGTGGGGCTGCACATCGTCCTGGTGGGGGTGAGGGGCCTGGGAATGTCCCCGCTGCCCCTGGTGCTTCTGCTGGTGCTGCTGCCTCACGTGGGGGCGGCGGTGCTGGCCGTAGGGGGACTGCTGGACACCTGGTTCGACTTCAGAGAGATGATAACTGCAAGGATTGCGAGGAAAAGAGATGAAGGTTCTTCTGATTAGGACCGTCCGCGACCTGGGCAAGGCGGGAGAGGTGCTGGACGTGGCTGCCGGCTATGCCCGCAACTACCTCTTCCCCAAGAAGCTGGCCACCAAGGCCACCAAGAGCGCCATGAAGAGCGCCGACATCTACCGCAAGAGGGCCGAGGAGGAGGAGCGCGAGCTGGAGAGCGCGGCCTCCGTGCTGGCGGAGAAGCTCTCCGGGGTGTCGGTATCCTTCAACGAAACCGCCGACGAGAACGGCCACCTCTACGGAAGCGTGTCCGAGCGCGACATCGCAGCCGCCCTCTCGAAGAAGGGCTTTGAAATCGACCGCCGTCAGGTCCGGCTGCCCGAAGGCCATCTGAAGCAGGTGGGGGAGCACGAGGTGGAGATCAACCTCCACGGCGAGATCTCCGGCAATATCAAGGTGCTTGTGGAGACCGACTCTCCCCAGAAGGCCGAAGAGGAGCAGACGAAGCCGGCCGAGGAAGCCGAGACCGGAGCGGAGCCGGCCGGGGAGGAAGAGGAGTAGCTTGCTTCTGCTGGCGGTGGAGTCCTCCTGCGACGATTCGGCGGTGGCCGTCCTCGACGGCTGCCGCCCCCTCTCCTCCGTGGTGGCGGGCCAGGCGGGCCACGAGGGGTACGGAGGCGTGGTGCCGGAGATAGCCTCCCGCATGCACCTCCGCACACTGCCCCTCCTGGTGGAGAGGGCGCTGAAGACCGCCGGCGTCGACCTGAAGGAGATAGAGGCCATGGCGGCCACCGCCGGGCCGGGTCTGGTGGGCTCGCTTCTGGTGGGCCTCTCCTGGACCAAGGCTGCGGCCTGGGCCCGCGGGGTGCCCTTCCTGGCCATCAACCACCTTGCCGCCCATCTGTACGTACACTACGCCGGGAAGGAGCTGAACTTCCCCGCGGTTGCCCTGATCGCCTCCGGCGGCCATACCAGCCTGATGAAAATGGAGGGATGGGACCGCATGGAGCTCCTGGGCTCCACCCGGGACGATGCCGCCGGCGAGGCGTTCGACAAGGCGGCCAAGCTGCTGGGTCTGGGATACCCCGGAGGGGCGGAGCTGGAGGCCCTGGCCCGCGGAGGCGATCCGAATGCGGTGGACCTTCCCCGGCCGCTGTCGGACCCCGATCTCCCGGAGTTCAGCTTCAGCGGGCTGAAGACGGCGTTCAGGCTGAGCCTGGAGGGAGGATCCGACCCCGCCGACCTGGCCGCGTCCTTTCAGCGGGCGGTCTGCGGGATACTGGCGTCGAAGACCCTTCGCCATGCAGAGCGGGCGGGGGCTTCTACGGTGATGGCGGGCGGGGGGGTCACAGCCAACGGCCTGCTGCGGGAGATGCTCGCCCGGGGAGCCGCCGAGAAGGGCCTGGATCTCCTGCTTCCGGGACCGGGGCTGTCCACCGACAACGCCGTAATGGTGGGCAGGGCGGCCGCCGCCGTGCTGGACCGGGACCCGGCTGCCCGTTCGCCCCTGTCGGCCAACGCCTTCGCCCGCTGGCCGGGGGGAGAGCTCACCGCCCTGACCGAAAGGGAGGCGGGCTGATGTACCCGGACCTCAGCCCGGGGGTGGACATGGTCAGCGTACCCCGCTTCGAGGAGTCCCTGCGCAGGTACGGACACCGCCTGCTGCAGCGGCTCTTCACCCGCCGCGAGCTGGCCCACGCCCCGGAGGGAGGGCGGTCTCTGGCCGCCCGGTTCGCGGCCAAGGAGGCCTTCCTCAAGGCCATCGGGACCGGGCTGGCCCAGGGGGTGGGCTGGCACGACGTGGAGGTTCTTCGGGACCCCGGCGGTCCTCCCAGGCTTGAGATTGGCGGAAGGGCGGCCGAGCTGCTGGCCGGCCGCGGAGCGAAGGTCAGCCTGTCGCACACCGATGAGCTTGCCGCCGCATTCGTGATCGTAGGGGGAGAAGAGAGATGAGCTATTGGGTAACACCTTCGGAAATGGCCGATTACGACAGGCAGACCATCGCTCGGGGCACCCCAGGCGACCAGCTTATGGAGCGGGCGGGCCGGTTCGCGGCCAACCTGGCTATGAGGATGGTGCCGCCGGAGAGGAGCCGGGTTGAGGTCTGGGCCGGTCCGGGCAACAACGGCGGCGACGGCTTCGTCCTGGCGCGGCACATGGCCGCAGCGGGCTACGAGGTGGTGGTGGTGCTGGCCGCCACCGACTACGAGAAGCTCTCCAAGGACTGCCTGCGCAACCTGACCAGGTTCCGAGACGGCGGGGGCACCATTCTGGGCATGAACCGTCTGGAGGACCTGGAGGACAGCCATCCCGCCCTGGCCGTCGACGCCATGCTGGGAACCGGGTTCCACGGCTCGCTGCAGGGGTCCATAGCCGCCTGCGTCAACATCCTCAGGCACCGCAACTGTCCCCTCCTCGCCCTGGACACCCCCACAGGGGTGAACGGGGGCACCGGCGAGGTAGACCCCATGTCCCCCCGCGCCGAAGTCACCGTCAGCTTCGCCGCCCCCAAGAAGGGGCTGCTGATCCCCCCCGGATGCGGGCATGCCGGGGCCATCTTCGTAGCCCCCATAGGGGTTACCGTTCCCGGGACCCCCGACAGGGTCGCCCTGGATCTGCAGGGGGTGAGGGCCCTTCTTCCTGAGGTGCCGGTGGACTCCCACAAGGGCAGCAACGGCAGGCTCCTGCTGCTGGGAGGGGCGGAGAGCATGCCGGGGGCTCCCCAGCTGATGGCCATGGGCGCCCTCAGGTCCGGTGTGGGGCTGGTTCACCTCTTCGTGCCGTATCCCGCCGCCCCCTACGTGAGCGGGCGGATACCGGAGGCCCTCTGCTCCTACTTCCTCCCCGGAGACGTCACCAGCCTTCCGGACCCCTCCGGTTTCGGGGCCGCCGCCGTGGGTCCCGGCATGGGGGCGGAGGAGTCCACCGAGAAGGTGGTCTCCTACATAGTCCGCAACTGGAGCCTTCCCCTGGTGCTGGATGCAGACGCCCTGAACGTCCTGGGCGACCACCTGGGCTCCCTGGCCGAGTACCCCGGCCACTGCGTGCTCACCCCTCACCCCGGTGAGCTCCGCAGGCTCACCAAGGTGGGCGATGGCTCCGGCAGCCCGGGGAAGAGGCTGGAGGCCCGGTGGGACGCGGCAGGCCTTCTGGCGCGCAGGCTGGGCGCCACCATCCTGGTCAAGGGAAGGCCGACCATGGTGCTGACGCCCGAAGGCGGCAGGACACTGGTCCCCGCCGGGGGCCGTGCGCTGGCCACCGGGGGCAGCGGCGACGTGCTCACGGGCATAATAGCCTCCCTGCTTGCCCAGGGACTAAAGCCCGACCTGGCCGCTTCCGCCGGGGCTTACCTGCATGGCCTCAGCGGGGAGATACTGGCGGCGGAAAGCTCCTTCCGCTCGGTGCTCCCCTCGGAGGTGGCCGCCGGCCTGGGGCGGGCCCTCGCATTGACCGAGAGCGACGACCTGGACACCCTGTTGAGACTTGAAGGGAGATGGAATGGCAGGCTCTGGCATATCCCGTGAGCAGGCCCTTGAGCTTCTGAAGGAGAACCTCTCCAACGTGAACCTGAGACGTCACTGCCTGGCCACGGAGGCCATTATGAGGGCCCTGGCGGCGGACCGCGGCGAGGACGGGGACCTGTGGGGAGTCGCCGGTCTGCTGCACGACCTCGACTACGAACAGACCGAGGACGACCCCGCCCGACACGGCCTCAGGTCCGCGGAGATGCTGGAGGGCAGGCTCCCCGAGGAGGCGCTTCACGCCATCCGTTCCCACAACGCGATGCACACCGGCGTGGAGAGGGAGAGCGACCTCGACCACCTCCTGGCGGCGGCGGAGTCCCTCACCGGACTGATCACGGCCACCGCCCTGGTGTACCCCGGGCGCTGTCTGGAGCCGGTGAAGGTCGAATCCGTCACCAAGAGGATGGGCAAGTCAGGGTTTGCCAGATCGGTGAACCGTGATAACATTAGGGAGTGCTCGGAAGCAGGATACGACCTCAGAGCATTCGTCGACATCTCGCTGCAAGCAATGAAGTCCATCGCCCCGCAGCTGGGGCTTTGAGGGACTGCCAAAGTACTCGGAAGGGCCGGTGAGAGTGAAGTGAAGACGGTTATGGAGCGTCTGGGCGATCTCAGACTGCAGGTTGCGCTGCGCTCGTTCGGAAGGAGCGGCAGCGGCTACGCTACCTACGAGACGGGCCGGGAGCCGCGGAGCGCCAAAGACAAGGTGGAGCAGGCGGCCAGGCTCTTCGAGCTGACCGGCCGGGGGCAGAGCGTCTCTCTGCGGATACCGGCCGACATTCGCCGCGAGGACGAGGCCGAGAGCCTGGGCAAGCTGATCGGGAAGAATGGGCTCAGCGCCGCTTCCGTCTACGCCGACATCTTCGTCCCCCGCAAGAGCGGCGTGCTGGACGACAGGCTGATGTACGGCACGCTGTGCTCGCCCTACGCCGAGATCAGGGTGGCCTGCATCAACTACGCCCACCAGGTGATGGAGCTGATGCGCAGTATCGGCTGCCGCCAGGTGGTCCTGTGGATTCCCGACGGAATCGACAGCCCCGGCCAGAACAGCCTGCCGGACATGATGGAGCGGATACTCAGCGGGCTGCGCCAGATCGGAATGAAGGTCCGCAAGAGCGAGAACATGATGCTGGAGTTCAGGCCCTACGATCCCAGCTTCTGCTCCGCGGCGGTCCCCGACTGGGGCACCGCCGCCTGGCTATGCCGCGAGACCGACCCCTCCTTCCGGGTCCTGCTGGACTTCGCCAGCCTGCTTCCGGGGGAGAGCCTCAACAGCGTGATCACCGCCATGCTGCACCAGAAGATCCTGGGCGCCGTCCGCCTGTCGGACAACCGGCTCTCCCAGGGCAAGCTGCCTCCGGGCTCTCTGGACTCCGGAAGGCTCTTCCGGTTCTTCCGCAACCTGCTGGAGGCAGAGAGGGCGGGCCTGGTCAGGGTGGCCGACCTGCCAATGGAGCTGGACATAGCCACCAGGGTGGGAGACCCCTTCAAGGGGATGCTCCAGTCGGTGGCCAACATCGAGATGGCCTTCGCCCGGGCACTGGTGGTGAACCCCGAGGAGCTGAAAGAGGCTCAGAACGACCCCGATCCCATGAAGGCGGAGAGGATCCTCCGCGACGCCTTCATGACCGACGTGCGGCCCGTTCTGAGGGCGTGGCGGGAGGATAACGGCCTTCCCCCCGATCCCCTGGACGCCGCAAGGGGCTGACGTACCGGCAACGAAGAAGAATGGGGGAAGCGGCGGCGCCGCTTCCCCCATTTCCATGCGGAGACCCCGGTCTTCAGCCGGCCAGCCTCCGGCCCTCCTCGAAGGCCTTCCGATTCACCTCCAGGGCCCTTGCCGGCAGTCTCTCCTCCACGGCGGCCGTCCACGCCTCCGCCGGCAGCTCCAGCCTGCTGGCCAGCGCCCCCAGCATCACCGTGTTCACCACCTTCATGTTTCCCAGCTCCTCGGCCACGTCGAAGGCGGGTATCAGGGAGTAGGAAGCGCCGCAGTCCTGCAGCATGGCGTCGGTGTCCGGGTACTCGGCCCGGCCGAGGTTCACCGGGAGGGGGTTGATCTCCAGGTCGCAGACCAGCATGCGCCCCTGCGGGCCCAGGAAGTGCAGCCAGCGCAGGGCCTCCAGCTTCTCCATGGCCAGTATTATGTCCGCCGTTCCCCGCTCTATCAGCGGGCTGTAGACCTTCTCGCCGTAGCGGACATGGCTGGTGACGCTTCCCCCCCGCTGGGCCATGCCGTGGACCTCGCTCTTCTTGACGTCGAAGCCGGCGGCCTGCGTAGCAGAGCTGAGCACCTCGCTGGCTGTGAGGATGCCCTGGCCGCCGGTGCCGCAGATCAGTACGTTGGTTACGCTCGCAGCCATGTCAGCTCTCCCCCATGTCCTTGGAAAGGGCTCCCGTCGGGCACACCTGTACGCAGAGGTTGCAGTCGGGCCAGCAGAGCATGGCGTTTATCCGCGGATGGCCCTCCTCTCCGTTCCAGCTGATGGCCGGGCAGCCCAGGTTCATGCACATCCGGCAGCTCACGCAGGCGTCCGCGTCCAGCTCCGCAACCGCCCGGCGCTTCGGGCGGTAGTTCATTATGCAGGGCCTGCGGGTTATGATCACAGACAGCTCCTCGCGCTGCCTTTCCTCCCGGAGGACCTTCTCCATCTTCTCGAGGTCGTGCGGGTCGACCACCCTTACGTTCTTGACCCCGCAGGCCCGGCAGAGCTCCTTGAGGTCCAGCCTGGGAGCCGGCTCGCCTCGAAGGCTCTTGCCCGTGGTCGGGTTCTCCTGTCCTCCGGTCATGGCCGTTACGCTGTTGTCCATGATCATCACGGTTCCGGTGTTGCCGTTGTAGACCATGTCTATCAGGCCTGTGATGCCGGAGTGGACGAAGGTGGACTCGCCGATGGCGGCCACGAGCCTCTCCATCTCCTGCCGCCCCGTGGCCTTCTCTATTCCGCTCAGGACCCCTATGGCGGCGCCCATGCAGACCGTGGTCTCCAGGGCGCTGTGCGGGGGCATGAGGCCCAGGGTATAGCAGCCTATGTCGCCGGTGGAGCTGCCCCCCAGCTTGCTGAGGCAGTAGAAGGCACCCCTGTGGGGGCAGCCGGGGCAGAGGGCCGGAGGCCTCGCCGGAAGCTCGGGCTGCGTGTAGGTGGGAGCTATGTCCGAATCCGGGTCCAGTGCCGAGCGGACCAGCTCCGGGCTGAGCTCGCCCTCGATGGGAACCCGGTCCTTGCCGGTAACGTCAACCAGCAGGCGGGCTCGTATCCTCTCCTCCAGGTAGGGCTCGTTCTCCTCCACCACCTTCACGCGGTCGACCATCCCCACGAATCGCTCTATCAGCTTCCACGGCAGTGGATTTGTAATGCCCAGCTTCAGGACGCTGGCCCGGGGGAAGGTCTCCTTGACGTACTGGTAGGAGATGCCGCTGGTGATTATTCCCAGGGAGCCGTCACCCTCCTCGATGCGGTTCAGGGGGCTGTCGGCCCCGTAATCCTCCAGGGCCAGGAGCCGCTTCTCCAGCCGGGCGTGCATCTTCCTGGCGTTGGCCGGAATGGGCACCCGCTTGGCGATGTCGGGCTCGTAGCCCCTTACCGCCACCTCCCTGCGGGGGCCGGCCTTCACCAGGCTCTTGGAGTGGCTGATCCTGGTGGTCAGCCGCAGCATGACCGGGGTGTCGAATTCCTCGGATATTCGAAGAGCCTCCCCCACCATTTCCTTGGCCTCCTGGCTGTCGGAGGGCTCCAGCATGGCCACCTTCGACGCCCGGGCCATCAGGCGATTGTCCTGCTCGTTCTGCGAGGAGTGCATTCCGGGGTCGTCGGCGGAGACTATCACTATGCCCCCGGTGGATCCTATGTAGCTCAGCGTGAAGAGGGGATCCGCGGCCACGTTCAGCCCCACGTGCTTCATGGCGGTCAGCACCCGGGCTCCGGCGAAGGAAGCCCCGGCTATGGTCTCCATTCCCACCTTCTCGTTGGGCGCCCACTGGGCATCGATGTCCGGATAATCCTCCCCGATGGTCTCCAGAATCTCCGTGGAGGGAGTCCCCGGGTAAGCGGCCGCGAAGTGCACCCCGCTCTCCCACGCCCCCCGGGCCACCGCCTCGTTGCCGGAGAGGAAGAGCACTCCGGAATCGGTCTCGTCAAGCCTCTTGCTCATCATTGCCTTTCCGCTAGCTTCGACATTCGAAGCCGGAATCCTGCCCTACCTCGGATCGGGGCTTCCGGCCGGTGAGGATCAGGCGTATTCCCTTACCTCCTCCACTCCATCGAATACACGCAGTACCCCGCGCACCAGCGCCTCCAGCTCGCACTCACCCGGGAAGACTTCCATCTCCGCGAGGAAGGACAGCCTCTCCCGCAGCCTGTCCACCAGCCAGTCGTTGTGGGCCATGCCCCCTGTGACCACCACCCGGTCAACCCGGCCGGACAGGGCCGCGGCCATGGCGCCGGCCTCCTTCGCCATCTGGTAGGCCATCGCCTTCAGCACAACGCCGACCTCCTCGTCGCCTTCTAGCATCCTCTTAATGGCCTCCCCCACGTGATCTGTGCCGGTGTAGGCGTAGAGGCCACCCTCCTTGAGGAACATCTTCTTCAGCTGTGGCCAGTCGTACTCCCCCGAAAGGCAGAGCTTTATCAGTCCCGTCGTGGGCAGTGTCCCCACCCTCTGGGAGCTGAACGGGCCGCCGTCGTTGGCGTTGTTGGTGTCTATCATCCTGCCCCGGCGTATGGCGTTGACGGATATGCCGCTGCCCAGGTGGAGGACCACCAGGTTCAGCCGTTCCAGGGGAACCCCCAGCCGCTCGGCCGTCTTGTAGGCCACCATTCTGATGTTCAGGGCGTGGCTGAGGCTGACCCTGGGAAGACGGGGATGGCCGGACAGCCTCGCCTCGGGGACGAATTCGTCCACGCACACCGGGTCTACGAAGAAGGCGGGCACGTCGGCCGTCTCGCCCAGCGACCCCGCCAGCGGGGCTCCCAGGTTGGAGGGATGGTCGGCCTGCAGGGTGGAGCCGTCGCGGATGTCCTCCAGCAGCCTGTCGTTGACGCTGTAGGTCCCGCTGGACAGGGGCTTGAAGGTTCCTCCTCTGCCCACTATCGCCGACATGTCCTCTATCGACAGGTCGCGTTCGGCCAGGGTTCTCAGAACAACGTCACGCCGCAGGGGAAGCTGCTGCAGAGTGGAACCCAGCTCGGCCAGCTCCGCCGGCAGGTGACGGACGTTCTCCTCGAAGAGCTCTTCGGCCTCCCGGTAGACTCCGAACTTGGTGGAGGTCCCGCCGGGGTTGACCGCCAGTATCAGCCTCTTCCCGCTCATGATCCGCTCCCGCCGCTGACCACGACCCCCAGGGCGAGGGAGTTGACCTTCGTGGCGGGCTTGTCCGACCGGGACAGCATGACAACCGGGGCCGCGGCGCCGGCGATGAGGCCGCCTACCTCCGCGTCGGTCATGTACATAAACCCCTTCGCGAAGATGTTGCCACAGGCTATGTCCGGCGCTACCAGCACGTTTGCCCTGCCGGGCACCGGGCCTTCCATCCCCTTGATGGCGGCGGCCTCGGGGTCCATGGCCCCGTCTACGGCAATGGGGCCGCAGACGTCCATGCCCTGGATGCCCTTCTCGGCCACCCTGCCGAAGAGTACCGTCTCCGGCATCTTCTCGGAGACCACCTCCTTGGCCGCCAGCAGGGCGACCCTGGCCCTGTCGGCGCCCAGGGCGCCTACCACCGAAGCGCCGTTTCGAGCAATCTCCACCAGCTCGTCCTCGCCGGGCCGAATGTTCATGCCGCCGTCGGTAATGGCCACCAGCCGCTCCTGAAGGGGAACGTGAACCACGGCCACGTGGCTCAGAATTCCTCCGGAGCGAAGACCCACCTCCTTGTCCAGCACCGCCTTCAGAAAAGTCGAGGTCTGCAGCATCCCCTTCATGAGCACGGTGGCCTCGCCGGAGCTGACCAGCCTGACGGCCTCCTTGGCGGCGGAAGACTCGTCGGGGCTGTCCACCAGCTCTATCTCATCCGGAAGGGCCACGCCCATCTCGGACAGGGTCTGCTCCACCCGGGACACGGGGCCCACCAGCACGGAGGAGGCCAGGCCCCTTTCCGCGGCGTTTCTGAGCGCACGCAGTGAGGCTGTGTCGTAACCCATCGGTATTGCCACCCGGGCGTCGGAAGTCTCCCTGGCGGCCTCGCGTATCTCTGCAAAGCTGCTGTACAAGACCACTCCTTCCTGGCTGAAGGCGTCGTGGACGCACCCGCAAGTACATCGGCTGGATTGCTATTATGTACCGCGGCCGTACATAGTACCAGGGTACTCGAGCTTCATGGGGGTCCGATGACCGCTGGTCTGCCGGGTCTGCTGGACGGCGCGACACACCTCATACTGGATTTTGACGGAGTGGTGGCGGACAGCGAGCCGCTGTTCCGGCGCAGCTGGAACCGGGCCCTCTCCACAGTGGGCCACAGCGTTGCCGAGGAGGACTACTGGCTGCACTGGTCGAGCCTGGGAGAGGGCCTGGAGGGCGAGGCCGCCCGCAGCGGCCTGGAGCTTTCCCCGACCGAGATGGAGGCGCTTCGGTCCCTTCAGGCTGATACCTACGCCGAATTCTGCCGAAGAGGCATGGTGCCGCTGGCCCCGGGCGCGGAGGAGCTGCTGGCACTGCTGGCACAGAAGGGTCTTCGTTTGCAGGGCTGGGCAATAGCTTCCAATACAGAGAGCCGCCTCGTGAAGAGGGTTCTTCGGGAAGCCGGCGCGCCCCTTCCCCCGCTGCTGGTGGGCGGGGAGGGTCTGAGGCGAAAGCCGGCTCCGGACATATTCCTCAGGGCCTCCCGAACACTGGGCGCCGAGCCGGCCCGCTGCCTGGTGGTCGAGGACAGCGTGAAGGGCATTCGAGCGGCATTGGCCGGAGGGTTTCCGGTGATCCGGATACTGAACTCCCAGAACCGTTTCCACCAGGCTCCCGCCATCATGGACCTGAAGGGTCTGCAGCCTCTCGTCGCCGCTCTGGCAGGTCTGGAGGAGGACGGAGATGCTTGACTGGATAGTGCAGGCCGAGCTCACCTTGGGACCCCTTTTTCTGCTGCTGGCCGGCCTGGCCCTGCTGCTGTGGGGACGCAGCCTATTTTGGGCGATGGTGGCCCTGGCCGGCTTCATGGTGGGCTGGATGTACGGAGGCCCCCTGGCCGCCGAGCTCACCGACTCCGTGGATGTGATCCGGTGGGGGCCGCTTGCGCTGGGGGTTGCGATGGCCCTGATCTCCGGCCTGCTGCTGAAGGTCTCCATATTCGTGGGGGGGCTGGTGCTGGGCTGGTTTCTCTGCGCCGAGCTGGCCCCGGATTCCGCGCTGCTGGCCAGGGCCCTGGTGGCGCTGGTGGCCGGCGGGCTGCTCCTGTCCTGCCGCAGAATAGTGATCGTGGTCCTGACCAGCATCGCCGGCGCACGCATGGCCGTGCTGGGAGCCATATCCCTGCTGGCCTGCGTCTCTGTGAACGCAGGGAGCACCGCTGTAGCCCTGGCCACGGTGGTTGCCGCCGTGGCCGGCGTGGCACACCAACTGAGATCGACCGGGCGCTCCTAGGGCCTCGCACTTCTTGTCTTCTTCGGCCGCATTGGCCATAATCCGCGGGTGCCACGATTCCGTCTCCCCTGCTGGAGAGGTCCATGGACAGGCTTACAGACTACCTGCAGGTAGCAGTCGTCATAGCGATCCTCTGGGGGCTTTTCAGGCTGGCCCGCTCCGTCACCGGCCGCTACCTGAAGAGCCTCGAGGAGGCCAGGGAGCGGGCGGGCAGCCGTCTGAGCCGCGACGAGGTCCTGAGGCGGGGGTTCTCGGTGCTGCTGGCGGGCCTTCTCGCCATGCCCGTCGTCACGGCGGGGCTTTCGCTTCTCTCGGGCCGTCGTCTCCTGGGTGGCATATACCTGCATCTCTTCATGGTTGCGGTGTCCGTGGTGGTCTTCAGCGTGGTGGAGGACCTTTTCCGGCTCTACAAATCCTACCCGCCTGACCCCGACTGGACGGTGGCCCGTCACATGTCCAGGACGGGTCCGGCAATACTGGCCTTCTGGGCGGCGGGGAGCCTTCTCCTCAGCCCCCTGTTCTATTCGGGCCTCTCCGTCCTTCTGCTGCTGTTCTACCTGTTCGCCCTCTGGTGCCGCCGCGACGGGGATGCCACGGCTTCCCGGGAAGGCCGTTGAGCCGATTGGCCTGCGACGTCCTTCACGCAATCACCAAGATGGCGGTGGGCGGAGCCCAGATGAATACGCTGATAACCTGCCGGGAGTGCGCCCGCAGGGGCCTTAGCTCGGCCGTTATCGCCGGCCCGGAGATGCCGTCGGAGGGAAACCTCCTGCCGCTGGCCCGGGAATGGGACATACCCGTGGAGGTTGCCCCCCACCTGAAGAGGGAGATCTCGCCGCTGGCCGACCTGCGGGCCCTGAGGGAGCTGGGGAGGGCCATTCGAAGAAGCGGCGCCAGGATCGTCCACACTCACAGCGCCAAGACCCGGGTGCTGGCGCGCCTGGCCTGCCGCGGCACACCCCATGTCAGGGTGGTGCAGACGGCGCACGGCTGGCCCTTCTTCAGGGGGCAGTCGCTTCTGAAAAGACTCGCCTACAGGAGCTTCGAGAAGATCGACTTCCGCCGGTCGGACGCCAGCATCGTGGTGACCCCCCGCGACGCCGAGAAGGCTGCGCGGGCGGGCATTGCCGAAAGCGACGAGTTCCTGGTGATTCGAAGCGGCGTGGAGTTCGGGCCCTTCAGGGAGCTGCGGGGACGCCGCCGGGAAGCCAGGGAGCTGATGGGCCTGCCGGAGGGAATCCCGGTGGTGGGCTCCACCATGCGTATCTGCGCGCAGAAGGCTCCCGACACGATGGTGGACGTGGCCGGGCGGGTGGTGCGACAACGGCCGGAAACCGTCTTCGTGGTAATCGGCGACGGGCCCATGATGCCGGATATGGAGCGGTGGATAGCCGAGAGGGGCCTGACAGGCTCGTTCCGCATGCTGGGCAGCCGATCGGACGTCCACAGACTGCTTCCCGGCCTGAATGTCTTCCTGCTTACATCCCGCCATGAGGGCCTTCCTCGCGCCCTGCTGGAAGCTCTGGCGGCGGGGGTTCCGGCTGTTACCACCAACGTGGGCGGCATCTCGGAGCTCCTGGATGGCCGTCGCAACGGTGTCCTCTGTCCTTCGGGGGACGCGGCCTGCCTGGCAGCCTCGGTCATTCGACTGATTGACAGCCCCGCGCTCGTGCATTCGCTTATGGAGCAGGTGGACAGCAGCCTTCGGCCCTTCAGCGCAGCCACCATGGTCGAGGAGCTGGTGGGGCTGTATCTCAGGCTTCTGGAGGAGAGATGAAGATAGCCTTTCTCTGCGACGACGAGCCCTTCCACATACCAGGAACGGTCTCCACCGTTGTGCAGGCCCGTCCGAAGCACGAGTACACGGTGATCTCCGTGCCGGGGCACGGCTCCTTCAGCAAGCTGGGCACCAACTTCCGTCGCTACCTGGGGCTCTACGGCCCCCTGGGCTTCCCCCTGAGGGCGAGTCAGTTTCTGGCCCTCAGGCTGGCGGCCGCCCTCTGCCTGCCCACTCCCAAACCGCACTCGCTGCGGCAGGCGGCAAGACGCAACGGCGTCAGCTACATCAAGCTCAACAGCATCAACTCCAAGTCCGGCAGGAGGATCCTCAGAGGTCTCGACACCGACGTCTTCTTCTCCATCGCGTGCCCGCAGATACTCAAGCCCAAGACCCTGACCATACCCAGGCTGGGCGTTTACAACATCCACACCTCCCTCCTTCCCGAGAACAGGGGAATGCTGCCCTCCTTCTGGACGCTGTACGAGGACAGGGGCAAGACCGGAGTGACCCTGCACAGAATGAACGAGCAGCTCGATGCCGGCCCCATTCTCCTGCAGAAGCCCATCCCGGCGAGGATCTCCACCACCTCTCTGCACCGGCTCATAGCCATGGGGAAGAAGGCGGCGGCCGAGCTGCTCGTGCGGGCTCTGGACATAATGGAAGCAGGCGAGATAGAGCTGCGTCCGAACAACCCCGAAGAGGCCTCCACCAACACCTTCCCGCAGAGGAAGGACGTGCTGGAGTTCCGCCGCCGCGGCGGCAGGATATGGTAGACCCGCGCCCGAAGGCGGCCGTCTCCTTCGACGTGGAGGAGTGGTTTCAGACCCAGGCTGCCGAGTCGCACTACCCCTCCGGTGACTGGGCCACGATGGAGAGCAGGCTTGTAGAGCCCATGCAGTACATCCTCGCCGCCCTCGCGCGCTTCCGCTGCCGGGCCACCTTCTTCTTCCTCGGGTGGGTCGTGGAGAGGATGCCGGACCTTGCCCGCAGGGTTCTGGAGGAGGGCCACGAACTGGCCTCCCACGGATACGGGCACGGGCGAATAACCTTCCAGGAGCGCGCCGGCTTCGCCGAAGACCTGCAGAGGGCCGAGGAGGCCTTCCGCAGGGCCGGCCTGCCCTCTCCCAGGGGCTACCGGGCGCCCAGCTTCACCATCGTCCGGGAGACCACATGGGCCCTCGGCGAGCTCTCGGCCAGGGGCTACCGCTACGACAGCAGCGTATATCCCATGTTCCGGCACAGGTACGGTTTTCCCAGAATGCCCTTGCAGCCCTTCATCTTCCAGGGAGAGGGCTTCTCGCTGCTCGAGCTTCCCATGGCGGTCGCCCCGGTGCTGGGGCTGAAGCTGCCGGTGGCCGGGGGCGCCTACATGAGGTTCCTTCCCGGGCTCCTGTTCGAAGCGCTGCTGAGAAGGGTCGCCGACTCGGGCCGGGTTCCGGTGCTGTACCTTCATCCGTGGGAACTGGACGATGGCATGAGGCTGGCCCGCTGCAGCAGGTTTCAGCGCATCAGACAGGAGACGGGAACCGGATTCGCAGCCCGCAGGAAGCTGGAGGCCGTGCTTCGCCGATTCCGGGGGATTCCGCTTCGGGAGCTGGCGGAGGGCTGCAGGTCGCTGGACCTGCGCAGCATTCCCATATAGAAAGGGCGGCGGATCGCTCCGCCGCCCCGCATTGCCCGTATCCCGCTGCGGTGCCTAGGGTGCCTCGATCGCGTCGGTGGGACAGACCGCTGCGCAAGCGCCGCAGTCTATGCACTTCTCTCCGTCGATGACGTACCTGTCATCCCCCTCGGAGATGGCGTCTACGGGGCATTCCCCCTCGCACATGCCGCAGGAAATGCAGGCGTCAGTGATCTTGTATGCCATGTTCTCCCCCCTTTCAGGCTCTTGAGTACGCCACTATATCCAGCCTTCATGCACCCGTCAATTACTGCGGCAGCGACCGTTCGCGCGTTCCCCAGCCCCTCTGCGGAGGCGGACGGGGGGGCGGCGAGCCGCCCTGCGTCGAAATGTTGACGCTCCCCCCTTGCGCCTTCCCACGCCATCGACAATTGTTCGATTGATCGGTTTGCGCGTCGGGGAATCCGCCCAGTCTGCGGCGGCCGAAGAGAGAGCAGAGGCGCCTGCCCATGAAGGATTTCGTTGCCGATACCTGCTTCGACCGGGGATGGCGGAGCGTGGAGCGTCACTTCAACCGTCTCAGCGACGCCGCCGCACGGTTCAGAGGTTCAGACGCGGGTACTCATTCCGAGAGCGAGATCATCGACTCGCTTACGGAGCTCTCCTCAAAGGTGGAGATCTTCGCCGACAACTGGGAGCATTTCCATCTGCGAATAGACGCCCTTCTGCGGGAGTACGATCTCGTGTATCTGCTCGAAGAGGGGGATGACAAGGGTTAGTCCCGGCCGTTCCTGCGCTCCAGCCTGTGCTCCAGGGAGCTTCGCCGCCTCTCGAACTCGAGCCATTTCTGCTCGTAGAGCGAGACCACCTTTTTCAGCTCCAGAAGCTGCCGGCCGATGGCCTCCATGGTGGTCCGGCCCAGACCCCTTCGTTCGGCCAGCTCCAGATCCTTGGCCAGACGGCGAATTCTGGCATCTATCTCCAGCCAGCCCTTCTCGAACAGGCCTTCCGCCGCTTCCATCCCCGCCCGGTTCTCAGACATGCACATCCCCCCGCGTCGGTCCGGTCTTCGATGGGGCCATCATGACAGCGCTTCCAGAAGCCTGTCCAGCTCCTCAAGCGATGCGTAGGATATCTCTACCCTGCCCTTTCCATGGCTGTCGCGGATTCTCACTTTCGCCTTCAGGGTTCGCTGCAGCCGCTCCTCCAGCCTTCGTATCTCCGGAGATCTGCGGTGGCCCCCGCTGCTTCTGGGGCCGCCATCTCCGCCTCCGGCGACCTTCTGCTCCAGCTGCCGGACACTCATGGAGCGCCGGGCCGCCATTCGGGCCAGCCTGACCATGGACCGTTCGTCGGAAAGTCCCAGGATGGCCCTGCCGTGGCCCATGGAGAGCGCTTTCGAATCCAGCATCTCCTGGACCTCGCCGGGAAGGTCGAGGAGCCGCTGGAAGTTGGCGATCGATGACCTGCTCATGCCCAGCTCACGACCCGCCTCCTCCTGCGTGAGGCCGAATTCCGAGATAAGCCTTGTGATCCCCCTGGCCTTCTCCATGGGACCGAGGTCTTCCCGCTGAACGTTCTCGATGAGCGCCAGCGCCAGCATCTGGCGGTCGCTGGCCTCCCGAGCGACCACCGGCACTTCGCGAAGGCCCGCCATGCGGGCGGCTCTCAGCCTGCGCTCGCCTGCGATCAGCTGGTAGCGCCCCTCCCACGGCCGCACCACCAGGGGCTGCAGAACGCCCTGCCGTCCGATGGAGTCGGCCAGGGCCGCGAGATCCTCTTCGCTCCAGGTATGCCTCGGTTGAAATGGATTCGGGTCTATGAGGTCCACGCTGAGCAAGCTCTCCGACTCCGTCTCGCCGCCGGAGTCGAACAGGGCATCCAGGCCCCTTCCCAGGGCCTTCTTCCTTCTGGACAAGGTACCGCCTCTCAGCCTTCCATCAGCTCCCGGGCCAGCCGCAGGTAGCTCCGTGCGCCCGCCGAATAGGCGTCGTAGAGCAGAACGGGCTTGCCGTAGCTCGGCGCTTCACCAAGCCTTACATTACGTGGAATTCTGGTCTTGTACAGGGCCTTCCCCAGGTGCCGCCTGACGTCCTCCTCCACCTCGCGGCTCAGCCGAAGCCTCTTGTCGTACATAGTAAGGAAAACACCAATAACGCGCAGGCCGGGGTTCCAAAGCCGCCTTATTCGGGATATGGTGTCCAGCAGATGCGAAAGACCCTCCAGCGCGTAGTACTCGCTCTGTATGGGCAGAAGCACCCCGGTGGCCGCCACGAGCGCGTTTATGGTCAGCAGGCCCAGCGAGGGCGGGCAGTCGATGAGCACGTATTCGAAATCCGCAGACGCAGGGTCGGCGTCGAGCCTGCGGTGGAGAAGGTCCTGACGGTTCTCCACGGAGGCGAGTTCGATCTCCAGGCCCGCCAGATCCCGGGTCCCGGGCACTACGTGCAGGCCCTCGACCTCTGTGGGAACGACCAGCTCGGACAGTCCGGCCCTTCCCAGCAGGAGGTCCATCATCTCCCCGTCCGTGGTCCCGGCGCCGAGCCCGCTGGTGGCGTTCGCCTGGGGGTCCATGTCGACGACCAGCACATCCGCGTCGCTGACCGCCAGGCTGGCGCCGAGGTTGACCACCGTAGTGGTCTTTCCCACTCCACCCTTCTGGTTGGCAACTGCCAGGATGTTCGTCATGGCCCTCCGGGTCTCTCGCTGGCCGCCTGGGACGGGAGCTCGCACGGCCTCGGCGCTGCCGGGCTAGGGCCGGCCGGGCGCCTCGGGAAGCCGAAACTGCACCAATACGCCCCGTCGGTCAAGCGGGGGTACGGGCAGCTCCCTGACCTGCGAGGCCTCGCCTTCCCGCACCGAGGGCGGCCGACGCATTGTGAGCGAGCCGCCGGAATGCGGGTAGCTCCCGAGCAGCTCCTTCATGCCCTCCGGCCGCCGAAGCGCTCGGCATACGAACTGGCACCCCGCCGGAGCCCCGGGCGCCCAATCCTCCAGTCGCCCGCGCACGGCCCGGGCGGGAACACCGAGCCGCTCGACGCAGTACCTCAGGAAGAGGTAGCGTTTGCGCCGGGGCTCGAGCAGGGTGACATCGTAGCCCATCAGAGCCAGGGGAACTCCCGGCAGGCCGCAGCCGGAGCCAGCGTCAACCACGGGAAGGTCCCGGTCGAGCAGCAGGGCGTAGGCGGCGGATTCCAGCACGTGCCTTCTCCACAGCCTGTCCATTTCCTCGGGGCCTACGAGGTTCGCCGTAGAGGAGCGCTCCATCAGGGCCATGGCCCATGCCCCCAGCAGCTCGAGGTCCAGGGAGCGGGCGTCCACGCCCAGCATCCACAGTTCCCCTCGGGCCACGGATTCGGTCGGTATCTGTTTCACGTGGAACGGCCGCCGAAGAGGTGTATCATCAGTCCCTCGAGGTCCGAATGGCGAACGGAGGAAAGCGCCGCCGCTTCCCCCAGCGTACGCGGTCGGTGGCGATTCAGCGCCTGCCTGGCCTCGATTGAGATAAGCTCTATGTCCATGTAGTCGGCGACGGAGTCCAGGCTGACCCGCTCCATCCTCTTCAGGTGTTCCCTTCTGGCGTGGGCACGGCGGATGTATCCGCTGTACTTCTCATCGAGCACGGCCGTTTCCACGACGTCGACAGGAAATGCCTTCAGACGGCTACAGAGTCCCATGATGTCCGACACCCCGACCTCGGGCCTCCTGGCCAGCTCCGCCAGGCTCTTACCGCCCCACCCGGGTTCATCCAGCAGCCGGCGCACCTGCTCGAGCGCGGCGCACCAGCGACTCTGCCAGTCGGGCACCCGCCCGAAGAGCTTTCGCGCCAGACCCTCCATCCTCGCCGGGGCGTTGTCCTGCCTCAGATGCAGCCGGTTCTCCGAGCGGGACGAGAACAGCCGGTACGGCTCCTCCGTTCCCCGCGCAACCAGGTCGTCCACCATTACGCCCAGGTAGGATTCCATCCTGTCGGGCTCCCGCGGCTGCTCCTCCAGCGCCGCCCGGGCCGCGTTGGCTCCGGCCAGCAGCCCCAGGGCCGCCGCCTCCTCGTACCCGGACGTCCCGCATACCTGGCCGGCGAAGAAGAGGTTCTCCACTCCCCTGGCCCGAAGGGTGCGGTCGAACTCCCCCCTGTCCAGCCACCCGTACTCGACGGCGTATCCGAACCTGGCCACCTCGGCTTCCTCCAGGCCGGGCACCGTGCGCAGCATGGCCATCTGGGTCTCCCGGGAAAGGCTCGTGGACAGGCCGCTGGGATAGGCGAGCCTGCCGCCGCCCCCCATTGGCTCTATGAAGACCCGGTGCCTGTTGCGCTCCGGGAACCTCCTGACCTTGTCTTCGAAGCTGGGGCAGTACCGGGGGCCCCTTCCCTCTATGCAGCCTTTGAAGAGGGGGGATGAGGCCATTCCCCGCTCGGCAGCCCGAGAGGTTTCCCCGGTGGTGTGCGTTATCCAGCACTGGCCGCGGGTCTTCGGGGCGCCCGGCCCCTCGGGTCCGGTGGCGAATCTGTAACCCCTCCCGTCCTCCCCCTGCCGCCGCATGCGATCCCTGTCGAGACTCCTGGAAAGCAGCCTCGCGGGCGTTCCGGTCTTGAAGCGTTTCACGTGGAACATTCTGCTCTTGAGGTCGGTCTGCAGCGCATTCGCGGCGCGGTCTCCCGACCTGCCGCCCGACCAGCGCTCCCTGCCCCTGAACAGCCTTCCCCCCAGGAATGTGCCCGCGGCGATGACCACGGAGTCCGCTTCCAGTGTGCCCACCGAGGTCCGGACTCCGCCAATGCGGTCCGGCCCGCCCGTCAGGCCGACGGCCTCCGTCTCGATTACGCGCACCCCGGCCCTTCTCAGCTCCTCGCGCTGCAGACGCATGTACCCCTCCAGGTCCTCCTGCTTCCGGGGCCCCCAGACCGCCGGGCCCTTGCTCACGTTGAGCATTCTGAACTGGAGCTCCGCCCCGTCGGCCGATCTGGGCATAACCCCGCCCAGCGCGGCGATCTCCCTGACCAGGGTGCCCTTTGCCACCCCCCCTATGGCGGGATTGCACGACAGCTCGCCCACTCGAGCCTCGTTGAGGGTCAGCAGCGTCACGTCCGTCCCCACGCGGGATGCTGCAACCGCCGCCTCCACTCCGGCGTTGCCGCCGCCCACGACCACCACGTGCCCGCCCCTACTTGCCAACGCACAGCCTTTTCAGCGCCCGCTCCACAGCCGACTCGACTCCGAAGCCGTCTCCGTCGCCAAGGGCCTGAAGGGCTCTCTCAACCGAGGCCAGCTCCTCCGCCGCCACTGCGAAATCGCCCGCCGCCACCAGGTCCTTCGCCCGACCGCACGCCCGGGCAATTACGCCCACGCTTCCCGAGAGCCGGCCCGAGGAAGCCCACGTTTCCAATCTCTCCACCGTACGGTCCCAGCCCTCGCCCGTCACCAGCGACATCCTGCGGTCCCCTCCCTCGTACAGGTCCGCCCGCGAAGATATCTCCATTACCGTCCCGGCCGCCTCCCTTATCCCCCGGGGAGCCCTCACCGACGGGGCCGACTCCATCCAGATCACGCACGTGCTCGAGTCCAGCGAATCCACCGTCCTTCCGTACGCCACGGCGTCCATTCCGTCTACCCCGGCTCCCGCCGAATCGTACACCCTGACTGCACCGCCCGCAATTCGAGCTATGGCGCTCGCGCCGTCCCGCGTAGTTCCAGGCCTCTCGTGGACAAGGGCAACCTCGGCGCCAGCCAGGCGGTTGACAAAGGAGGATTTTCCCGAGTTGGTCGGACCCATCACCACAACGCGCCTCTCGCCCTCCGCCGCGCGGACGGCCGCTCGCACGACGTCCACAGCCTCTGCAAGGGCCTCCAGGGCCCGTTCCGCGTCCGCTTCCACCTCGTCCCGCGCTTCGCCGAACTCTATCTCGCCCTCCAGGGCCTCCGCCGCCCTTGCGGCGGCTTCCCTTGCCCGCCCCACCTCCTCTTCCAGTCCGCCCTCCGCCACCGGATGCCAACCGGCCGTGACGGCGGCCAGCTCAATTACGGACAGCGCCGTCATCCGTCCGTTGAGAAGCGCTCTGCGGGTGAACTCGCCGCTCTCCGCGGCCCTGGCTCCGCAGGCCATTACCAGCTCCATCAGCCTGTCTACTATGCGGGGGACCCCGTGGCAGCAGACCTCGACCATCTCCTCCCCCGTATAGCTGGCTCCCTCCCGCCAGTAGATGGCCACCACGCTGTCTACGGAGCCCTCCGGGCCGTACACCTCTCCCACACGCCGCATGCGGCCCTCGGCCAGAGACCCCTCCGGTATCCGCATCAGCGACTCCACAATACGTCCGCAGCCGCGGCCGCTGAGTCTCACCATGGCCAATGCCGAGGTGCCCCTTGGCGTGGCCGGCGCAGCTATTGCCTCCTGTGGGAGCTCCGCCGGGCGGTTACTGCGGGCGGAGTCGTTCGACCGGGGTGAGTGTCGCATCCTGCTTTCCTTCCGGCGGCCGAGGGGCCCGACCCTATCCGGAAGCCTTCTCCAGCCGCTTCTTTATCAGCTCCTGCTGACCTATCGTGAGCAGGTTGTTGACGAACCAGTAGAGGGTCAGCCCCGCCGGGAAACGCATGAACAGCCAGGTCATGAAAATCGGCATCACGTAGACCATGGTCTTCTGACTGGGATCGGTGACGCTCATCTTCTGCTGTATGAACATGGATACGCCCATCAGCACCGCGAGGAGTCCCACTCCCTCCAGGCCCAGAACGCTTCCCCCGAAAGGAACCAGAATCTCCGGCCGCGAGAGGTCGTCTATCCAGAGGACGAAGTCGGCCCCCCGCAACTCGACCAGGTTGGAGAGAACCCTGTACATGGCGAAGAAGAAGGGCATCTGAAGAAGCAGCGGGAAGCAGCCTCCCAGCGGGTTGACCCCCTCCTCCCTGTACAGCTTCTGCATCTCCGTCTGCTGTCTCTTGGGGTCGCTCTTGTACTTCTCCTGAAGCTCCTTCAGCCGCGGCTGAACCTCCTTCATCTTCTGCATGGAGGTGAAGCTCTTCGTGGTGAGCGGCCACAGAAGGGTCTTGAGAACGGCGGTGAGGACTACTATCCGCACTCCCCAGTTACCGATGAAGGAGAGCGGAACGCTGATGAACCAGAATATTATCCTGCCTATCCATCTTATTATGGGCCAGCCGAAGTCCACCATGTGCTCGGCCCCGATTCCCATCGACTGCAGCCGCTGGTATCCCACGGGCCCCGCGTATACCCTCGCCGAGGTCGTCGCCATTACCGCCGAGGGCGACGCGTCGCCCGGAGCATCGAACAGAACATCCTCTTTCTCTTGCTTATTAATAATCAATATCGTAAAGTATTTTGACCTTATGCCCCCCCATTCGACCTCATCCCTCTCTACCGAGCCCTCCAAATCCGAAGCCTTCTCGTCCTCGAGGTCCCCGGCCCTCATCCATACGGCCTTGAAGTAGTCACCGGGCTTGACCCCCTCTTCGGAGATCGGAACGGCTCCGGCCGGTATCTCCAGGCCGCCCGGCAGACCGTCCTGGCTCACCTCGAAGTGGTAGGCGCCGGCATGGAATGTGTACTCCCTCCATCCGCCGCCCGGGGCTTGCAGCCTGAGCGACTCCTCTTCGCTCCTCACAACCAGTGTATCTTGCCCCGGACAGGCGAAGGGAACCGGCACCCCCGTTTCCGTAACCGAAAGCAGACCCCTGGCCCCCAGGTCAATCCTGGGCCCTGTGCCGTCTGAGAGGTTGCGGTAATCGTGCAGCTCCCAGCGGCCGATGGCTCCCCCGAGGAGGTCGACCTCGGCGGAAACCAGCGTGTCTCCGCCCGACCCCTCCATTACCAGCACGGTGACGCTTCCCTCTTCGGCGCTGTCGGGGATGGTGTAGGCCCCCACAGAGACCGTATCGACGACCGCAGGCTCATCCGACGCGGCGCTGTCCGGCGGGGGCTCCACCGCGGTTTCGGCCCGCGACGGCCGACGCTGGCTTTCTCCATCATCGCCGCGGTCCGTGAGGGTCCAGCTGAAGAACAGGACCCCTGCCATGAGCACCGCCGCCAGTATCATCCTCTGCTGATCGCTCATCTGCCCTTCCTGTCGTCCCAGCTGTCCGGAACCGGGTCATGCCCGCCGCGGCAGAAGGGGTTGCACCTGACCAGGCGCGCCAGACCCAGGTACAGGCCCCTCATTACTCCAAACCTCTTCACAGCCTGAAGCGTGTACCTGCTGCAGGTCGGGGTAAACCTGCAACTTGCCGGCGTAATCGGCGAGAGCAACCTGATATAGGCGCGTATGACAGCCTCAACTGCCCTTCTCGGCCAGTGCCCGGATCTCCTCGCCAATCTTCCCCATCTCCGATTTCAGCATCCTCAGCGTAATCCGCTCGAGCGGCACAGCCGGCCACACTACTATATCCATCGATGCCGGTGGCCAGTAATCCCGGGCCATTCCACGCAACCTTCGCCTGAGTCGGTTCCTCCTTACGGCGTTTCCCATCTTCGCCGAAACAGAAAACCCCAGGCGCATAACGCCCAGGGAATTCACGACGACGGCCGCCCCCAGCACGTCGCCTCTGTAGCGTCGGCCCTTCCCGAATGCCCGTCTGAAGTCCGACGACCTCCTCAGCCGTTCAGGGTGCCAGGCGCTTCCTGCCCTTCCTTCTGCGGGCATTGATCACGTTCCTTCCGCTTCGGGACCGCATTCTGGCCCGAAAGCCGTGCTTTCTCGCCTTCTTTACCTTGCTCGGCTGGTAGGTGCGCTTCATGCTTCCTCCACCTTTGCTCCCGACGGTCTTGACGCGGTCGGGAGATTCATCTTCTATTAGCCATTGTCTCCGTCTGAATTCGGAGGCCAAAGCTAGCCAAGGCAAGTCTATGTGTCAAGCTGTTTTTTCGCTTCCGGCACCCTGACGCAGCGGTTCACAGTGCCACCCGCCGTCCGGAAATCGCGTAGGAGGGAGAACGATTCCATGAGTCCTGCCCGACTCCCTTTCCCCTTCGCCGGAAATGCACAAATCCTTTTGGGTCGACTGAGCCGAGTTTACAAGTTGCTGGCCTCAAATGTTTTACGCCCTGGCCTTGCTGTGGAAAACATTGTTGACAACTCTCTCTTCTCCGTAGTTGATACCGGCTTAGCCCGTTTGGGGGCGTTCGCGCCATGAAGAACCCCTCCTCGGTCTGGCCGGAGGTGCTTTCCCTGGCTTCCGGCGACATGAACGAAACCACGTTCCGCACATGGCTCTCGGACTCGCGTTTCGAGGAGTTGGACAGCGAGGAGGCCCGCTACCTGGTCCGCTTTCCCACCGAGTTCATGGCCAAGTGGGCCAAAAGCCACTTCGGCGACCTCCTGGAGTCCCTGCTGCACAGTATTTCCGGGCGTCAGGACCTCGCGCTGGTTTTCGTCGGTGACCCCGCCTCGCCGCAGTCGCCGCTCCAGCCTCCGGTGAAGCGCACGGACGGCCACCACAGCTACCTGCATCCCAGCTACACGTTCGACCGGTTCGTCTCGGGGTCGTCCAACGAGCTGGCCTACGCCGGAGCCATGGCAGTGGCTCAGGAGCTGGGAAGCCCCAGCTACAACCCCCTCTTCATCTACGGCGGGGTGGGGCTGGGCAAGACCCATCTGATTCAGGCCATAGCCCACTACCTGGTGGAGAACTGCCCCGACAAGACCTTCAAGTACATATCATCGGAGCAGTTCACCCAGCGCTACATCTCCGCCGTGCCCAACGGCTCTGCAGCCGTGGCTTCCTTCCGGCGGGAGTTCAGGGACCTCGACCTTCTGCTCATGGACGACATACAGTTCCTCGCCGGCAAGGAGGGAACCCAGGAGGAGCTCTTTCACCGCTTCAACGACCTCTACCACAGCGGCCGCCAGATCGTGTTCACCTCCGACCGGCCGCCCAACGAGATAGAGCCGCTCGAGGAGCGCCTGATCTCGCGGTTCGAGTCGGGGCTGGTGGCGGACATACAGGCCCCCGAGTACGAGACCCGCCTGGCCATCCTGCAGGTAAAGGCCCGCACGGAGGGGGAGAGCTTCCCTTCGCAGGTCCTCTCCTACATAGCCAACACCATCAAGAGCAACGTCCGCCAGCTGGAGGGGGCCATTCACCGGCTGGCGGCCACCTCCCGCCTGACCGGCTCTCCGGTGGACATGGAGATGGCCGAGAGGGTGGTCTCGGACTACCTGGGCAACCGCAAGCGCTCCCTGACCGCCGGGACCATAACCTCCGCAGTGGCCGAGGAGTTCTCCATCTCGCCCAGCCAGCTCAAGGGGAAGGCCAGGAAGAGGGAGATTCTCGTACCCCGCCAGATCGCCATGTACCTGATGCGCGACCTCACCTCCAGCTCCCTCTCGTCCATAGGGGAGTTCTTCTCCGGCCGGGATCACTCCACCGTTCTCAACGCCATAGACCGCGTCGAATACCTATGCGACAGCGACTCCGCCCTGAGGCGCAGGGTGGATGAGCTAAAGAACCGCCTGACCAGCTGAGCTTTTTCCACTCTCGGGTGTCTACTTCTCGTTCCCCCTGGGCGCGTTGTGGAAAACTCGCCTTTCACTGTTCGGTTATTCACTATTTTTACACATTCCTACTCCGCTGCGGTACATGCGGTAGAGGTGGCTTTCCGGCATGTCCACAAGTATAATTTCAATAACTGTTCCTCTACTGTTTTGGAATTACTCTATGCCGGAGGGTTGACGTCATGATTAAGATTCTCGTTTCCCACTCCGATCTTCTGAACGGACTCAACACCGTAGCCACCGCGCTCCCCCCCAGAACCAGTCTTCCATCTCTCACCAACGTGCTCCTGGAAGCGGAGGAGGATCTTCTGAGGCTTTCGGCCACCGATCTGGACACCACCGTCATAACCTCGGTCCCGGCCACCATAACCAGCCCGGGTTCGCTTGCCCTGCCCGGAAAGCGGCTGCACGAGATAGCTCGGGAGCTTCCCGGCGGCGATGTGCACCTCTCCGGCACGGGCAACAGGGTAACCATTACCTGCGACCGCAGCGAGTTCACTCTGAGCGGCAGCTCCACGGACTCCTTCCCGGCCCTGCCCAAGCTGGAGGAGGGTAGCCCCATCACCCTGCCCGTGCAGGTGCTCTCGGAGGCCATAACGAAGACCTCGTACGCCGTGGCCCGCGACGACTACCGTCCGGCCCTGAACGGTGGCCTGTGGAAGCTCGGCACGGAGGGATTCGAGATGGTGGCCACCGATGGCCACCGCCTGGCCAGAATACGCATGCCGGGCATAACCGCTCCCGAGCCGCTGGAGGCCATAGTAGCGCCCAAGGCGCTTAACCTGCTGACGAAGCTGGCCGACGGCGATAGTGTAAGCATACGGTTCGGGGGCAACCAGATATCTTTCGAAATGGACTCCACGGTGATATTCAGTCGAACCATCGAGGGCCCCTACCCTCCCTACGAGAAGGTAATTCCCTCCGGCAACGACATGGAGATGGCCATGGAGCGCGAAGACCTCGTTTCCGCCCTCCGGCGAATGCGCATAATCGCCAACCCGGCCACTCACCAGGTGAAGTTCAGCCTGGAGCCCGGCAACGTGCTGGTAGAGGCCGAGTACTCCGACGCCGGAGAGGCCCACGAGAAGCTGGAAGCCGATTACGGCGGCGACCCCATGCGAATAGGTTTCAACGGTGACTTCCTGCGGGACATCCTTCGCAATATGGACTGTGAACGGGTACGAGTCCTGGTCAAGGACAGCACCACCGCGGTTATCATTCGCCAGGAGACGGCTCCCGAGGACGTGGACTACTTGGCGCTGCTCATGCCGGTGAAGCTCCCCGGCGAAGGTGAGTGATACTCGCTTGCCGGCACTGCAGGTGTTCCCGTGAGAGCCCTCTCGGATCTGGTGCGCGATTTTAGAAGCCGAAGCGGCATAGACCTCTACGAGCTACGCCGAAGGGCGGCGGAAGGCTGGCCGAAGGCGGCCGGAGAGCGAATTGCCGAGTACTCGTCGGTAATCGGGTTTCTGCGGGACGAGCTGAGGGTGGCCGTACACCACCCCGCCGCCGGCATGGAGATACGCTCCAGACAGGCGGAGATACTGGAAGCGCTCAACGCCGCCGCCGGTAAGACGGTGTTCGAGCGGATCGTCGTAATCCGTCGGCGCGGCGGCACGGGTCAACGCGAACAAGCCTAGGAAGGCGTACATGGAACCGGAGACACCCAGCATTTACAACGCCGACTCGATACAGGTGCTCGAGGGGCTGGAGGCGGTGAGAAAACGGCCCAGCATGTACATAGGCTCCACCTCCTCCACCGGCCTGCATCACCTGGTGTACGAGGTGGTGGACAACAGCGTTGACGAGGCCCAGGGCGGATACTGCGACAGCATATCGGTGGTGCTGGAGGAGGACGGCTCGGTTACCGTCACCGACAACGGTCGCGGTATACCGATAGAGCTTCACGCCGAGCTGAACGTGCCCGCGCTGGAGGTTGTCATGACCAAGCTCCACGCCGGAGGCAAGTTCGACAACAAGTCCTACAAGGTCTCCGGCGGACTCCACGGGGTTGGCGTGAGCGTGGTCAACGCCCTTTCGGAATGGCTGAGCGTAACGGTCTGGAAAGGCGGGAAGGAGTACAGGCAGAGCTACTCCCGCGGCATGCCCGCCGAGCCGCTGAAGATAACGGGGACCACCGATCGCACGGGAACCGAGATCTCCTTCATGCCCGACGATGGGATCTTCGAGATAACAACCTTCAACTTCGACCTTCTCTCCAAGAGGCTGCGGGAGATGGCCTTCCTCAACAGCGGCCTTTCGATAACCATGCGCGACCTCAGACCCGACTCCCAGGGGAAGAGCCACAGCTTCTGCTACGACGGGGGCATTGCGTCGTTCGTCTCCTACCTGAACAAGACCCGGCACCCCCTGCACGAGGAGCCGCTGTTCTTCTCCCGCGAGGTGGAGACGGAAGCCGGCGAGAAGGTGATACTGGAGGTGGCCCTGCAGTACAACACCGGGTATCAGGAGGAGATCTTCAGCTTCGCGAACAACATCAACACCGTGGATGGCGGCACCCATCTGACCGGATTCAAGACCGCCCTGACCCGCTGTCTGAACGAGTACTCGGCCTCCGCCAACCTGTTCCGGAAGTCCGGCGAGAGCTTCTCCGGCAGCGACGTCCGCGAGGGGCTCACCGCGGTGGTCAGCGTAAAGCTCTCCGACCCGCAGTTCGAGGGTCAGACGAAGACCCGTCTCGGCAATCGCGACGTTCAGGGAGTGGTCTCCTCGTCGGTCTACGAGGGTCTTGCCCAGTTCCTCGAGGAGAATCCCGGCATCGCCCGCAAGGTCGTCAAGAAGTGCTACGAGACCAAGGCCGCACGGCAGGCGGCCCGACAGGCCCGGGAGCTCACCAGGCGCAAGAGTGCCCTGGAGTCCGCGGCCCTTCCCGGCAAGCTGTCGGACTGCGCCGTGTCGGACCCAGACCAGGCCGAGCTGTTCCTCGTGGAGGGCGATTCCGCCGGCGGATCCGCCAAACAGGGGCGCAACCGGCACTTCCAGGCAATCCTGCCTCTGCGGGGGAAGATAATAAACGTGGAGAAGTACCCGCTGAACCGCATACTGAAGAACCGGGAGGTCCGGACGATAATCACCGCCGTGGGCACCGGCATCGGAGAGGAGGAGTTCGAGCTGGCCGGGCTGCGCTACGGCAAGATAATCATCATGACCGACGCGGACGTGGACGGGGCCCACATAAGAACCCTCCTTCTTACCTTCTTCTACCGCTACATGCCGGTGCTGATAGAGCGGGGGCACATATTCATAGCGCAGCCTCCGCTGTACAAGATCAAGGTGGGCCGCAGGGAGCGCTACGCCTACAACGAGGCCGCCCGCCGGGAGATCGTAGAGTCCGCAGGCGGCTCGTCGATCTCCGTGCAGCGCTACAAAGGGCTCGGCGAGATGAACCCCGACCAGCTGTGGGAGACCACGATGGACCCGGAGACCAGGCGCCTGTCCAGGGTGAACCTCGATGACGCCGTCGAGGCCAGCATGATCTTCTCTATCCTCATGGGCGACGAGGTGGAGCCCAGAAGGAAGTTCATCACCGATCACGCCGCGGAGGTGACCAACCTCGATGTCTGATCACGGAGGCAGCAGCTTGAGCGAGGACAGGGACAGACGCATCAGCATCGTCGAGCTGGAAGACGAGATGAAGCGCTCCTACATGGACTACTCCATGAGCGTGATAGTCTCCCGCGCCCTGCCGGACGTCCGCGACGGGCTCAAGCCCGTTCACCGCAGGATACTCTACTCCATGTACGAGCAGGGGCTGGGATACAACCGGCCTTACAAGAAGTCCGCATCGGTGGTGGGAGACGTGCTGGGCAAGTACCACCCTCACGGCGACTCCGCCGTCTACGATGCCATGGTCAGGATGGCGCAGGACTTCTCGCTGCTGCATCCTCTGATCAACGGTCAGGGCAACTTCGGCTCCCTGGACGGCGATCCCGCTGCCGCCTACCGCTACACCGAGGCAAGGATGTCGCGCATAGGCGGCGAAATGCTCTCCGACATAGACCGGGAGACGGTGGACTTCGTCCCCAACTTCGACGACCGCCTCAAGGAGCCGCGGGTCCTCCCGTCGGCGATACCCAACCTCCTGGTGAACGGCTCCTCCGGCATAGCCGTGGGAATGGCCACCAACATCCCGCCGCACAACCTGCGGGAGGTAGTGGCCGCCTGCTGCGCCATAATAGAAGACCCCGGGCTGTCCGATGAACGGCTCCTGGAGATAGTCCGCGGGCCCGATTTCCCCATAGGCGGCGTGATCATGGGGACGAGGGGCATAAGGGACGCCTACCTGACGGGCAAGGGCAGGGTAGTGGTGCGGGCGCGAACCTCACGGGAGGAGACCAACCGCGGCAAGTCGGCCATAATAGTGGAGGATCTGCCCTACCAGGTGAACAAATCCAAGCTGATATCGGGAATAGCCGACCTGGTCAAGCAGAAGCGCATCCGCGGAATCACCGACATCCGCGACGAGTCGGACCGCGAGGGACTGCGCATAGTGATAGAGCTTCGCAGGGATGTGGTCCCGGAGGTGGTTCTCAACCAGCTCTACAAGCACACGGCCATGGAATCCACGTTCGGAGCGAACATGCTGGCCCTGGTGCACAACCAGCCCCGAAGGCTGACCCTCAGGCAGATGCTCGACCACTTCCTGGAGCACCGCCACGACGTGGTGCTGCGCCGCACCCGCTACGACCTGGAAAAGGCCCGCAGTCGGGCGCACATACTGGAGGGGCTGCTGGCCGCCCTGGACGTGATAGACGAGGTCATAGCGGCCATTCGGGCCTCGCGGGACCGGGAAGAGGCCAACGAGGCGCTGATTGAGGGTTTCGACTTCACCGAGCGGCAGGCCAAGGCCATTCTGGACATGAGGCTGCATCGCCTCACCTCCCTGGAGGCCGAGGAGCTCGCCGGGGAGCTCTCCGAGCTCAGGGCACGGATCGCCGACCTGGAACGGCTTGCGGGCAGCCGCGACGCCCGCATGGAAGTGGTGGCGGCGGAGCTTCGCGAGATAGCGCAGACCTACGGCCGCGAGCGGATGACGGGCATAGACCTCCATCCTCCGGGAAGCCTGACTGTGGAGGATCTGATGCCCGACGACCGCATGGTGATCATGGTCTCCTACAGCGGCTACATAAAGAGGCTGTCGCTGGACACCTACCGCAGTCAGCACCGGGGTGGCCGGGGCATCAGCGGGGCGTCCACCCGGGAGGAGGACCAGCTGGACCAGATATTCGTCTCCAGCAACCACAGCTACATTCTCTTCTTCACCAACCAGGGCAGATGCCACTGGCTGAAGGTCTACCGGATCCCCGAGGCCGGCAGGTCAAGCAGGGGCAAGGCGATAGTGAACCTGCTGGAGCTGAGGCCCGATGAGAGACCGGTGGCGCATGTCTGCGTCAAGAACTTCGACGACCGGTACGTGCTGATGGCCAGCGACCGCGGCAAGATCAAGAAGACTCCGCTGCGCGCGTACAGCCACCCGCGGCGGGACGGCATCTGGGCCATAAGGCTCGAGGAGGGAGCCAGGCTGGTGGGAGCCCGTCTCACCGACGGGGACTCGGAGGTGATGCTGGCCAAGAGCAGCGGCCTCGCCAACAGGTTCGGCGAGTCCGAGGTCAGGCCCCAGGGCCGCCATACCATGGGGGTGAACGGTATCCGCACCCCCTCCGGCGACAGGGTCGTGAGCATGGTCGTGCTGGACGAGAGCAGCACGATCCTCACCATCTCGGCCGGTGGATTCGGCAAACGGACGGTGGTGGACGAGTACCCCAGGACCCATCGCGGCAACCGGGGGGTCATCAACATGCGCTGTACGGAGAGGACCGGGCAGGTTATCAAGGTTATGTCCGTGCAGGATACCGAAGATGTGATCCTGGTGTCGGCCACCGGGATGGTCATACGGGTGCCGGCGGCCCAGATAAGCCTCATCGGCCGAAGCACCCAGGGGGTAAGACTCATGAACCTTCCCCAGGGCGATCGCGTAGTCGACGCCGCGAGGATACCCGAGGAAGACGAAGGGGAAGACGTCGGAGATGCTTGAGCTCCCCGAGGCCGGTACCTTCTTCAGCGGGGGTGATGGATGAGCGAGACCACAGACCGGCTCGTCAAGCAGCTGAAGCTGTGGTACAGGGTCAACGAGCCCAGGCCCTCGCCCGTCCCCGACGTCGGGGCCCCGGCCACGCTGCCGGAGAAGCGAATAGATCCCTCCTCCCTGGACAGGAGCATAGCCGCCGGCCTGCAGAACCTGCGGGTGTTCGAGGGCGGCGAGTGGGAGACCAGCTGCCTGCGCCTTTCGGCGACAATCTCCGAGCTGCCCGAAGCCTCCAGGAAGAGGCTGCTGGACAGCCTGGGAGTCATATCCTCTCCCCCTCCGGTGGAGCCTGCGCTGCTGGAGCGCTGGATCGCTGCCGTATCCGCCCTTCCTGTCAGCACCCGGTCCACCGCTGTCATGGAGTTCTTCCAGATAGCCTGGATGTGGAGCCAGCTCTCCGCCGTGGTGGACATGGAGCTGGAGAACGTGCTGGCCCTCTTCTACGAGGCCATGAGGAGGATAGGGGAGGGAACCAGGTCCAGCGCCATGGCCCATTTCCTGGTGAAGCTGGCCGGCCGCTGGCCCGAGCGCTTCTGCTACTGGCTGGAGTGCACGGCGGAGCACGGCGAGAGGGTCATACAGGCCCTGAAGCGGGCCGAGAGCCTGCTGGAAGAAGCGCGTCCCTTTGCCCGGGAGTCGCTGCTCGATTTCGCCGCCGAGATGGGCTGGAAGCTCCTCGACGAGGAGAGTCTTCCCATCTGGAGGGCAATTGCACGCAACGGGGAGCTCCTCTACCGACGTCTTCGGGGATTTGCGGTTCCCGAGAACTCCGTGCGGCTGCTCGCCGGCGTGCTGGGCATGCTGGAGGAGAACCGCGGCCTGGAGGACCTGCTCACCCGCACCGCGGCCCACACCGTCTGCGAGAGGTTCGGAGGAACCGACCCGCAGGACGCCCTGGAGGCCCTCGCCGACCTTCCCGAGGTAAGGAACGCGCTGGTAAGCTCGGTTGAGGTGGAGATAGGCGTAGAGGTCCTCTCTCTCCGCGGCTTCCTCTCGTCACCGGACGAAACCGGCCGGTCGATGGTCACGATAGCCGCACTTCCCGATATGGGCACTCCTCTGGAGAACCTCAGGAAGCTGGTGGAGGAGATGGGGGGCACGGTAAGCGAGACACTCGTGGACGCCACCGCCTCCCTGGCCGAGTACCTGGATTCCAGCGATGAGAGCCTGGATATGCGCTCCCTGCAGCGGGCGGGTTCCATATCCGAGACCCTGGCAGCCGGCCCCGACGGCCCGGCCATGCGCAACGCATTCCACAAGCTCATGGGGCACATAGTTCAGCTGGAGCGGCCGGACAAGGGCCTTGACCTGCTGGCCAGCGCCTGGGACCGCACCACCTGCACGCCGGCGGAGGCTGTCGCCTCGGCCTCCTTCCTGATGCGGAGCCAGTCGGGGCTTTCCGACCGGGAGCTTCTGGATCTGGTGCCTGTGGTATCCGAGATCATGTCACTGCTGGACCCCGACAGCCGCAAGAAGCTGCTGGGAGGCCTTCCGCCCGACTGGTTCGATGAGCTCGTCCGCACCGGAGAGCAGGCCCTGTCCGTGGTGCTGGAGGCGCTGAAGAAGATAGCCGAGGAGAACCGGCGGGGCCGGTTCCTCGAGATGATAGTCTCCCCCCTCCTGGAGGAGATAAGTGCGGACGAGGAGGCCTTTGCCGAATACCTGACACTGGCCACGGCCGACTACAACAAGCCCGTCGGCGTGGACAGCCTGCGGGAGGTGGAGCTGAATCTCCTCTCCAGCCTGTTCCGGGCCGGCGATCGGAGCCGGGTGGTAGAGGACTGCATTGCCAGGCTGCTGCGCCTTCCGGGCATGGAGGGCCACCGCGCCGACGACCTGCTGAACCGGGCCAAGCTACTGTCCGAAGCCTTCAGTACGCAGGCGGTATGGGAGAAACAGTACAGCTCGGCGTTCAGCCGTTTCGTCAACGTGGGCCTTCAGAACCTGGTTCGGGTGATGGTGGGGCACCCCGATGCCATCGACGAGCTCACCGAAGAGAGCCTCAGCACCCTTATCGAAAGAATAATGCCCACCGGTACCGGGGAGCCCGACAACCAGATCGCCAGCTGGCAGATAGACGCGGGAGCCGTATTCTTCGGCGAGGCCCTTCCCCTGGCAGTGGAGCTGACGGCCCGCAAGCCCGGCAAGCTCATGCCCTTCCTCGACCGCCTCTCCAGAACGGCGGTGCGGAGCAGCCACGGGGTTCCCGCGGGCGAGGACTACCTCTCCGAGGTGGTGATAAGGCTGGAGCAGCACCTCATCGAGGAGTACAACATACGCATCCAGTCCGAGCTCACCGGAAAACCGGCGATACCCACCAGACTCTCCCAGGAATGGGCCTCCGAGCTCTTCGAGGTCTGGCAGGGCAGTCGCCGCCAGGAGAACGCCCTGATGAAGGAGGCCCTGCGGGTTGCCCAGGTGCTGACCACCGACGAGAAGCAGCGCAGCTTCTTCGTGCGCGGATGCCGCAAGCTGGCCATCGGCCTCTCCCGCGCCGGTCTGCTGGAGACCACGTCCTTCGTGAGGGAGGGCAAGGGCCAGGAGCTGGCCAGGCTTCGCAGGAACGTGGGCGGCGCCGACCTGATCGACGTTTTCCGAAGCTACGAGCACGGGGGCGAGATTCTCGCGCTGGAGCAACTCGTCGAAGCGGAGAGGTTCTTCGACGCTCTGAAGGACACCGGCGGCGAGAACCCCTGCCGGTACTGGCGCAAACAGGTCTTCAGCACCTTCTGCAACTGCGTCATAGACCTGATGCTGGTCGCGGAGGGCAAGCCCGAGCAGGCGGAGGGCCTCATAGAGAGCTTCCTGGAGGTGGCGGAGTTCCTGGGAACCGAGAGCGGCGGAGAGAACCTGCTGCTCGCCCTGGAGCGGTCGCTGGCGGTGAAGCAGGGCAGGGCGCCGGTGAAGGACGTTCCGGCGGCGGCCAGGAACCTGGAGAAGCAGCTGTTCCGGCCGCTCTGGCGTCGCAGGGCCATGAGCAGGCTGGAGCTCCTCATAGCCGGCATGGAGAACCGGGACCAGCTGGTGGACCGGCTTCTGGACAGACTGTCCTACGAGCGTGGCATCGCCGCCCAGGTCAACTTCCTGCGCAGGTTCGGACTGCTCTACCTGGCGATAGAGGAAGCGGTGCTCAGCGAGGACAGCAAGCGGCTGGACATGCACTTCCACGAGGCCCTGGACGAGACCTGGCTGATAAACCCCAAGGCCCGGAAACAGGACTCGGCGGTGGAGACCGCCCGCGAGGCCTTCGAGACCACAATGGAGGTCTTCGGGCGGATACGTGTCCGGCGCGGCGTGGTTTCGGCCCGGGAGGCGGAGGAGATCAGCTCGGAGATGAGACGCCGCTACCGCGACAACGCCGACTCCGTCGCCATACTACTTCGATGGACCATGGACCCGGAGAAGCAGGACATGCTGGAGCTGCTCGAGAAGAGCCCCGAGCTTCTCGAAGCCGCCAGCACCGATACGGAACTCCTCTCCGCCATGGATGCGGCAGCCGCCTCCGAAGGCCTGGCCCGGGTCCTCGAGGAGACCATGGGCGACCCCGAGCGGATGAAGGCCCGCCTGCGCGAGCTGGCCTCCGACTGACGGCCCGATCCTGGAAAGGCATCCCATGGAAGGCGGAAGGGTGGTCCTCCTCTCCACCGGCGGAACCATCGAGATGGTGAGTGCCGATTCGGGCCTGGACATCGCCCCTGGCCGCTCCGCCCCCCCGGCGGGGGGGAGCGTGGTGCCCGAGGGGGTGAGCCTGGAGCACAGGGCCCTCTTCAGCCTTCCCAGCCCGCACATACCGCCCGCGCTGATGCTGTCCCTGGCCGGCGAGATCTCCGGGGAGCTGTCCCGCGGGGAGGTGCGGGGAGTGGTCGTGACCCACGGCACCGATACCCTGGAGGAGAGCGCCTTCCTCGCCGACCTGATTCTTCCGCCCGGCAAGCCGGTTGCCTTCACCGCCGCCATGAGAAGCCCCAGCGAGCTGGGCGTGGACGGTCCCCGCAACGTGATGGGCGCCATTAGATCCGTTTGTACTGACGAACTTCATAACTTGGGAGTTGCGGTAGTTCTGAATGACGAGATACATTCGGCGCTGAGGGTCACGAAGACCTATACCAGCAACGTCAGCAGCTTCGCATCTCCCGGCTACGGTCCGCTGGGCTACGTGGACGATGACAGGGTGCTCCTGCGGCGCAGGCCCACCGTGCGGCTGGACGTGTCGAAACTCCCGAAGCGGCTGGAGGAACGGGTCGGCATGGTCAAGCTGGCGGCCGGCTACGGGGCCGGACAGGTCGAGGCCGCGGTCCGCGGCGGCTGCCGCGGAGTCGTGGTGGAGGCCTTCGGCAGAGGCAACGCTCCACCGGAGGTGGCCGATCAGGTGGAGGCCGCCATTGACCGGGGCGTGGTGGTGGCGGTCTGCAGCAGATGCTATATGGGGAGGGTTCTGGGTGTCTACGGGTACGTCGGCGGCGGAGGCGACCTTCTGGGAAGGGGGGCGTTGATGGCCGGGGACCTGCCGGGACACAAGGTTCGGCTGCTGCTCATGGTCTGTCTGGGGGCCGGCATGGACCGCGACGGGATCGAGGACGCTCTGTCGGTTTTCTGAACCGAAGACGGGGCTGCGTAATTGTTGACCTTTGCATGATTTCGGGGTAGGATACCGTCCCGAAAGGACCGGGAGCAGACGGGCGCTGGAGGCGAGATGGACAACAGGGGCTTCACGCTGACCATAACCCCCCACGGAGGGGGAAGGAGGCGCAGCTGGAGCCTTCGCGGATGGCGCCTGCAGCTGATCCGGGCATGTCTGGTCATGGCGGCGCTGCTGGTGGTGGCCGCAGCGGTCGTGCTGGCCCTGGGCATGGGAGGAAGGGCAAGGGCGGGGAACCTGGAGGGACGGGTGGAGGTCCTGCAGGACTCCCTGGCACTGTACTCCGACCTGCAGGCCCGCCTGGACTCAATCGAAAGCGAACTGGCGCGGATCAGGGAGATACGCGGAAGGATAGAGAACCTGGCCGGAGTGGCGACGCCGGTGGGCGCCGACACTCTCTGAGGGGGATGACATGAGCAAGGATACCTCGCCTACCTCAATGAACTCGGTTCTCGGCGAAGGCAGCGTCTACACCGGGACCCTCAAGGTTGAGGGAGGCCTGAGGGTGGACGGCACCGTCGAGGGCGAGCTGGACGTGCAGGGAACCCTCACCGTGGGCAACGACGGCGTGGTCAAGGGAGAGGTGCGGATTCAGCAGGGCATAGTCGGGGGCACCGTGGTGGGGACCATACATGCCTCCAACCAGCTGGAGCTGCAGAACGGTTCCCGTGTGGAGGGGGACATATACACCCGTTCGCTGATAATCGAGGAGGGCGTCTTCTTCGAGGGGAACTGCAGGATGCGCGAGAGGTCGGCCGAAGGCTGAGAATGTCCTGCGCGATATACACTTCCGCCGGAATGTGGAAAATGTGGAAAACTCCCGCGGAGAGTGGAAAACCCAGTAATCCATTGATAATGCGCTAGATGCGTGGATCACTTAAAGCTGTTTCGCAGGTGATTTCCACAACTGGGCTTTCGTCGGCCGGGTCGGTGGGCCCGGTAGGCCCATATGTCATTCTAGGAAGGGCTGGTTCACGGAATGTCGGCTAGTCTGGACAGGCTGAGAAAGGCGGAGGAGGAGGCGCGGCTGGACGTGGAGGCCGCCCGCCGCAGGGCCAGAGAGATACGCATGGGTATTCCCGAGGCCGAGGACAAGCTCCGCGCCCGGGGACGCGAGAAGCTGGCGGAGAAACGAAGGCAGCTTGAGGACACCATTCAGCGCGAAGTATCCGAGATCCACTCCCGCCTCGACGGAAAGGTCGAGAAGCGCCTGAAGGAACTCGAGTCCCACCGCGAAGAGCTCTGCGCAAAGGCGGCGGACAAGCTGGCAGAGGTTATCAGGGGCGGGTCCTGATGGCCCTGGACTCGGTATCCAAGATAGAGGTCATCTGTCACAGCGGGCTGAGGAGCGAGGTACTCTCAGAGCTGGAGAGGTCCGGGGGCTTCCACCCCATCGACCTGGGCGACCGGGAGGACCTCCTGGACACTCCCGAGGTCTCGGTGGACAGCCTGGAGGACGACATAGACGTCCTCGACAGGACCATTTCCTTCCTGGAGGAGGAGAGCGGGGATTCCCCCGGGGGCCTCACGTACGCCCCCAGATCCATGACGGAGGAAGAGCTGGCAAGCCTGGTCAGGGAGCCCGACCTGATGGAGACCGCGCGGCGGGCCTGGCGCAACGCCCGCGAGCTGGCCGAGCTGGACAGCGACTACCGCGAGGCCCGGCAGGAGCTGTCCTTCCTGGAGGGCTGGCGCGAGCTCTCGGTTCCCCTCGAGGATCTGGGGGCCGACAGCGGCATCTGCTGGGCCGTGGCCGGTACGGTCTCCGCCGAGGGAGTGGAGCAGATCAGGGACTGGATGGTCACCGAGCCGCTGGTGCACATGGAGGTCCTCTCCAGCGTCCGCAGCGAGCAGCGGGTGCTCCTGGTGGCCCACCGGTCGGTGCGGGAGGATCTGAGCCAGCAGCTCTCGCAGGTCGGCTTCGGCCGCCAGGACTTCGGCGACCGCAGGGGAAGGGTCGCCGAGCTTCTGGAGGAGGCCCGGGACCGGCTGTGGAAGATCGAGCGCAAGCAGGACGCGTTGCGGGAGGAGGCCGCCCGGGAGGCTGGGGAGCTGGACAGGCTGCGCTCCCTCCGCGACGCGCTCGGTCTGCTGCACACCCGCATGTCCGCGGCCTCCTCGGGACGGGCAAGCCAGAGGTTCATCCTCTTTCGGGGCTGGGTGAGAAGCCGCGATCTGCCCTCTCTGCGGGAGGGCCTGGAGGAGATGGGCCCGGTCAGCGTCAGCGAGGTCGAGCTCGAGGAGGGCGAGACGGTCCCCTCCCCGCTGACCGAGCCGGACCCCGTTGATCCCTACATCTCCCTTACGGACATGTTCGGCCGGCCCAGCAGGAAGGACCTCGACCCCACCCCCTTCCTGGCCCCCTTCTTCGCGTTCTTTCTGGGCATCTGCATCGGCGACGGCGGTTACGGACTGGCCCTGGCGGCGGGAGCCGCCATAGGCTGGAGGATCGTCCGCCGCCGCGGCGGCAACCCGCGGCTGTTCGGCGTTCTCTTCCAGGGCGGAATCGCCAGCATCCTGGTCGGCCTCTTCCTGGGAAGCTGGTTCGGTGTCCCGCAGGACAGCCTGCCCGGATTCCTGCAGGCGCCTGCCGACCTCCTCAACTCCATCGTTCCCCCGTCCCAGGACGTCGAGTTCGCCCTCTCCAAGCAGTTCCTTTACGTAACCCTGGCCCTGGGCCTGATACAGCTCACCTTCGGGGTGGTGCTGGACATGATCAAGAGGCTTCGGGCGGGCGAGGGGCTCTCGGCGGTGGTGGACCAGACCGGGTGGCTGCTGGCCGTGGCCGGCCTCTTCCCCTGGCTCTTCAACCGCTACCTGCTGGGCGAGGCCCTGTTCGCCGCCGACAGCTCGACCAGCACCTTCTTCCTCTACATTCTGGCGGCCGGAGCGGTGTTGATCTTCATCATGGGCGGCCGGGAAGCCGGGGGCCTCGGCGGCAGGATAGGCCTGGGGGCCTATGCGGCCTACGGCATTATCAACCTCCTGGGCGACGTTCTCTCCTACTCGCGGCTGTTCGCCCTGGCGCTGTCCAGCGCCATCATAGGGCGGGTGGTCAACCAGATGGGGGGCATGCTGGCCGGCACAGGCATCCCGGTGCTGGGAGTCGTCCTGGCGGTCCTCGTGGTGGTGGCCGGACATCTCTTCAACCTGTTCATGGCGGTTCTCAGCGGCTACATACACACCGCGCGCCTGCAGTTCGTGGAGTTCTTCAGCAAGTTCTTCGACGGGACCGGGGTCCCCTTCGTTCCCCTCAGGTACCGGCCCCGTTTCGTTCTGATAGACAACAGGGGCGGACAAGCCCACAGCACACAGGAAGGGAGTAACACGTGAACCAGCTGATCGCCTACATGGGAGTGGCCCTGTCCGTCGCACTGGCGGGTATAGGAAGCGCAATAGGCATAGGGGCCGCCGCCCAGGCCAGCGCCGGGGTCATGAGCGTCGACCCCAAGAAGTTCGGAAAGCTGCTTCTCCTCTCGGCGCTGCCGGGTACCCAGGGCATTTACGGATTCGTCGTAGCCTTCCTGCTCCTGGGCAGGATAACGGGAGTGGAGCTGGACAGCGCCCTGGCCTGGCACGCTTTCGTGGCCGGCCTCCCCATAGCCCTATCCGGCCTGCTCTCGGGCATACACCAGGGCAAGGTGTGCGCGGCGGGCGCCATGATGACGGCCAAGCAGCCCGATGATTCGGCCAAGTCGCTGATCCTGGCGGTGTTCGTGGAGTTCTACGCCATTCTCGGCTTCCTGGTTTCCTTCCTGATGCTTCCCTCAGCGTAGCCCGAGCCATGTCACTGGAGGCCATCGAGAAGAAGATCCGCGATGACGGCAGGGCCGAGGCGGAGAGGGTAGAGGCCGAGGCCGAGAGGGAGCGCCGGCAGCGGCTGGAGGAGGAGAAGGAGAGGCTGAGGTCCAGGCTGGCCGACGACCAGAAGCGCCTGAAGCAGCGCATGCAGGACCGCCGTCACCGGCTGGAGGCCCACGAGCGGCGCGGCGCGGAGCAGCGGCTGCAGAACGCCAGGCGCAGCCTGATCGACGACGCCATCGACTCCGCCGTGAACAGGCTGGCTTCCCTGGAAGGGGACGAGTACCTGGATCTCATAGGCCGTCTGCTGGACTCCTGCACGCTGTCGGGGAAGGTGGAGGTTCTGCTGGCCGAATCGGACCGGGACAGGATCGGCGAGGAGCTCCTGCGGGAGCACTCGACCGACCAGCGCAAGTTCGTGATCTCCGAAGAGCGCCACTCCGGCCGGGGGGGTCTGGTGTTCCGGTCGGGGAAGGTGAGCCAGAACGCCACCTTCGACATGATAGCCGGACTGGCGCACGACGACCTCGTGATGGAGCTTTCCGCGGAGATCCCGCTGGAGAGCGGGTAGGGAATGGCCCGCAGGCTGTTCATATACCCCAACGGCAGGGTGAGCGCCCTGGAGCCCCAGCTGCTGGACGGGCGCATGTGGGGGATGCTGCTCTCCGCCGACGACCGCGAAGAGGCCCTTCGGCTCCTCGGCGACACCTGGTACTCGCAGTTCATGGAGCACCGAAGCGTGGAGGGCACCTTCGAGCGGGCCATGAAGGCCACGGAGGAGGAGCTTCTGGAGCTCTCCGAGGACCCCAGGCTGATCCGCGGCATCATGCACCGGCGCGACGTCCGCAACGCCCGTTACCTGTGGAAGGCCCGGCTGCTGGACGCCGACACCGAGGAGGTCTTCGTGGAGGAATCCGGCCTCCTCGACCCGAACCTGCTCGAGCGCGCGCTGGACTCGGAGGAGGCTCGGGAGGAGCTTCCGCGGATATTCGCCGAAGCCGCGGAGGAGCTTCTGGAGCTCTCCCACCCGGAGGCGTACGAGGTGGACGCGGTCCTGGACAGGCTGGCGGCCAGGGTGGAGACCGAGGAGCTTCCCGAGCTGGGGGAGTCCTTCGCCGTGTTCGTCCGCACCCACATAGAGACCCAGAACTTCCTCACCGCGGGCCGGGCGAAGGTGAGGGAGGTTCCCCCGGAGAGGTTGGAGGGCATGCTGGCCCCCGGGGGTTACCACGAGCCGGGGGAGATTGCCGGGGCCTACCGGCGGGGACGGCTGGCCGAGGCGCTGGCCGGCACCACCGGCCTGGAGGAGCTGGCGGAGACGCTCGAACAGTGCCTGGAGCGCGGCTCCTTCCAGGCCTACGAGAAGAAGATGGAGGCGGAGAGGCTGGAGATGCTGGACCGCACCTCCTACGCCGCCTTCGGACCGGAGTCGCTGACGGCCTTCGTGGTCAAACGGGAGCTGGAGATCAGGCATCTGCGGATACTCATAGCCGGAAAGACGGCGGGCATGGACCGCCGCAGGCTGCTCCGCCGGATTCCCAGAGGCTAGCCGTACGGAAGGACTGGAACACAGATGGGTAGAGCCATTCCCGAGCATGAGGGAAGGATAGCCTTCATAGGCGACATAGATACCGTCCTGGGGTTTCGGGCGCTGGGAGTGGATACCGTGGTGCCCGAGGACCACGGGCATGCGGCCGAGGAGTTCGGCAGGCTCGTGGCGGAGGGCTGCTCGGTGATAATGGTCACCGAGGACCTGGTGGACGGACTGGCCGAACAGATAGAGGAGACGGCACACCGCGCCCTGCCCGCCGTGGTGGTCCTTCCGGGGATCGCAGGCAGGCAGAGGCGGGGTGAGCAGACCATACGCCGGCTCATAACCCGCGCCGTCGGGGTGGACCTGATGGCGGAGGAGGGCAGCGGGCCGGGACCTTCGACGAACCTGCGGAGGACGTGATGATAGAGGGAAAGATAGACAAGATCGCAGGCCCGCTTGTGGTGGCAGGGGGGATGCAGGACGCGAGGATGTACGACGTGGTCTTCGTGTCCGACGACCGCCTGATAGGCGAGATCATCGAGCTGAAGGGCGACCGGGCCTCCATACAGGTCTACGAGGAGACAGGCGGCCTCAAGCCCGGCCAGCCGGTGTACGGTACCGGCAAGCCCCTCTCCCTGGAGCTGGGCCCCGGACTGCTCACCGCCATCTACGACGGCATACAGAGGCCGCTGGACAAGGTGCGCGAGCAGGCGGGGGACTGGATCACCCGCGGGGTGAACATCCCCGGCCTCGACCACGAGAAGGAGTGGGAGTTCACCGCAGTCCTGCAGAAGGGCGCGGAGGTCTCCGGCGGCGAGGTGATCGGCACCGTCCCCGAGACCGAGCTGATCGAGCACAAGGTGATGGTGCCCCCCGACGTGAAGGGCGAGGTCACCTGGGTCATAGACAGCGGCAGCTACAACATCGACACCGTGGTGGCCAAGGTGCAGACCGGGGAGGGCGAGGTCGAGCTGCAGATGTACCAGACCTGGCCCGTGCGCCAGCCCCGCCCCCGGGCGAAGAAGCAGGCGCCCGACCAGCCGCTGGTCACGGGCCAGCGGGTGATAGACACCTTCTTCCCGGTGGGCAAGGGCGGCACCGCCTGCGTCCCCGGCCCCTTCGGCAGCGGCAAGACCGTCATCCAGCACCAGCTGGCCAAGTGGGCCGACGCCGAGATAGTGGTCTACGTGGGCTGCGGCGAGCGGGGCAACGAGATGACCGACGTGCTGCAGGAGTTCCCCGAGCTGGAGGACCCCAAGAGCGGCAAGCCCCTGATGCTTCGCACCGTCCTGGTGGCCAACACCTCCAACATGCCGGTGGCGGCAAGGGAGGCCAGCGTCTACACCGGAATAACCATGGGGGAGTACTTCCGCGACATGGGCTACTCGGTGGCCCTGATGGCCGACTCCACCAGCCGGTGGGCCGAGGCCATGCGGGAGATGTCCGGCCGCCTGGAGGAGATGCCGGGCGAGGAGGGATACCCCGCCTACCTGGGTACTCGAATCGCCGACTTCTACGAGCGCGCCGGAAAGGTCCTGTGCACAGGGGGCGACGACCGCCGGGGCGCCCTCAGCGTTGTTGGCGCGGTGAGCCCCGCCGGCGGCGATCTTTCCGACCCGGTTGTGCAGGCCACCCTGCGGGTGGTGAAGGTCTTCTGGAGCCTGAAGGCCGAGCTGGCCTACCAGCGCCACTTCCCCGCCATCGACTGGCTGGACAGCTACAGCCTCTACACCGACAACCTCCAGGAGTACTACGAGGAGGAGGAGGGCGAGCAGTGGATCGCCGACCGCGACGACGCCATCGCCCTGCTGCAGGAGGAGTCCAACCTGCAGGAGATCGCCAAGCTGGTGGGGGCGGAGTCGCTCTCCCCCGAGGACCAGCTGGTGCTGGAGACCTCCAAGTCGCTGCGGGAGGACTTCCTGCACCAGAACGCATTCCACGAGGTTGACACCTACACCTCCATGGATAAGCAGAGGCGCATGCTGGCGGTGATAATGAGGGTCCACGAGAAGATGTCGGAGGCCATCCGCCGGGAGGTCCCGGTCAAGAAGCTGTTCGATATCCCGGTGCGTGAGGAGATCTCGAGGATGAGGTACACGTCCGAGGACAGCCTGGACGAGATAGACGCCCTGGTGGATACGGCCGGGCAGCAGATAGAGGAGCTGGCCTCCGCCGGGGACAGCGAGACCCGGGGGGTGGCGGGATGATCAAGGAGTACAGGACAACGGTCGAGATATCCGGCCCCCTGATGCTGGTGGACAAGGTGGAGGATGTCTCCTACGAGGAGCTGGTGGAGATAGAGCTGGCCGACGGCGAGGTCCGCCACGGCAAGGTGCTGGAGGTGGACAGCGACACCGCGCTGGTGCAGCTGTTCGAGGGCTCCAGCGGCACCGACATAGTGCAGAGCCGGGTGCGCTTCCTGGGCAAGGGCCAGGAGCTGGGTGTATCCGAGGAGATGCTGGGCCGCGTCTTCGACGGCCAGGGCAGGCCCAGGGCCCCCTTCGACACCGCGCCCCCCATCGTTCCCGACCGGATGATGGACATCAACGGCGCCCCCATAAACCCCTACGCCCGGGACTACCCCGCGGAGTTCATACAGACCGGCCTCAGCTCCATCGACGGCATCAACACCCTGGTCCGGGGCCAGAAGCTGCCGGTGTTCAGCGGCAACGGCCTCCCCCATTCCCGGGTGGCGGCCCAGATCACCAGGCAGGCCAGGGTGCTGGGCGAGGGGGAGAGCTTTGCCGTGGTGTTCGCCGCCATGGGTATCACATTCGAGGAGGCCGACTACTTCATCCGCGACTTCCGGCGCACCGGGGCCATGGACCGGGCCGTGGTCTTCCTCAACCTGGCCAGCGACCCGGCCATCGAGAGGATCTCCACCCCCAGGATGGCCCTCACCGCCGCCGAATATCTGGCCTACGAGAAGGACATGCAGGTGCTGGTTATCCTCACCGACATGACCAACTACTGCGACGCCCTGCGGGAGATCTCCGCCGCCCGCCGCGAGGTCCCCGGACGCCGCGGCTACCCCGGCTACCTCTACACCGACCTCTCCACCATCTACGAGCGCGCCGGCAGGATCAAGAACCGCAGGGGCTCCATAACCCAGATACCCATCCTGTCCATGCCCGAGGACGACAAGACCCACCCCATCCCCGACCTCACCGGCTACATCACCGAGGGCCAGCTGATACTCAACCGCGAGCTGCACAAGAAGGGCATCTACCCTCCCATGGACGTGATGGAGTCGCTGTCGCGGCTGAAGGACAAGGGCATTGGCGAGGGCAAGACACGGAAGGACCACTCCGACCTGTTCAACCAGCTGATGGCCGCCTACTCCCGGGGCAAGGACGCCCGGGAGCTGGCGGTGATACTGGGAACCGCCGCCCTCAGCGACCTGGACCGGCAGTACATGGACTTCGCCGAGGAGTACGAGAAGCGCTACATCTCCCAGGGCGAGGACGAGAACCGGGGCATCGAGGAGACCCTGGACCTGGGCTGGGAGCTTCTGAAGATGCTGCCGCGGGGCGAGATGAAGAGGGTGAGTCCCGAGATCCTGGACGAGTACTGGCCCGGCGACGGGGCCGAAGAGGTGGAGGAGGAGCTGGACGAGGCCGACGCCGAGCCTGTTGAGGAGGCCGCCGGGGAGGAAGAGGAGGACTGATGGCCACCCAGACCCGCGCCACCAGGATGGAGCTGCTGCGGCTTCGCAAGAAGCTCAGCCTGGCCAGACGGGGCCACAAGCTCCTCAAGGACAAGCTGGACGAGCTGATGCGGCAGTTCAAGATCCTCATCGGCGAGTACATGGGCCAGCGGCAGGACCTGGAGAAGGAGCTGATGCGGGCCTACGGCGAGTTCCTCTTCGCCCGGGCCGGAATGGAGCGGGCGGGGATCCTGGACGCCCTCCGCTACCCCGGGGCCGAGGCGCGGCTCTCCGTCTCCACCCGCCGGGTGATGAACCTCCAGCTGCCGATGCTGGAGGTGGGCCTGGAGGGCGATGTCCGCAACTACGGCATGTTCGACACCCCCGCCGAGCTGGACGAGGCCCTGGAGGTCTACAAGGAGGTGCTGCCCAGGATAGTAGAGCTGGCCCAGCAGGAGAAGGCCATCAGCCTGCTGGCCGACGAGATCGACACCACCAGGCGGAGGGTGAACGCCCTGGAGTACAAGATGATCCCCGAGCAGGAGGAGGCCATCCGCTACATCCGCCTGCGCCTCGACGAGATGGAGCGCGGCAACCTCACCCGCCTGATGAAGGTGAAGGCCATGATGGAGGAGAAGCGGGAGCAGAAGCGCCGGGCCCGCGCCGAGTCCCGCTAGCGGGGACGGAGTTTAAATTCATCAAGTTGGTTGGCGTTTGATCCAACTTGAACGGAGTTAACGTACTCATGTCAAGCCTGGTATGCCTGATGCTCTGGACCGTGACATCGGCCCTGACCACCGGCCTCCCGGCAACCGGAGACTGCCCCATGGCCCTGGCCCAGACCTCCCACGGCCTGATTCTCACCAACGGCAGCAGCGCAGGCCTGTGGCTGCACGCTGACGGCCGGACCACCCGCATATCCGCCCGCCGCGGCAGCGGGGCCTACGCGGCCGAGCTTGACGGCGCCATCCTCTTCCGGGAATGCCTGGACGACGCACACCGGCTGGTCTCCTACAGCCCCGGGGAAGGCGTCACCGAGCTCCTCCGCGCCGGGACGGTATACGGGCCCTTCCCCGCACCGGAAGGCGTCCTGGTGTGCCTGCCCCGGCGGGTGCTGCTGATCGACGGCACAGGCGGTGTCCTGCGGGAGTGGGAGACGGAGCCCTCGCCCTCCACCGCCTGCCTCCTGGCAGGGCGGCTTCTCTACACCACCGACGACGGGCTCCTGCACGCAGGCAGTGGGCCCGCCCCCGACATAGGCGGACATGTCCTGGCCGTGCGGGCCGTCCCCGGAGAGGAGATGGCCATGGTGGAGACGGCGGGGGGAGAACTTCTCTTCCCCGACGAAGCCGGCGAGGTGCGCATGCGGGTCGGCAGCGCCCGCTTCCCCGTTCCGGCCCCCGGCGGGGCGGTATGGGCCCAGCTGGAGGGAAGCGGTACCGAGCCGACCGGGGGCAGTATCGTCCGAGCCCGGGCCGCAGAGGGCCGGCTGGACACCCTGCTCCGGGGCGTTCCGACCGCCTCGCCCCTGGTCCGCGGCGACGGTAGCCTCCTATACACGGATCTTCGCAGCGGCCGTATCCCCGGGTTGGAAATGGGCCGGCTCCGTCCGTCGGCAGAAACCGGGAGAACCGACGACCCGGAGGCTTGGCTGGACCTGGTGCCCTACATGCACCAGCGCTGGGACACCCCCGACTGGTTCAACGGCAGCTGGTCCTGCGGGCCGGCCAGCTGCATGATGGCGGTCCAGTACTACAACCGGCTCACACCGGACTCCATCTGGTGCTCCTACCCCTCACCCGGCCACTGGAGCGAGTGGGGCGGGTACATCCCCGAGCTCTACACCTTCCTGGGCCACACCTACGACATCTGGGGGGTGAGCCCGGGCAACGTCTGGGTACAGGGCTCGCACGGCTTCATCTGCCGCGACGCCGGCGGGGCCTACTGGGACTACATGGTCCTCTGGATGCAGCAGCACGGGCTCTACTCGGCCTGGGGCGGCACGGACTGGTCCACGTTCACCTCCGAGGTGGACCAGGGCTGGCCCATGGTGGCCAGCACCACCAGCCCGTACACCAACGGCCACATACTGCTCTTCAACGGTTGGTTCGCCGACCATTCCTTCGTCAGCAACGACGCCTACGGAGACCAGAACCAGCCCGGCTGGGGCGACTACTACAACGGCGAGGACGTGGTCTACGACTGGTACCCCTACGACAACGGACACGTTCAGATACACGTGGCCCAGCTCTTCTACGCCCGGGACTCGGTCCTGGCCCAGGCCGACACCCTGGTGGACGACTACAGCTGGGGCTTTCAGAAGCTGGGCCCCTCCCAGTACTGGCACGAGGTTGACGCGGGCTACGCCGGAAACGCCTGGTGGACCTACTCCACCGGGGCGCCTCCGGATACCTGCGTCGTCCGCTGGAATCCCGTGCTGCCCGAACCTGGAGAGTACGACGTGTACGCGTTCATCCCTTCCGAGCGGGCCACCGCCACCGGAATCTACCACCTGCAGACCCCCTCCGGATGGGAGGAGGCCAGCCTGGACCAGAGCCTCTACAGCGACCAGTGGGCCTGGCTGGGGACCTTCTCCCTGGGGACCGAGCCCGTCCTCAGGCTGGGCGACTACACCGGCACCGGCGGGGAGTACATAGCCTTCGACGCGGTCCGCTTCGACCGGGTTCAGTCCTCCGCCGGACGGGAGGAGGCGGGGCTGCGGCCTGGCGTGCTGCGGGTCTGGCCCTCCCCCTGCAGGGGATCGGCTGTGCAGGTGTCCCTGCCTTCGGGGATGTCGGGCGCCGGCATCTCGGTCTTCGACCTGTCCGGCAGGCGGATGATGGAGCTGGCGGCCGACGGGGGGCGCACCGTGGTGCTGGACGTGGGAAGGCTCCCTGCCGGCGTCTACCAGGTGCGGGCGGAGTCCTCCGGCTCGGCGGCCGCCGCCAGGCTGGTCATCCTGCGCTGACCCGTCTGCAGCGGCGCAGCCGCTTGCCGGCCGGCTTCACTGAGGTTATTCTGCCCCCATGAGATACGAGGACCTTCTCGAAGAGCTTCACGATGCCGCCGTCCGGTACCTCATCGCCGGCGGGATGGCCGTGAACCTGCATGGCTACGTACGGGCGACCCTCGACCTGGACCTGATCGTCTCCTTCGAGGACGGAAATGTGTCCGCATTCATCGACCTCGCTGAAAGACTCGGTCTCTCGCCCACAGCCCCGGTGGAGCTGGGGGATCTGGCCTCCCCCGGGAAGCGAAGGCTGTGGTTCGAGGAGAAGGGGATGAGGGCCTTCTGCCTGCACTCCCCCGACGACCCACTGCACAGGGTGGATATCCTCATCGACCCCGGCATCGATTTCGAGGGCCTCTACTCCCGCAGGCTGGTCCTGGACCTGCGGGGAACCCCCCTGCCGCTGGTTTCGCTGCGAGACCTGATAGAGATGAAGGAGCGTTCGGAGAGGGCCAGGGACCGCAGCGACGCCCGGGAGCTGCGGACCCTGGAGGATGAGCTTGGACGCTGACACTCCCGCCGCCCGCAGGGAGTACCTGAGGAGGTGCCTGTCGCTGTCGGCGGAGGAGAGGTTCGATGCCGCCGTAGAGCTGATGGACCTGGTGCTGCATGCGATGCCCGAAAGGACTCTGGAGCACGCGAGAGGACGCAGCGGAGAAGCGAAGCTCAGCCGAAGTGCTTCCGACGCTCCTCCTCCATGAGGGAGACCAGCTCCTCCACCCCGGCGCCCTCCAGCGCCGAGACTCCCAGCACCGTCACGTCCGGGTTGAGACTGCGGCACTCCTCCTCGGCCCGGCGGGCGTCGAAGGGCAGCTTGCCCTCCAGGTCGGTCTTGTTGATCAGCATCAGGTCGACCTTGCTGAACAGCCCCGGGTACTTCAGCACCTTGTCGTCTCCCTCGGGCACCGACAGCATGCCGGCGGTCAGGTGCTCGCCCAGGTAGAAGCCGCTGGGGCATATCAGGTTGCCCACGTTCTCTATGACCAGGTAGCGCCAGCCGTCGCGGAAGGGCCGCATCTCCTCCAGGGCCCGGGCTACACCCTTGGCGTCCAGGTGGCAGGAGCCCCCGGTCTCTATCTGGTGGGCGAAGGAGCCGGCGGCCTCCACCCGCTCGGCGTCCCGCCGGGTCTGCACGTCCCCCTCGATCACGGCCAGGCTGTCCCCCAGCCGCTCGGCCAAGCGCTCCAGAAGCGTGGTCTTCCCCGCTCCCGGCGAGCTCATGAGGTTGAGGCAGAGGAGGCCGGCCTCCTCGAACGCCTTCCCGTTCTCCCCGGCTATGCGGTCGTTCTTCTGCATGACGGCCGAGCGCAGCTCGACCTTCCTGCCCTTGTCAGCCATCTCTCTCCCTTCGGGTTCAGTCAGTCGGGGCTCTCCACCCTGACGTAGTCCACCACCAGGTCCCTGCCCGAGAGGACCTCCCGGGCCATGGCCCCGCACCCGGGGCAGGGGGTGTACATGTCGTCCGTCTCGAACTCCGTTCCGCACTCCCGGCACCGCAGAAGGGCCGGGGTGCGCCGTATGACTATCTCCGGGGACCCCATGCCCGCCTCGTCCATCAGGGCCTCCAGGCAGAACTCCAGGGAGGCGGGGTTCACGCAGGACAGCCGGCCCACCGTCATGGCTATCTCCACCACCCTGTCCCCCCGGTCCATGGACTGCCGTACGCGGTCCAGAATGGCCTGCGAGAGGCTCAGCTCGTGCACGTCAGCAGATCCTGGGCAGGTGCTCGCCCAGGGGCATGGCCAGCGTCCGCCTGGCCCCGGCCCGTGTGCGCAGGACCACGTCCCCGGGTCCCTCTGCCACCCGTCCTATCACCGCGGCCCCCCGGCACAGCGGCTGGGAGGCCAGAGCCTCCATGGCCCTCTCCTCGAGGGAGCCGGGGAGAACCGCCAGGAAGCGGCCCTCGCACGCCATCTCCAGGGGGTCGATGCCCACCAGGTCGCATACGGCCCGGACTCCGGGCCTAACCGGAATGGCGGCCTCATCCAGCTCGATGCGACAGCGGCTGGAGGCGGCCACCTCGTTCAGTGTCTGGGCCAGCCCGCCCCGGGTGGGGTCGCGGAGGACATGGACCTCGCAGGCCCGCAGCAGGGCCGCAACCGGCTTCACCAGGGGCGCGACGTCGCTGTTGAGGTCCGCGTCCAGACCCAGACCCTCCCGCAGCGAGAGGATGGTGGCCCCGTGGTCCCCCACCGGACCGCTCACCAGAACGATGTCCCCGGGAGCGGCCAGGGTGGCGGAGATCCTCACCCCCTTCGGGATCGCTCCCACTCCGGCGGTGGTGACGAAGGCCCTGTCCGCGGCCCCCCGCTCCACCACCTTGGTGTCGGCGGCCACCAGCTCGGTGCCGGCCTCCCGGCAGGCAAGCCCCATGGATTCGGCCCATCGGGCGAGGTCGTCGCCCTCCAGGCCCTCCTCCAGCACGAAGGCGGCGGCCAGCCCCAGGGGCTGCGCTCCCACCATGGCCAGGTCGTTGACGGTTCCGCACACCGCCAGCCTGCCGATGTCGCCGCCGGGGAAGTCCTGGGGGGTTACGGTAAAGGAGTCTATGGTGAGGGCCCGGTCCCCCGCCATGCCCGAGTCCTCTCCGGCCCGGAGCTGCTCGGTGCCCAGCCTGGGCAGGAAGAGGCGCTCCACCAGCTCGGACGTCATGCTGCCTCCGGCGCCGTGACCCAGCTTGAGTATCAACCCAGTCCCCTTCCACCGTACTTGAACCACGCCGCGCAGCTGCCCTCCGAGGAGACCATGCAGGGGCCCACCGGGCTGCGGGGCGTGCACCGGCCACCGAACAGGGGGCAGTCCGAAGGCTCCGCCGAACCGGTGAGAACCTCGCCGCAGAGGCAGTCGGGATCTTCTGCGGCGGGGGGAACCTCCACCGGCCACCTTCCCGCGGCGTCCATATCCCCGAGGTCGTCGGACAGACGCAGACCGCTTGCGGGGATCACCCCCAGGCCCCTCCACTCGGTGTCGCAGGGAGCGAGCACACGGTCCATCAGCCTGCGGGCTGCGGGGTTGCCGTCCGCGGTTGCGGCGGGGTAGGCGGACTCCGCAGCGGGTTCTCCCTCCAGCAGCATCTCCAGGATCCTCTCCAGGGCACGGACTATCTCGGCGGGCTCGAAGCCCCCCACCACGCAGGGGACGCCGTAGCGGGCGGAAATCTCCCCGAAGGGAGCCAGGCCGGTTATGACGGCCACGTGGCCGGGGCAGAGGAAGGCGTCCACCCGGGTGTCGGGGGCCTCCAGCACCGCCTTCATGGCCGGCGGGATGAGCTTCATGGCGCAGAGGGCGGTGAGGTCCACGCCCTGCTGCCGGGCCTGCAGCAGGGCGGCGGCGATGGTGGGAGCCGTGGTCTCGAAGCCCACCGCCAGGAAGGCGGACGGCCCGCCGCGGGCCGCGGCCAGCCTCAGGGCGTCCCCGGGGGAGGCCACCACCTCCACCTCCGCCCCCCTGGCCCGGGCGTCGGCCAGCGACTCCCGGGAGCCGGGGACCTTCAGCAGGTCTCCGAAGGTGTAGAGCCTGACCCCGTGCTGGCGGGCCATGGCCATGGCCCTGTCTATGTATTCGGTGGGGGTGACGCACACCGGGCATCCGGGGCCGGAGAGCAGCCGCACCTCCGGGGGGAGCAGCCGGTCGAGGCCGCTTCTGTGTATGGAGACGGTGTGGGTGCCGCAGACCTCCATGACGGTAACCGGCCGGCCCAGGCGGGCCGCCAGCTCTCCCGTCCTTCCCGGGGGGTCAGAGCCCATCGGCCATCTCCCGCAGGTACGAGAGCGTCTCCAGAGCCTCCTCGGCCGGCATGACGGTGATGGCGTATCCGGCGTGGATGAGGGCGTAGTCCCCCACCGAGGCGCCCTCCACCAGGTCCATGCGGACCCGCTTGCGGACCCCCGGAAGCTCCACGGTGGCCTCCCGGCCGTCCATCTCCACTATCCTCATGGGTACGGCGAGGCACATCTCAGACCGCTCCCTTCCCGTTCATGAACCGCGCAGGGTCCGGGCGGCGGCGGAGGCCGCCTGACCGGCGGCTACAGCGCCGTCCCCGGCCGGGAGCCGCCTGCCCACCAGGGCCCGGACACCCGACTGGTCTAATCTAATCAACGTCCGGCGCAGCAGAAGGGCGTTGGCGAAGCAGCCGCCCCCCAGGGCCACCGGCAGCCCCCGTGGCTTCGCCTCCCGGACAGCGGCGGCCGCCATGGCGTCGGCCAGTGTGTTGTGGAAGCGGGCGGCCCTCACGCCGGCGGCGGCGCCGTCCTCCATCATCTCCAGCAGGCCTGGACGCAGGTCCACCACGCCGTCGTCCATTATCCACGGGTAGGCCCCTTCCTCGCCGGGGTCCGCCAACGACTCCAGCAGCATGGCGGCCTCGGCCTCGTAGGTCATGGCCCTTCCGCAGGCCCCCAGGAGGGAGGAAACCCCGTCTATCAGGCGGCCGGCGCTGGAGGTCTGCGGCGACAGCCTGCCGGACTCCGCCACCCTGCGCATCTCCGGGTCGCGGGGCGGAAGGCCGCAGGCCAGCAGCAGAGACTCGGCCATGCGGGCCGGCTCCCTGGCGGCGGCCTCGCCCCCGGGCATGGGCACGGGAAGCAGATGGGCCGCCCTGCGGAAGTCGGCCATGCCCCCCACCAGGACCTCCCCTCCCCAGACGGTGCCGTCTGTTCCCCAGCCGGTGCCGTCCATTATCAGGCCCACCGCCCTGTCCTCCGGCCCCAGGCCCGCCTCTGCCATCAACGCCGCCAGGTGGGCGTGGTGGTGCTGGACCTCCACCGTGCGGTCGGCGGAAACCAGCTCGGCCGCCAGCCTGCGGGAGTGGTAGCCGGGGTGCATGTCCACCGCCAGGACGGAGGCCTCCACACGGTAGGTGGCCAGGGCCCGCCGGAGGTCGCTGGCCCAGGCCTCCTGTACGTCCACGTCCTCCAGGTCCCCCACCGGGCGGCCCGGAAGTATCTCCCGGCCCCGCATCAGGGCGAAGGTGGCCTTCATGTCCCCTCCGGCTGCCACCACGTCCCCCGCCGCCTCGAAGCAGACCGGAAGGGTCCCCGGCACCCATCCCCGGGCCCGGCGGACCAGCACCGTAAGAGCTCCCCCGGGCGTCCGCACCGTCCTGGCCACCGAGTCGTCCAGGGGGGCGGTGATCTCGCGGCGGTGCAGCAGCAGGGCGTCGGCCCCCAGGCTCCGGGCCCGGGCGCCGTCGGCGAATATGGGAGTCGAGGTTGGATTCCCGGAGGTCATCACCAGGAACCGTGGCGACTCCGCCATGAGCAGGAGATGGACGGGGGAGGAGGGCAGCATGAGGCCCACTGTGGACATGCCCGGGGCCACCTGCCTGCACACCGGGCTGTCGGGCCGGGGGGCCAGCAGCATTATGGGGGTCCGGGGGCTCTCCATCTCCCGCGCCTCCTCCGGCCGGATCACGGCGGCCTCGGCCGCTGTCTGCAGGTCGGGCACCATCACGGCGAAGGGCTTGGAGGGGCGGCCCTTAATGCCTCGAAGGCGGGCTACCGAATCCTTCCGGGTTGCGTCGCAGCAGAGCAGGTAGCCCCCCACCCCCTTCACCGCCAGCACGGCCCCGCCGCGAAGCATCTCGCCGGCTGCGCGGTAGGGGTCTCCCTCCACGGTGGTGCCGTCGGGGGTCTCCAGGACCACCTCCGGCCCGCAGGCCGGGCAGGCCAGCGGCTCGGCGTGGAAGCGGCGGTCCTGTGCATCGGCGTACTCCGCGGCGCAGTCGGGGCACAGCGGGAAGTCGTCCATGGCCGTCCGCTCCCGGTCGTAGGGCAGCCCCCTGGATATGGTGTACCGCGGGCCGCAGGAGCTGCAGGAGATCAGCCCGTAGCGGTGACGGCGGGCCCCGGGGTCCGCCATCTCCCCGCGGCAGTCGGGGCAGGGGGAGAGGTCGGGGGTCAGTCCGGAGAGGCGCGGTTTGGTGGATTCGCTGCGCCTGATCGAGAAACCCGGCTTTCCGGAGGGCTCGATCCACTCGAGGTCCAGCTCGCGCACCTCGGCAGCGGGAGGCCCGCCATTGCGGACCTCCCGCAGGAAGTCCCGAACCTCCCCGGAGGTGCCTTCCACCTCCAGAAGGACCTCTCCGCCCCGGTTGAGGGCCCAGCCGGAGAGACCCCGGGCCACGGCGGCCCGGTGCAGGAAGGGGCGGAAGCCCACGCCCTGGACCACGCCGCGCAGCTCCGCCCGGCAGCGCACGCTGGTGCGGACCGTACCCTCTCCCATCTAAGATCCGGCAAGCGGAGGGAAACGGCGGATCTCCACCGTCAGCCGGCCCCGGGGTATGAGATGGCGCGGCTCCTCCATCGATGCTTGGGCCACCCTTCGGACGGGCGGCGAAAGCCCCCAGGCCGGCCTGTACCCGTTCCGTTAATCACCGTAGCTTTTTCCTGCAGAAACCATTCCTGTATATACTTTAATCGGTGCCGGCCACTGTCCAGTGCCTGCGGACCCGGACTCCGGTGTGCCCGCCGGCGGGAAGGTCCGCATCAGGCAGCTCATCCTGCTGCGCCAGCGCAGCGGGCGGCCCGGCACCGGTCCGGGCCGCCCTTGTTAATTCCCGCGCCCTGCAGAAGAGTATGGCTTCCGTACACTCGCACCGTTTCGAAGGGAGACTCCCCTGCTCTACCTGGCCCTGGCGGTACTCAGCAGCACGTCCATCGCCCTGATATTCAAGTTCAGCGAGTCCCGAAGAATGAACCGCTACGTGGTAACCACGGCCAACTACATGGTGGCCTCCTCGGTCTCCCTGGCCTTCCTGCTGGGCCGCGGAGTCCTGGGCCGGCTGGGCCCGGGGGCGGTGGGCTCGCTTCTGGAGGAGGCGCCGGAGGCGCTGGCCGGAGGGGGCTTCGGACCCCTGGCCAGCCTGGGCTGGGCGGCCGCAGTGGGGATTCCGGCGGGCGTGCTCTACTTCCTGGGCTTCATCTACCTTCAGAAGGGCGTCAGGCAGAGCGGCGTGAGCCTGGCCGGCAGCTTCAGCAAGCTGGGCGTGCTGGTCCCCATGATGCTCTCCATACTGTTCTGGCACGAGGTGCCCACGCCGGTGCAGTGGGTGGGCATAGCCCTGGCTCTGGGGTCCATACTTCTGGCCAACGTGGACGTGGCCCATCCGCGCAGGGCCTTCTCGGCCTTCAGCCCCGTGCTGATCATGCTCTTTCTGATCGTGGGTTTGGCGGAGTTCAGCAACAAGGTCTACCAGCGTTACGGCGCCCTGGAGGCCAAGAGCCTGTTCCTCCTCTTCGTCTTCGGCGTTGCCCTGCTGGTGAGCCTGGTGAAGAGCCTGAGGTCGGGGAGGATGAGGGCCGGGCACTTCCTCACCGGCCTGGCGGTAGGTGTTCCCAACTACTTCGCGTCCCACTTCCTGATACTGTCGCTGTCCGAGCTGCGGACGGCCGTGGTCTTCCCCATCTACAGCGCCATGACCATCGTTCTGATAAGCCTGGCCGGCTGGCTGGTGTTCGGCGAGCGGCTGCGGCCCAGGGAACGCTGGGCGGTGGCCCTCACGGTGGTGGCCCTGGTTCTGGTGAATCTGCAGCGATGAAGGCCATAGACGCCAGGGAGAGGACCGAGCTGCTGGGCACCATGCCGGTGGGCCGGCTGCTGGTGCGGCTGTCCGGCCCGGCCATACTGGGCATGATGGTGAACTCCCTGTACAACCTGGTGGACACCATCTTCATCGGCCAGGGCCCGGGAACGCTGGCATTGGCGGCGCTGGCGGTCTGCTTCCCCGTACAGATGTTCATACTGGCAGTCGCTCAGACGGTGGGAATAGGCTCGGCCTCCATCATCTCCCGGGCGCTGGGGGCCGGAGACAGGGCGCGGGCCGAGCGGGTGGCCGGAGGCAGCTTTGCCACCGCCGCCTTCCTGGCAATCGTGATCGCCGCCCTGGGGCTGGCCTTCCTGGACCCCCTCCTCCGCCTGTTCGGGGCCACCGACGCCGTCATCCCCTACGCCCGCCGCTACCTCACCGTGATTCTGCCCGGCGGCCTGCTCTTCGCGGTGGCCGTCTCATCGCACAACCTGATCCGCTCGGAGGGCAACGCCCGCACCGCCATGGTCAGCATGATGGTGGGGGCGGGGACCAACATCGTCCTGGACCCGGTCTTCATATTCGGCCTCGGCCTGGGCATCCAGGGAGCGGCTGTAGCCACCATCACGGGCCAGGCCGCATCCTTCGTGTACGTGATCAGCCACTTCGGCCGGGGCAGGAGCCACGTGAGGATACGGGCCAGGTTCCTCAGACCGCAGCCGCGCCTTGCGCTGGAGTCGATGAAGATCGGCTCGGCCTCCTTCGCCCGGGTGGTGGCCGGCAGCCTGATGTCCATCGCCCTCAACAACTCCGTAACCGCCTACGGGTCGGACATGCACCTGGGCCTGGTGGGCGTGCTTCAGAGGCTGATGATCTTCATGCTCATGCCCATATTCGGCCTGGTGCAGGGCCTGCAGCCCATAGTGGGCTACAACTACGGCGGCCGCGACTACTGCCGGCTGCGCCGGGCGCTGCTGCTGGGCATCGGAGTGGCCACGGCCTACATGACCCTCTGGTTCGGGGCGGTGCAGCTATTTCCCTCGCAGCTGCTGTCCATCTTCTCCTCCGACCCGCAGCTGATATCGGAGGGTGTTCACATCACGCGCATACTGATGGCCGTGATCCCCGTGATAGGCTTCCAGATAGTGGCCGCCAGCGTCTTCCAGGCCCTGGGCCGGGCCGGCCCCGCCCTGATTCTGGCGCTGGCGCGAAGGGTGTTCTTCCTGGTGCCCCTGATACTGCTGCTGCCGCTTCGCTGGGGTCTGACGGGGATCTGGGTGGCCTACCCGGTGGCCGACGTGCTGGCCTCGGTGCTCACCGGCGCGCTCTTCTTCCGTGAGATCCGGCTCATGCGCAGGCACTGCAGCCTGAACGGCGTGGCATGAGGGCGGCCTGGTACGTCTCCTCCCACGGCTGGGGCCACGCCGCCCGCCAGCGCGAGCTGCTGCGGGCCTGGCTGCGGAAGCGCCCGGGCGCCGAGGCCACGGTCACCACCGAGGTCCCCGACTGGTTCTGGGACGATATGGAGCGGGTGCAGACCCGCAGGGGCTCCGCGGGCCCCGTGCCGGTGGAGGGTAACGGCGCCGCCGACCCGAAAGCTACCGTGAAGGCCCTGAGCGACTTCTGCGGCCGCGCGGATGAGGTGGTGGACAGGGAGCGCCGCTTCCTGGAGGAGGGCGGTTTCCGGCTGGTGGTCTCGGACATAGACCCCGCCCCCTTCGACGCGGCCGACGGGCTGGGGATACCGGCCTACGGAGTGGCCAACTTCACCTGGGACTGGATCTTCGCCCGCATGCTGCCCGACATGGAGCGGGAGGTGGAGGTGCTGAGGAGTCTGTACGGGACCGGCACCTACCTGCGGCTGCCCCTGGGACCTCCGGAGCATCCCTTTCGGGAGTGTCGGGAGGCGGGTCTGCTTCCCGGCGGCGTTCCTCGCAGGCCGGAAGTCGCCAGGAAGCTGCTGGGCCCGGGGCGGGTCTGCCTGGTCTCGCTGCGCGACCCCGCCAGGCTGGGCGGCCCGCTTCCGGAGGCCCCCGGCTGGCAGCTGGTCTCGGCGCTGCCGGAGAACCGCTTCGGCCTGCCCCGCAACCTGACCCCCGCCGACCTCCGCCGGGCAGGCATCTCCTTCGCCGACCTGGTGGCCGCCGCCGACGTCGTCCTCTGCAAGCCCGGCTACGGCATGGTCTCGCAGATCCTCTGCGGCGGCCTGCGCGCCGTGGTCCTCCACCGCACCGACTTCCCCGAGACCCCCTACCTCACCGACCCCCTCCACGGCCGCGACGGCGTCCTCCTGGCCTCCGCCCCCCGCGTCCTCCGCTCCCTTCCCCACCTTCTGGCCGACCTGCTCCGCCAGCCCGCCGCAATACCCCTCCCCTCCCCATTAAAAGGGGACGGAGGTATTTTAACTCAGATACGCGAGTAATCTGGCGTTATTGGGGTTTGGCGGTTACATCCAGTCGGGAGGCCTGCCCCGCGTCGTGTGCGTCAGGTCTGATTTTGTTGCCGCCTCAATCCGCTGTATGAACGCGTCGGATCCGAGCGGCCTGCCGGAGGCAGTACTGCTGCGGAGCTCTTTTCGGCGGGAATCCTGCAGCCCGCAGGACAGGTAGTCGGCCCAGTCTCCAACCATCCTCTCCAGAGGCTCGTATCGCGAGAGCAGGCCGCCGGGGTAGCAGCCTCCAATGCGATAGACGGCGCTTGACCATGGATACTCCCAGGGCAGAGAGACCATGTGCGCCCTGACGGGATTCCGCTCTACGTACCTGACCGCTGTGTACAGGTACTCAAGGTCCATGGGGCTGGAGAAGTATGGGCCCTGCCAGAGATGGCCGGTCCAGTCGAGGCTTTCGTTGACGTACCTCGAGTACAGCATGAGTGCTCTGCGGAACAGCAGCCCCAGGGAATCCTCCTCAGAGGGAACTGCTATGAGGTGAACATGGTTGTCCATAAGGCAGAACGAGATTATGCGAACGTCGTATTTTCGGGCGGAGTCGGCCAGTATGCGCAGATACTCCAGCCGGTCGTCGTCACAGAAGAACACCTGCAGGGAATGGTTGCCCCTGTGAACGACGTGGTGAGGAAGGTCCGGAATCACTATTCTGGCTCTTCGTCCCATGCTACTCATTAGTATACCCCGAGAATCGTCTTGCTTCAAGGCCTGCTGTATGTGGTGGATATCAGCGAATATGAGTTAAAATGCCTCCGTCCCCGGTTGTGGATAACTATTGACCTGGGGGGGAATCGGGTTAAGAATGTATAAGTGACAGTCTGTTCCCAATCCTGCAGCATGGAGGCCAAATGAAGAACCTGGCAGTTGTACTTCTGATCGTGGCCCTGCCGCTGTTCGCGGCGGGGGTGCAGAGCCCCCGGGAGGCCGCCGAGCTGGTGATGGCCGAGTACCTGGCCGACGGCACGGCGGACAAGGCCGTCTACTCCTTCCCCAGGGTCCTCTCCCAGGGGGAGACCGTGGACGGATGGCACGAAGTGGTTAACGTGCCCTTCGACGGATACCTGATCCTGATCGACGACATGGCCCTCGCCAACTGGGAGCACCCGTGCCGCTGGATCTTCGTAGCCCTGGACGGCAGCACCGAGGTCATCCGCATGACAACCCCCCCCATGGCGCTGGCCAGAATGAACGTGGAGTACTCCGACGTGCCCGGACCCGAGCCGGGAGAGGGTGTCGAAGCGCGCCAGGCGTTCCTGGACTGGTTCGAGGCCAACCCGCGGCCTGTGAACAACCCGGAGAACTGCTACGCCTGGTTGGTGTCAGGTGGCTACAACAGCAGCAACAACCACATCCGCTACTACGGCGACACCCAGTTCCTCTACACCACGCTGGTGGAGGACTACGGCTACCTGGACGATAACATCATCGTCTGCTTCGCCGACGGCCTGGATCCGGCCCCGGACAACTCCGACGGCGGCAACTCCAACCCGGACCTCGACGATGACGGCGACACCGACTTCAACTACGACGCTACCTTTTCGGGTGTCGAGGACGGATACAACGACATCAAGGCCATGGTGGGCCCCGACGACTACCTGCTGATCATGACCACCGACCACGGGGGAACCGGAAAGGACTTCGACGATCCCACGGTTCCGCCCGAGGTCATACTCAACCTCTGGAACGCCGAGAGCCTGGATGACGACACCTTCGACGGATGGATAGACGACATCGACGCCACCAACCTGAACGTGATCATGGAGCAGTGCTACTCCGGCGGCTTCCTGGAGGAGGTCATTCCCACCACCGGCGGCCAGCCCAGGACCTTCGCGTCGGCGGCCAACGGCTACGAGTCCTCCTGGGCCGGAGCCACCTACCCCGACTACGACGAGTGGATCTACTGGTGGATCGGCGCCATGCACGGGTCGGTGCCCCCAGGCGGCAGCTACCCCGGCGGAGACCTCCCCGATGACCCCGACACCAACTCCGACGGCTTCGTCAGCTACGGAGAGGCCCAGCACTGGGCCGAGGAGTGGGACTCCTACGCCCAGAGCGGCCAGGAGCATCCGCAGTACGACGACGACCCTGACTCCTGCGGAGACGACTACTGGCTGGGCGGCGAGATCACCGAGGGCATAGCCGGCGAGTTCACCCTTCCCGTCGTCCCGGCAGCCGGCCTCTCGGTGACGCCCAACCCGGTAGTGACCACCGCCAGCGCCTCCTTCCGCCTCAACGCGGGCGCGGCTGTAAGCCTGAACGTATACGACGTCAGCGGCCGCAGGGTAGCCGGCATGGTCTCCGGAGACCTCGAGGGCGGCAGCCACAGCTTCCTGTGGGACGCCACCTCCGAGCCCAGCGGCGTGTACCTGATGGTGCTGCGCGCGGGTGACTCCGTGGCCACCGCGAAGGTCGTGCGGGCCTCCCTCTAGACCGCGCTAAGAAGGCACAGAAATAGGGCCGGGGCAGCTGCCCCGGCCCTTGTGGATTAGTCGCGGAGTTGAGTTAAAATAGCTCCGTTCCCAATATGATCTCCTGCAAGTCCCTTGCGCTCATATATATCCTGCACTTATTTTCTGAACGAATCCGTTGATCCTTTAGTGCGAGAACCTCAATCCTTCCAGGTCTCAGAAACGGGGGCAAAATGCTTATCTTCCTGAAGTTATACCTTGCAGCACTACTCTCCTCCACACCAAACCTGAATGAAGTCTCCTCGTACGAAGAGATGTGGGTCTCCCCATCGCTCTCGGTATCTACAGAGATCATACAATTGGCCGATTACGTGGAAGACGGGGAACGGATAGAGTTCATTGACAACAGCTTCATAGGAGAAGAGCAGACGCTGCGCACCGTGGTCTGCACCGACTCCCGCGTAATCGTGCTTCGCGAGGGAATCCTGTCGCGCTCTATATCGCTGGGGGGATTCGAGGTCGACGATGCGGTGGCATCGGCTTCGGGCAGATACCTGATCGTACTGCCAACGGCGGAAGTCGGCTCGGAATGCATTGCATTGCAGATAGACGCTCAGACGGGAGAGACCATTGAGTTCAGCGCCAGCCCTGGGGTGACGGCGAGAAATCCTCGGACTTACCCCCATGACGATGGTTCTCTCGTCACGAGGATCGGCAACAGGGTATGGTTCTTTGACGAGGACCTCAACGTCGTTGCGGGGCCGGCAGATCTCAGCCTTTCTGGAGCGAGGGGCATAGACACATCCGATGATGGCGATCTGGTTTTCATCTGGGCGGGAGACTTCCAGGCCTACAACGGACGCGGAGAGCTGCTGTGGAGTGTGAACTGGGAGGGACTGCCTGTAGATGATGGCATAGACGGCCTGCTCAACGGGAATGGCTATGTTTCGGGAAATGGCAGCAAGGTCCTGCTGCCACTTGGGGGCGGCGGATTCATCCTTGACGGTAGTACAGGTGAGTTGATTGAAACGTATCCTCGCGGACCAGTAGTGTCTGGTTGCTTTAGCGAAGATGAATCAGTAGTCGCCATGGCCCGGAATACATTCGACAGCAGGGTGCTAGTGAGCATACAAGTTGGCGACGCAGCTGGCGGTGACGTGGTAACGGGTAGGCTAGAAGCACGTCATAGCTCGCTGCCGCCGATTGCAGTATCGAACTACAGCCACATTCTTGCTGTGAATAGTGATTCCCGAACCCACAGGATTAGCTTCATCGTGATGGATGAGATGATGCAGCCGCTCTACTCCTCGGGCTGGCTGCCTGTCCACCTGTATGACGGATATGCGCTTTCCCCAGATGGAAGCAGGCTGGCTCACCAGGCGGAAGGGAATGATGGAACACGCCGGATACTCATTTCTGAAATCTCATTTTCGAATATGGACACGGATTAGCCTCGTGACCGATACACTGAACGAGGATGAACCGGCGCGGATCAGCGGTCTTGCGTCACAGGGAGGATTCTGGCAGACGGAGGCAGTTCAAAGTAGGTGTGCTTTGAGGGGCTAAGGCGCAGATGCAGTAAGGGCCGGGGCAGCTGCCCCGGCCCTTGTGGATTAGTCGCGGAGTTGAGTCAGAATGCCCCGTTCCCCGCTACATCTCCGCCAGTATGTCCTCCAGCTTGTCGGCGTACTCGCCCGGGGTCTGGGTGATGCCCACGATGCGGTCGATCTCGGTGCCGTCGGCCTCGGCAACGACCACGGTGGGGATGGCGTTGGCTCCGTAATCCCGGGCCATCGACTGTCCCGGCTCCACGTCCACGTCCACCTTCAGCAGTACGAAGTTGGACAGGATCGGCTGCAGCGCCTCGCTGGGGAAGTATTCCTCGCCCAGGGTGTGGCAGGGCGGGCACCAGTCGGCGTAGAGGTCTATCAGGAGGGGACGACCGGTCTGCTCGGCCAGCGCGCTGGCTCGGTCGAAGTCATCGACGATCCATTCGCCGTCGGAGTATTCGACGTCGGCGGACCCGGCGGACTCTGCGGCTTCGTTCTCGGACTGTGAGCCCCCGCACGCGGCCAGAACGGCCCCGGCGCCCAGCAGGAGCAACGTGATGGTCCTCATCGGCTTCCTTCCGCTTGTCCGTGTGGTTAGGCTTACCTAACGCTCCGTTTCTGTACTATACTAATCTAGTGATTTTTGTTCCCGAGGGTGAAAGGAACCCATGAGACCCAAGACCCCGGAGCTCACCGTGGACGCCATAATCGAGCTGGAGGACGGACGGGTGGTGCTGATCGAGCGGAAGAACTTCCCCGCCGGCTGGGCGATCCCCGGAGGCTTCGTGGACCCCGGCGAGAGCCTGGCCGAGGCAGTCCGCAGGGAGGCGGCTGAGGAGACGGGCCTGCGAGTGCGAGTCCGGGAGCTGTTCGCCGTCTACTCCCGGCCCTGGCGCGACCCGCGGGGAGACACCGTGAGCGCCGTCTACCACTGCACGGCATCCGGTACGCCCTCCGGGGGCAGCGACGCCCGCACCGCCCGGGCCTTTCCGCCCGGAGGGTTTCCGGAGAGGATAGCCTTCGACCACCGCAAGATTCTGCGGCAGTTCCTCCGCTGGAAGGAGACCGGACGGCGGCCGTCGGTGGAGGAGTAGCCGCTAGAGTACCCGGAACTCAATGCGCCTGTTCCGGGCCTTGCCGGCGGCGGTGGCGTTGGAGGCAACCGGCCGGGACTCGCCGTAGCCCACAGTGGTGAGCCGTGAGGCGGAGATCCCCTTGCGGACCAGGTAGTCCCGAACGCTCTCCGCCCTCCTCCTGCTGAGGTCCTGATTATACGAGGCGGATCCGTCCGAGTCGGTGTGGCCCCCTATCTCCATCCTGACCCCTGCGTTGCCCCGCAGCAGCTCCACCACGCCGTCCAGCACGCCGTAGGACGACGGCTGAAGGGTGGCGCTGCCGGAGTCGAAGTATACGCTGGCGAAGGTCATGATCTCGCCCTGCCGAAGCGCCGGCCTCCAGCCAGGGCAGCACCGGACGCGCGTACTTGGCCGCCAGGGATACGTCGGCCATGGCCCAGGACCCGTCCAGGTAGCCGACGAACTGATCTCGGGGAGGAACCTGATCGTACTGGAATCCGCGACCCGAAGCCCTGACCACCGTGGCTGCCTCCAGGTGGTCGCCCAGCCCCAGCCCGAAGAGGAAGCGGGCGTCGATGTAGTGCTCTGCGTCATCCACCGCCAGCACCGTATCCACATTGTAGTCTTCCTTTATCAGGCGGACCGAGTCGCTGACCTGCGCGTACTCGTAGGTGGCGGAGATGGCCGTACGGTAGGTGCTGCGCTTCGGAAGCGAAGCGCTGAGTACCCTGTCCAGGCCGGATATTCCCAGTCTGCCCGGAAACCCCCAGGCAGCGGCGGCAACCGCCAGCAGAATAGACGGCAGCAGCGCGAAGAAAACCCGCGATCTACGTCTGGGAAGCATCTCTGTCGCCTTGCCTTTCCAGACCCCGGCTTTCCAAACCCTGGGCTGTGGCGGAGGGTTCCCGGGTAGCCGTCGGGGGCCGGGTCCCCCGGACAGAAGAAGGGGGGCGGCTGAGCCGCCCCCCGATCTCTGACCTTTCCTTGAGGTCGGTTCGATCTACCTCCTGCCCACCTCCAGGACCGTGAACTCGATCCTCCGGTTCTGCGCCTTGTTGGCGGCGCTGGTGTTGGGTACCGCCGGCTGGCTCTCGCCGAAGCCGATGGTCTCCAGCCTGGAAGCGGAGATACCGTGGTTGACCAGGTACTGGAACACCGATGCCGCGCGCTGCTCGCTGAGCTGCTGGTTGTAGGATGAGCTGCCGTCGGAGTCGGTGTGTCCGGCGATCTGGACCCTTGCGCCCTCGTTCTCCTTCAGCATCTCCACGATCTGATCCAGGACGCCGTAGGACTGCGGCTGGATTGTGGAGCTGGCAACCTCGAAGTAGATGTTGCTGAAGCTGAGGACCTGGCCCTCGCGAAGGGCGGGCCTGAGCTCGAAGTCTACGACCGTGGAGCCGTCGGCCTCCACCACCACGGGCTTGGAGCGGGTGATGTAGTCCTCCGCCTCGCACTTGATGGTCCAGGTGCCCTCTACCACCTCGAACTGGAATACGCCGTCGGCGTTCGTTTCGGTGCTGAACTCCTCTTCGGCGTCGGGAATCGAGATCGTGGCCACGATGGCCTCTTCAGTCTCGGAGTCGATGACGGTTCCGGTGATCATGCCGGTGCCGGCCGCCGGACGCATCTCGAAGTCCTTGACCACGTTCTGTCCGGCGGTCAGCACGACTGTGGCCGAAGCGGGCTGGTAGCCCTCGGCCGCCACGTTGATGGGGACGCTTCCGGGCGGCACGTCGGTCTCGTAGAACCCGGTTGCCGGGTCGGAGGTGACGCTGTCCACCGGAATGCCGGGGAACGTGAGCACGGCAGCCAGGTTCTCGCCGGTGTTGATGTCGTTGACCATTCCGGAGATGGTCCCGGTTGTGGGGCCGACCTCCTCCACGATCAGGTCGCTGGAGAAGGCCAGGTTGAAGCCGATGCCCCAGTCGTTGGTCCCGCCGGTGGGCAGCGGCGCGTGCTTGGCCCTCTCCTCGTCGGTGATGTTCTGGTTGGCCTGGTACAGCTCGTGGCCCAGGTCGTAGTAGTCCTGCTCGTAGTCTGTCAGGCCCAGGTCGAACACCACGTCCATGAGGAAGCCGGCATTGGTGTGAAAGCGGATTCCGGGCGAGAAGTAGGCTACGTCGTTGCCGCCTTCGCGGTCGAGGTAGTGGCTCACCGTGTACTCGGTGAACACCGTGGCGTAGGGGGTGGGGAACTCCAGGGCGAAGCCCAGGTTGAGGACGTTGTCCTCCACCAGCAGGCTGACCTCGGTGCTGTCGGCGAAGTCCACCGTCTGGGCCGAGTCGTTGTACTCGTAGGTGAAGTCGGTCATTCCGAAGGTCTGCTTGTAGTGAGCATAACCTATGTTGGAATGCATCTTCAGCGGGGTGCCCGGCCAGATGCCGCCCATGTCGAAGGTGATCAGGCCGTCGACTCCGTAGGTGGTGTGTCCTGTGGATAGCGTTGGGTTGCGCATCTCGTACATCGGCTCGTTGTCGAACCATCTGCCCCCGTCGTCCTCGGCCATCACCAGGTCGTTGGTTGTTGGAGCGAAGGCGAACCACTGGTCGAGGCCCAGCCAGATGAGATGGTTATCCGGTGTGGGCGAGAAGCCAACCTTCCAGCCGAGATGGGTGTCGGTGATCCCGTCGATTCCGTCCCACCTGCCGGCCGAGAATCCCCTGGGCTGGACCAGGTCGCGCTCGTAGTAGCAGGCCCTGTAGTTGAGAGTGGTTGCCAGCTCGAGCCAGTCGGTAACTCCGTAGGCGATTGCGAAAGTACCCAGAGCGTAGTGCTCCTTGTCTTTCACGTCCAGCAGGGTGTCGATGAAGCCGGTATTCTGCGTCTCCGTGAAGAGACGGATGTTGTCAAGCTCCACCGCGCTGGCCCAGTACTTCGTCATCAAGCCGAAGGCTATATCGTTGCTTCCAAGCGGCTTGCCGCTCATAACCCTGTGTACGCCCCTGAAGCCGTACGTCGAGGGCAGAGCGAAGGAAAGCGAGGTAACGGCCATAACGGCCACTACGATGAATAGCGTGGATTTCCTCATGAACCCCTCCTTTACGGTAGTTACATTACACCTGCCCTACTAGAAGTCAGCGCGACAATCATGTCAACATCAACATCAACGACAACACGCATGTCCGCGCCCTGCGCGGAGTGCAAGTTGACGTCTTTCCCCTTGCTTTGCCTATTGCTATCCTAGGGGTGATGCACATGCGATGCGAGAGATTACTCGTGAGCGGCAGAGTGCAGGGCGTGGGCTTCCGATACTGGACCGTACGCCAGGCCGGAGAGCTCGGCCTGGGAGGTTACGTTCGCAACCTGCCCGACGGCAGAGTCGAAGTGGTCGCCTCCGGCGACGGCCGGGCCGTGGAAAGGTTGGCCAGGCTGTGTGAGCAGGGGCCCTGGAGCGCCAGGGTAGAAGAGGTAAGCCGCGGAACCTGCCGTGAGAGCGTACCGCCGGACGAGGGTTTTCGTATTCGCCATTAGACCCACGCAACACCGAGGGAAGGCTGCCAAATGAGAAAGACGCTTCTGCTGCTTATGGTCGTCACGGTTCCCGTGGCTCTCTGCTACGACCCGCTCTTCCACGACAACCTCGTCGAGGTCCTTCCCGCCACGGGAACGGACGGCGATGTGGCCATGGGATACTTCTCCTCCGGCGGCGTGTGGAGAACCGACTCCACCGGGGAGAGCACCTACTACGAGCTCGAGTCCAGCGTGAGCTCGCTGCGGCTGCTGGCCACAGGCCGGTACGGCCTTACCACCAGCCACACCGTAAGCGCCGTGCTGCCGGCCTACTTCCTCCTCTCCGCCCCCGGTGACAGTATGGGGGGCGGAATACCCAACGTCTGGCTGAGCCTGGACGGATGGATGGAGCGGGACCCGCAAGTGCTGCTGAGGGGGGCGATACGGATACCCTTCAAGGGCGCCCTGGAGACCGGTTCGTACCGGGAGGGGGAGCAGAACCTGGCTCTGGACGGCGGGGTAACGGTGGAAGCCCCCATCTCCCGCGCCTACGGCGGGGCCAGCCTTCGCGGCACCGGAGGACTGCGGTACAGCTTCTGGAGCTGGGGCGCGGTGCCATCCTCCCGCCTGGATCTGCCCGACTCCGCCGACGTCCGCCCCGCTGTCGAGGTCAGGCTTCTGGGTCAGATAGCCTTTCAGGCGAATCCGGAGCTGGAGCTGCACGGAGGCCTGGAGTTCGCCACCAGGGGGGACACCGACGTCAGGACCGAAGAAGGGGAGACCGAGCTGGAGAACACCGGCCGCAGCACCGTCGACCTTCGGGCCGGCTTCTCCCTGAACCGTTCCGATATGCCCTTGAGCTTCGACCTCTACTACCGGCTGGACGGTGAGAATACCGTGAAGGAATGGGGCCTGATGGTCTCCGGAATAGGCCTGGGACTGGGTGACCTCTTCGGCGAGAGCACGCCCGGCGGACGGTCTTGATCCGCAGGATATCACTGGCCGCCGCCGTTCTGGCCGCATCGCTGGCTCTGGCACTGCTGGCCCGCCCCCACAGCACGGGCGCCGCGGTGCGGGGGGCCGCCTCCTCCTACCTGGAGGCTCTGGCGCGGGACAGCCTGGTGCGGGCCCACCGCATGCTCTCCGAGAGCCTGCAGACCGCAATCTCCCCGGAGCTGCTGGCGGAGATCGCGCCCGAGGATCCCATACCTTCGGCCCGGCTATCGGGAAGGCGGCCGGACGGGTATCTGGTGGGTTTGCGGGGAAGGGACGGCACCACCAGAACGCTGCAGGTTTCCCTGACCGAAGAGGGTTCTCTGATACGGGCCGACTCCCGCCTGGAGGGCCTGCTGGGACGCGCCGGCGACATGTGCATCGGCTACGCGCGCGGCACGGTGGCTCCCGCGGTGCTGGAGGGTGCCCGACCGAACGAATTCGACTGCCCGGTAACCGGAAGGCCCTACGGGCTCTCCTCCGACGGACGCCGTCTGCTGTGCCCGAGCGGCCACCTGGGAGAGGGCGTAGTCCTCAGCGCCGACGCCTGCTCGGCCCGACGGGACAGTCTGGCCAGCATGGCGCGGGAGTACCTGCAGATACACGACAGCCTTCCTTCGGGATTCCCGGCCATGTACGCCGGCCTGGACCTGCGGCCCTGGGAGCGGGTGGGGTACACCTGCCCGGCGGACGCCAGGGTCCACTACGAGATCCTGCCCGATTCCGGAGTCTACTGCCCCTACCACCGCCGGGCCACGCCGATCGGGGACGCCCCGTGAAGCGAAGCAGGCCCGAGGGCGACGTCACCGAGGCCGGAATAGTCACCGACGCCCGGGGTCTGGACAGGCTGGTCTCCCGCCTGGCCGGTCAGCCGGCCGTAGCGGTGGATACGGAGTTTCACGGAGAGAAGCGGTACTGGCCCGAACTCTTCCTGGTTCAGGTGGCGGACAGCGGTGGCCCGGTGGCCGTAGATCCGCTGGCGGTGCCGGACCTGAGTCCGCTGGCGCAGGTGATGGCCGACCCGGAAACGGTGAAGGTGATTCACTCCGCCTCCAACGACATAGGCATCATCAACCGCGAGGTGGGTGGCCCCCTGGCCAACGTCTTCGACACGCAGCTGGCCGCCGCGTTTCTGGGCTACGGCCAGCAGTGCAGCCTCAGCAAGCTGCTTCGCAAGGTCTGCGGCATATCCCCCAAGAAGCGCTTCAGCCTCAGCGACTGGTCCACCCGGCCGCTGGCGAAGAAGCAGGTGGAGTACGCTCTGGACGACGTACGATGGCTGCTGGACATCTACGAGAGGCTGCGCGGGGAGCTTGCCCGGCAGAACAGGCTCGACTGGTTCCGAAGCGAGGCCCGGGAGCTTTGCGACCCCGGGAAGTACGGCGTGGACATGCGGAGGGTCTTCCGGCGGGCCAGGTCCTCCGGCAAGCTGAAGAAGCACACCCTCCCCGTACTGTGGGCCCTTGTCCGGTGGCGGGAGGAGAGGGCCAGGGAGGCGGACCGTCCCCGCAAGAGGATATTGCGCGACTATCAGCTGGCCCGCATAGCGGGAATGGCCCCCCGGGACCGCGAGAGCCTGCAGAGCCTGCGGGGCATTCCGTCGGGCTTTCTGGAGAAGTACGGCGACGAGGTGCTGGAGGTTGTGGCCCGGGCGCTTGAGCATCCGCCCGACGATGTCCCGGCCCCGCCGAGGCACCCGCAGAGCCGCCGGGGGAGCCCGGCCCGCAGGGACATGCTGCGCATATTCCTGGGCAGGGAGGCGGAGCGACTGGGAATAGCCAAGCCCCTGCTGCTGCCCAAGTCGGCCCAGAAGGCCCTGGCCGCAGACCCTCCCCGGGACATGGAGGAGCTGCGGCGGGTGGAGGGTATGACCGGATGGCGGGCCGATCTCATGGGTGAGAGCATCCTGAAGATGTTCGAGGGCAGGCTGGCCCTGGTCCTCGACCCTTCCGCCAGGGGGGGTATGGACTTCGTGGAGCGCGGTGACGGCGAATGAGCACTGCGGCCCCGCCCGCGCCGGAGCGGCTTCTTGCGAGCATGCGCCGAAGGCTGGGGAAGCTGGGCGTGCCCGCCCCGGTGAGCACCGGAAGGCGGGACCCCTATGCGGTGCTGGTATCCACGGTGGTGAGCCTGCGAACCCGGGATGCGGTGACCAGGAAGGTCTCCCGCAGGCTGCTGGAGCGGGCGCCGGACGCGAAGACCCTGGCGTCCATGGACCGGGACAGCCTGGAGGAGGTACTCCGTCCCGCCGGCTTCTTCCGGCAGAAGGCCCGCCAGCTGCGCGAGGCGGCGCGCATGCTGGTCACGGAGCATGGCGGAAACGTTCCCTCCACCCGCGAGGGCCTTCTGTCCCTGCCGGGAGTGGGCCCCAAGACCGCCGGGTACGTTCTGGGCATGGCCTTCGGGAAGCCGGCGGTGTGCGTGGACGTTCACGTCCACCGCATATCGAACAGGATGGGCCTGGTGAGCACGCGGACACCGGAGGAGACCGAGACGGAGCTGCAGCGGCTCTTCCCGAAGAGCCTCTGGACGGGAATAAACCATGTATTCGTCAGGTTCGGGCAGAACGTTTGCCGTCCGAGGAGGCCCGACTGCGGAAGCTGCCCATTCGCGGGCTGGTGCCCGTCCTCGGAGATGAGCCAGTGAGAATCAGATCAAGCAGAAAGGTGAGAGCATGATCCGTAAGCTGACCCTGCTGATGGCCGCCGCGCTCCTGCTGGCGGCAGGCTGCGGAGGCGGCCTCTCTCCCGACTCGGAGATCGAGGGGGAGATCGGTTCCGACGCGGCGGAGATAGGGGACGAATGGGATGACGCCGAGGAGGAGCTGCTGGCCTTGGGGCGTCCGGTGGAGGACGACTGGCCGTGCATGACGTGGCGGCTCTCCGGCGACGGCGCTGTTCTGGTGGAGGTGGAGAGCGACGACTTCGACCCGGTGCTGGCCGTATACGGGGAGGACGGGGAGATCCTGGCCCTCTGCGACGACTGGGACGGAGACCTGGAGGAGTCGCTTATCGCCCTGGAGAGCGTGCCCGAGGGAGCTACGCTTATGCTGTTCGGCGCCGAGGGGGATGACGGCGAGTTCGAGCTGGAGTGCACAGTCGCTTCGGAGGACGACCTGGAGGAGTTCGCCCTGGCCTGCGACCTCTCCGACGGAGTGCTGGAGGGCTACAAGCCCGATGACAAGCACGACGACCTCCTGGAGGACCTTCTGGACGATGCCCTGGAGGACCAGGTCTACAAGGAATTCTCCAACGCCCGCGCCCACGGCTTCAGCGTCGATGAGCCCGGAGCCGTGCGGGTGGCCCTGCAGTCGGAGGACTTCGACACCTACCTTGTGCTGCTGGAGGTGGACGGGGACGACCTCTACTACATCGACTACGACGATGACAGCGGTCCGGACATGAACTCCGCGCTGATGGCGGACCTGGAGGAGGGACGCTACCTGGCCGTGGTCCTCAGCTACACCGAGGGCGACAAGGGCGACTACCGGCTGGAGGTCCAGACCCTGGATGATGACCTCATCGAGCCCGACCCCGTATCGGCGGACGAGCCGGGTGTGAACTACCGCTACATGATCACCGTTGAATCCCCCATAGTCCACGCCTACGTCGAGGACACCGAAGTCAGCATGGTTACGCAGCTCAGCAGCTTCTCGCCGGTGGCCGCATTCGAGTTCACCGTGGACGAGGCCGGCATCTACCAGCTGGACGGCTTTGCCGAGGCCACGGACGTAGTGCTCTCGGTGTGGGAGGTCACGGGCGAGACCACCATCTTCGTCGACCAGAACGACGACGGCCTCGACACCGGCACCGACTCCCGACTGATGACGATGCTGCAGTCGGGTGAGTACCTGGCCCTGGTGAGCTCCTACTCCGGCGGGGCTCCGGACGAGGAGCTGGGCTTCAGCTGGCAGCCGGCCGAGCAGGAAGTGGGCTCGCTGCGCCTGGGAAGGGTGGCGGAAGCCGCGTTCGACCACCTGCAGACGGACATCTACTACAGCTTCGAGGTGGAAGAGCCCGGACAGCTGGTGATCACGGCCGACGCGGTTACAGCGGACATCGACCCCTACATCGAGCTCTGGAGCCCCCGGGAGATGAGCTACAGCGATGACGACGGCGGAGACGAATTCAACTCCCGGCTGGAGGTTCAGGTGGCCCCGGGGGAGACCGGCGAGTGGATGCTGCACGTCACCACCTTCGGCGGCCGGGAGGGTCGCATTCGCGTTCTGGCCCGGCACACCCCCGGCGGCACCATCTCCGAGACCCCGGAGATGCCCGAGCCGGATGAGCCTCCGGCCGAGGGGCCTCCGGTTACCCCGGGGCCCGGCTCGGCCGGCATCTAGACACTCCCGGTGAAGGGAGAGGGGGGTCCGGGCGCCGCGGCGCCCGGACCCATCCGCGTTCGGCCCGACAGGTCGATGGACATCACCAGGCCCCTGGGGCCACAGACCCTGGCCTGGCCCGGCGACCCGCCCCTCTCACTGGACCGTTCACGACCGGACGGCTGGCGGGTTACCTCCATGCGAATGACCAGCCACACGGGCACCCACATGGACGCCCCGGCACACCTGGTCGAGGACGGGGCCACCGTAGACCGGATCCCCCTGTGGCGCCTGGTGCTTCCCGCCACCGTGGTCCGCTGCCGGGCCGAGACGGTGGGCCCGGAGGCGCTGACGGGCGTTGAGGTGCGCGGCAGGGCCGTACTGCTGCGGACCCGGGGCTCTTCGCTGCCCAGGGACCGGTTCAGCCCCCGCTACCCGCACCTGGAGCCGGAGGCGGCGAAGACTCTCGCAGAGGGGGGAGCGGCCCTGGTGGGAACCGACTGCCTTTCGGTCGACCCCCCGTCGGGGGAGGCGGCGCACGGGATTCTCCTGGGGGCCGGAATACCCATAGTGGAGGACCTGGACCTGGGGGGAGTCGAGCCGGGCGATTACGTTCTGATCTGCCTGCCGCTGCGCATATCCCGCGGCGACGGGGCCCCGGTGAGGGCCCTGCTCTTCCCGCCGACATAGAAGCAGGGGCCCGGAAGGGCCCCTGCACCCCTGCCGTGTGGTGTCCGGCCTACTCCTGTACCTCCAGTATGTAGACCTTGGGGTAGACCGCGGGGTTGACGTCGACGGCCAGCATCCGCCCGCCCTGCATGGCGGTGAAGCTCCAGTTGCCGGCGTCGCCCTGGTAGTCCAGGCCCGCCATGAGCCGGCGCTGCCCGGACCCGTCGAGGACGAAGAAGGCGGGCGTCTCGGTGGTTCCGAGCATCACCCACAGCAGCCCCTCGTCGTCCAGCAGCAGGCCGGCCACGGAGGGTCTGTTGGGAGCAGGCTGGTAGCCGTCGGCGATCTCCGGCGGGGCGCCGCCCTGGACGAAGCGGCTGCGCATCAGCTCTATCTCCTCGGCCAGCTCCTCCTCGGTCTTAGGAACCGGCTCGATACCCTCCTCGATCCGCAGGAACTCGGTGCCGTCCGGCTCGTAGCCCACCAGCACGAACCGCTCCGAGCCTATGGAGGACCGGAAGACCCTGCCGTCGGGAGCCGCCTCGAAGACCATCATGTCCTCCATCATGTCGGTCATCATGTTCTCCGGGTCGAAGGGCTTGAGGTCCTGGTGGTAGGTGACCACCGGGCTGACCTCCCCCTCCCAGCGGCAGAGGGCCATTCCGCTGAAGATCCCGTCCTCGGTCTGCTCGAATGCGGGCTGAATCCCGACCACGGCGCTGTCCAGGGCATCGATCATCACCGGCGGCGCCGGGAAGAATCCCTCCAGGGCGTCCCTGTACTCCCCGTCGGGGCCGAAGAAGACGAGCTTCTGTCCCATGGCGTCGCAGACCACGATCTCGCCGCTGGGGGCCACGTCCAGCATGGATGCCATCTGGAACTCGCCGGGACCGCTGCCCTTGCGGCCGAAGCTGCGGAGGAAGCCGCCCTCGGCGTCGTAGACGCGGACCTCGGACAGCTGCATGTCCATCACCACTATGTCCCCGGAGGGAGTGAAGTCCGCCGCGGCGGGCTGGCCGAAGACGTAGTTGCTGTCCCCCAGCTCCACGCCTATGCTGTCCACCACCGACAGGGTGACGTCGTACTCGATCCCGTCCACTTCGGGATACACCGGCTCGCCGTCTCCCCCGCCTGCAGCCGCCCGGGGGCCTTCGTCTCCGCCTCCGCAGGCCAGGGCCAGAAGCGCCGCCCCTGCCAGGGCGGCCAGGTAGTCTCTCATCTTGCCCTCCTCTCTCTACAGGCCGAAGTAGAGGACGTGCTCCAGCGGATGGGGCGCACCCCTGAACCGCCGGGTCTCCGCCCGCTTGGCCTCGATGTAGGCGTCTATCAGATCGGGAGCGAAGACGTTCCCCTCCTGCAAAAACTCCCTGTCCTCCTCCAGGGCGTCCAGCGCCCCGTCGAGCGTACGAGGCAGCATGGGAAGCCCCGAGCTGTCGTACTCCGGCGCGAAGACGTTCTCGTCTACGGGGCCGAACCCCATCTCCTCCGGCTCCATCTTCCTGTTTACCCCGTCAACGGCGGCCATCAGCATGGCGGCCATGCACAGGTAGGGGTTGCCGGTGGCGTCCGGCACCCGGTACTCGAACCGCATGGACTCCGGGGAGCGGGCGTAGGCGGGAACCCTCACCGCCGCGCTGCGGTTGGCTCCGGAGAAGAACCTGTACACCGGCGCCTCCTGGTTGGGCTGAAGCCGGCGGTAGCTGTTGGTGCTGGCGTTGGTGAAGGCGCACACGGCCGGGGCGTGGTGCAGGATGCCGGCTATGGCGCTTCGGGCCACCGGGCTGAGACAGCAGTAGCCTTTCTTGTCGAAGAAGACGTGCTCCTCGCCCTTCTGGAAGTAGAGATGGTAGTGCATGCCGTTTCCGGGCTCGCCCGCCATGGGCTTGGGCATGAAGGTCGCAGCCAGGCCGTAGCGCAGCGCCACGCCGCGGATCAGGTGCTTGGCGATCATCACGTTGTCCGCCGCGCTGAGGAATCTGGCGAACTTCACCTCTATCTCGGTCTGGCCCATCTGGCCCACCTCGTGATGGTGGTACTTCAGCTGAATTCCCGCCTCCTGCATGAGACCGGCTATCTCCGCCCGGACGTCGTGCAGGCTGTCCAGGGGGGTGGCCGCGTGGTAGGCGCTGGGGGTGGGGTGGACCAGGCCCATTCGATCCGGGTCCCGTGATCCGGCGGGGTCCTCCATGCTCTCCAGACGGTATCCGCAGCTGCCCTTGCCCTCCCAGAAAGAGGCCCTGTCAAGGAGGTAGAACTCGAACTCCGGCGCCCAGAAGCTGTCGGAGGCCACCTTCAGGCCCTTCAGAAGCCCGGCGGCCTTTCGGGCCACTCCCCTGGGGTCGCGGGAGAAGGGCTCGCCGCTGTCCGGGTCGACTATGTCGGCCATCATGACCAGCGTGGGACGCTTGGCGAACGGATCCCTGTACACCCGCCTGGGGTCGGGGAGGACCGAGAGGTCGCCGTCCTCGGTGGGGGTCATGGCCGCCAGCGTAGAGCCGTCGAAGCCGATTCCCCGGGAGAAGAGCTTCCGGCCCACGCTTCGGGTGGGAATGGTAACATGTCTCCAGTAGCCCAGAACGTCGGTGAACCTTATGTCGACTTCCTCGATGTCCCCCGAGGATAGCCTCTTCAGCAGCGATTGAACGGTCTTTGCCGAGGTCAAGCTGTACCTCCCTGATTGTTGCGGCCGGAGCTCAGGAGTCTGTCGACCTCGTCCCGAACCGCCGGCAGAAGCTCTTCTTCCCGCAGTCTTCGTATCATCGAACCACCGGAGAAGAGCAGGCAGCCGGCCGGTGTGGCGATGACCGCCACATCGGCCTCCCTGGCCTCTCCGGGGCCGTTTACCTCGCATCCCATGACGGCCACCGTCAGCTCGCCCCTGCGGCCGAGCAGGGCCTTCTCCACCCGGGCGGCAAGGCTGCCCACGTCGAGACGGGCCCTGGCGCAGGTGGGGCATCCCACCACCCGCACGAAACCCCGCCGCAGCCCCAAAGCGGAGAGTATCTCCCAGGCCACCACCGGCTCCGGGTCGGGCGAGCCGGCCAGAGAGACCCTCACGGTATCGCCGATTCCCCGGTCCAGAAGCCGGGTGAAGGCCACCGCGGTCCGTACGCTTCCGGACAGCGGAGTGCCCGCCTCGGTGACGCCCAGGTGCAGGGGGTAGTCCCGCTCCCCGAAGGCCCTCTGGTTGGCCTCGACCGTCAGTCCGGGGTCGCTGGCCTTCAGGGAGAGTACTATATCACGAAAACCCATCTCCTCAAGCACGACCAGGTGACGCTCCGCCGCGGCCCACATGGAATCTGCGCAGACGCCCCCGTAGCGTTCCCTCAGATCACCGGGGACGCTGCCGGAGTTGACACCCATCCGAATGGGTACGCCAAGCTCCGCCGCCCGGCCGGCGATACGCTCCACGTCGGACCTCTTGCGCATGTTGCCGGGGTTGAGCCTCAGCTTGTGTACTCCGGCCTCCAGGGCCGCCAGGGCCAGATCGGGGTCGAAATGGACGTCGGCCGCCAGCGGCACCGGGGAGTCCTCCAGCAGGGCCGGAAGCGCCCGGGCGGAGTCCATGTCCGGGACCGAGACCCTCACCAGCTCGGCGCCCAGGCGGGCCAGCCGTCGAATCTGCGAAAGGGTGGCTGCCGAATCGGTGGTGGCTGTGCTGGTCATGGACTGGACCACCACCGGGGCTCCGCCGCCCATGGTGATCCCTCCCACGTCCACGCTCCTCTTCGAGGCCAGGGTCAGCCCCCCTTCCTGCCGCAGACAACGCGGCGCCGGCCGGCCAGGTCCCTGCGGATCTCCACTTCCCCAAGCCCCGCCCGGCGCAGAATCGCCGCGGCGGTCTCCGCCTGGGGGTCCGCCACCTCCAGGGCGGCGGCCCCTCCCGCAGCCAGCAGCCGGGGGATGTCCCCGGCCAGACGGCGCACCGGACCCAGGCCGTCCGGGCCTCCGTCCAGGGCCGCCCCGGGGTCTCCGTACCGCACCTCCGGCTGCAGGGAGGCTATCTCCCCGCTTGCCACGTAGGGCAGGTTGGCGGCCAGGCCGTGAAACCCGCCCCGCAGGGCCGAGGCCAGGTCGCAGGCGACAAGCCCCACAGAATTCAGATCATGCAGGATGAGGTTCCTGCGGGCCAGTCCCAGGGCCGGCCGGGCGGTGTCGGTGGCGTACACGCGGCAGCCGGGCAGCCGCCCCGCCAGCACCACTGCCACCGCTCCGGAGCCCGTTCCCACGTCCAGCACCCTCTCCGCGCCTGCGGGCAGCAGCTCCAGCAGGGCCTTCACCATGACCTCGGTCTCCGGCCGGGGCACCATGGCTTCCGGACCCGCCAGGAGATCCTCCGACATGAACTCCACCCGTCCGGTGATGTGCTGAAGGGGGGTGCGCCGGCGCCTGGCCGCCAGGGCCCGCCGGTACTCCTCCAGCTCACCTCCGGTGAGGACGGTGTCGGTCTCCAGAAGCAGCCGGTGACGCTTCCAGCCCATCACGTGCATGAGGATGAGGTCCGCCTCCAGGCCGGGATCGTCCAGGACGGAGAGCGCCTCGGCCCCCCACTTCCGAGCCCGGGCGACATCCATGATCAGTCGGAGGCGATGCCGGCCAGGAGCTTCTCCTCCTCGGCCTCCACCAGGGCGTCTATCACCGGGTCCAGGTCTCCGCCCAGAACCTGTTCGAGGTTGTGCATACTCAGGCCTATTCGATGATCGGTGAGCCTGTTCTGGGGGAAGTTGTAGGTGCGGATCTTGGCGCTGCGGTCCCCGGAGCCCACCATGCTCTTGCGGGCGTCGGCGCGCCTGGCCTGCTCCTTCTCCCGAAAGTGCGCCAGAAGCCTGGAGCGGAGGACCTTCATGGCCTTTGCCCTGTTCTTGTGCTGGCTCTTCTCGTCCTGGCAGGCCACCACGATGCCGGTGGGCTCGTGGGTTATGCGCACGGCGGAGTCGGTGGTGTTGACGCTCTGTCCTCCGGGGCCGGACGAGCGGTAGACGTCTATCCGCAGGTCGGCGGGGTCGATGTCCACGTCCACCTCCTCGGCCTCGGGCAGGACGGCCACCGTGCAGGCGGAGGTGTGTATGCGGCTCTGGGTCTCGGTCTCGGGCACCCGCTGGACCCGGTGGACCCCGGCCTCGAACTTCATGCGGCCGTAGACGCCCTTTCCGCGCAGCGCGAAGACGACCTCCTTGAAGCCGCCGCGCACCGACTCCCGGCTGGACATCACCTCCAGGTTCCAGTCCCGGGACTGGGCGTACGAGGAGTACATGGAGAACACGTCACCGGCGAACAGCGCCGCCTCGTCGCCGCCGGTGCCGGCACGGACCTCCACTATCACGTCGCGGCTGTCGTTGGGATCGGGGGGTATGAGCAGCCTGCGGCGCCTGCGCTCCAGGGCGGCGAGCCTTTTCTGCAGTCCGGGCAGCTCCTCCCGGGCTATCTCGGCCAGCTCCGGGTCCTCCGCGTCGAGCACCTCCCGGGCCTCCGCTATGCCCTCCTCCACGTCCTGCATCTCGGTCAGGGTCTTTCGCAGCTGATCCAGATGGGCCCGCTCCTCGGTGAGCGAGCGGATGAGACGGGAGTCGCGGAGGGTCTGCGGGTCGCACAGGGCCTCGTCGATCTCCTGCATCCTCGCGGACACGCTCTCCATGTCGGTCGGTCCGATTCCGTTCTCAGCCATCGCTTCCGTTCCGTTCTTCCTCGTCGGCGGGTGGTTCGACCTCGTCGGCGCCGCTCCCGTCGTCTTCGGCGATCCGTACGTCGGGTGGGGGCTCCTCCCCCAGGGAGAGGCGAAGGGAGGCGATTGCCACCTCCACCATCTCCCGGTCGGCCTCTCTGGTGGTCAGCCGCTGCAGCAGAAGTCCCGGAGCGGTGACCGCCCGGGCCAGGGCCGAGGTCTCCAGATGGCGGTCGGCCAGCTTCAGCGCCTCGTAGCTCAGGCCCAGCACCAGGGGTATCAGGGGCAGGTGGTAGAGTATCCGCAGAGCGGCCCCCGGGGCGTGTCCGAAGGCCAGCACAACGCCGGTGTCCAGTACGGCGTAGAATGCGATGGTGGCCAGCATGACCAGAAGCAGAAAGCTGGTGCCGCACCGCTGGTGCAGGGGGCTCTCGCCCGCCGCAGCATCGGCAAGCCGCTCCGGGTCGCCATCGCCGCCGGAGGAAAGCGACTTCTCGAAGGCGTGTATGGTCTGATGCTCGGCGCCGTGGTAGGCGAACAGCCTGCGGACGTCGGGCATCAGCGATATGGCGGCTATGTACACGAAGAAGGCCGCCACCCGGTAGACGCCCGCCAGCAGGTGTATGGCCATCTGCGAGCCGTCCCCCAGCGTCCACATGGAAGCCTGCAGCGGCAGCCAGGCGAACACGACCACCGCCAGGACGACGGCCGCCGCGGTGGAGAGGAAGCCCGAGAGCCGGGAGGTCTTCCTCCCCTCGCTCTCCTCGATGATCTCGGCCGACCAGTTGAGCCCTGCAAGCCCCAGCCTCAGGGTGTCGATCAGCGTTGCGGCGCCGCGGAAGACCGGTCTCTTCCAGATCTCTCCCCGCTCGCCTATCAGCGGCGTTTCCAGCCGGCGGGCGACTATGTCGCCTTCCGGGACGCGCACGGCCACCGCCGCGCCCTGCGGCGAGCGCATCATCACGCCCTCAATGACCGCCTGGCCTCCTACGCCGCTTCCCTGGCCGCCGTCTTTTCCGCTCAAGGTGGGCCGGTCCCGTCACCGTGGGGTAAGAGAAAGGGGGCCGGAAGGCCCCCTCTCTCCGCTCTGAAGCCGGGCTAGTCCTGCTTCTCGCCGGACTCCGCCTTCTTCTTCTTGCCGTACTTGCGCAGGTACTTGTCCACCCTCCCCGCGGAGTCCACCAGCTTCTGCTTCCCGGTGTAGAAGGGATGGCAGGCCGAGCAGACGTCGAAGCGCCTGTCGCCTCCGGTGGAGCGGGTCTTTATGGTGTTGCCGCAGGTGCAGGTGAATGTCACCTCTTTGTACTCGGGATGTATGTCGGGCTTCACTGCTTTGCCTCCATGGCTGTCTGACAGGTCTGCGAAAACCAGTGTATCATTGTGACATGTGCGCCATTGCGTCAAGGAAGCGCTTGTTCGACTTGTGCTGAGTGAGCTGCTTCTTCAGAAGCTCCATGGCCTCCACCGTATTCAGGTCGGCCAGTATCTTCCGCATGATCCATATCCGCTGGATCACATCCTCCTCCAGCAGCAGGTCCTCCTTGCGGGTGCCGGACCGGTTGATGTCGATGGCCGGGTACACGCGGCGGTCGGCCAGCCTGCGGTCCAGGACTATCTCGCAGTTGCCCGTGCCCTTGAACTCCTCGAAGATCACCTCGTCCATGCGGCTGCCGGTGTCCACCAGCGCGGTGCCCACGATGGTGAGGCTGCCGCCCTCCAGTATGTTCCGCGCCGCCCCGAAGAAGCGCTTCGGACGCTGCAGGGCGTTTGAGTCGACGCCGCCGGAGAGGATCTTGCCCGAGTGGGGCACCACCTGGTTGTTGGCCCTGGCCAGGCGGGTGATCGAGTCTAGGAGGATGACGACGTGGTACCCGCTCTCAACCATGCTCTTGGCCTTCTCCAGCACTATGTCGGCAACCTGCACGTGGCGCTTTGGTGCCTCGTCGAACGTGGAGCTTATCACCTCGGCGTCCACGTTCATCTTCATATCGGTAACCTCCTCCGGCCGCTCGTCGATCAGCAGTATGAGCAGCTTCGCTTCGGGACTGTTGGCGATGATGCTGTTGGCGATGTGCTGCAGGAGGATGGTCTTTCCCGCCCTGGGCGGAGATACGATAAGGGCCCTCTGGCCCTTGCCCATCGGCGTCAGCAGGTCCAGGACCCGGCCGGAGATGTTGTTCGGTCCGGTCTCCATGCGGAACAGCTCCTTGGGATAGAAGGGCGTAAGGTAGTCGAACCTGGTTCTCTTCCTGGCCTCCTCCGGTCCCTTCTCGTTGATGGACTCCACTCGAAGTAGCGCGTAGTACTTCTCGCTGTCCTTGGGCTTGCGGATCTGGCCGGAGACGGTGTCGCCCGTCTTCATGGCGAACCGCTTGATCTGGGAGGGGGAGACGTAGATGTCGTCGGAGCCGGGAAGGTAGTTGCTGCCCGGCGAGCGGAGGAATCCGTAACCCTCCGGAAGGACCTCCAGGACGCCGGTGGCGTACTTCAGGCCGTTCCTCTTGCTCTTCTCCTCGAGGAGCATTCGAATGAGTTCCTTCTTGCGGACACCCGAGACCCTCTTCAGACCCGTCTCCTTGGCGATCGACTGGAGCTCGGTCAGCGTCTTGTCCTGCAGCTCCACAAGTGTCGCCTCATTCGATGGATTGGCTGCCATAAGACCTCTTTTTGCTTGGGTTTTGTTGCGAATGCAGTTATGTGTTCGCGAAAATGCCGTTCCGTGCCAGTCGGCCTATCCGCCTGTAACTATCTGTAACCGTTGAACTTATGGGCTGCTTCAGTCAACTGGTTTTCCGGGAGCTTCCCTCGGTGAGCACAGCAAAGATTCCGCCTTCCGGCCCCTGCGTCAAGGGCCCGCGGCTCTTCAACCGTCCCGAAGATGGTTATGATACCGATCATGACCGTCTGCCGGCTCCACCGGAGGGAGTAGCATTGAAGGCCCTGAACACCGCCGGATGGATGATCGCCGCCGCCGCCTACCTGGTGCTGGCCGCCGGAGGGCTTCTGGCCGACCTGCCCCCCGGACCGGGCGAGTCGCTGCGGGCCTCCGCGCTGCTCCTGCTGTGCGCGGCCGTGGTGGTGTTTGCCAGGCTGCGCAGGTGGCGGCCGGGGAAGCTGGGCCTGGCCTGGATCTCCCTGGGGGTCATCACGGCGGTGCAGCAGGCGGGCGGCTGCCGCGGCTTTCTCTTCCCCGCCTACTTCCTCCTGCTGCTCTGGGCCGCCCTTCCGGCCACCGGCGGAATGGCGGCGGAGCTGGGCCTGGCCATTGGCCTGGCGGAGGCGGTCTCCCTTGTGCTGGGAGGATCTCCCTCCGGCGTCCAGGACATCCTGGGTTCGCTTCCCCCGGCCCTGGGGGGGCTGCTGCCTCCGGCTCTCTTCGGCCTGGCCGCCGACGCCCTGGTGGAGGGACGGCGGAAGACGGCGGCCGCACTGCCCCAGATCATGTCGGAGCCCGCGGAACGCCAGCGGCCGGCCTTTCCGGTGGCCGCCGCAAGGGCCCTCCTGCCCATGGTGAAGAGGGCCACAGGCGCCCGGGGCGCTTACCTGCTGGTCCGCCACGACGAGAGCCTCTTCCGCCTGGTGGAGGCGCTGGGCGGCATGTCCCGCGAGGCTGAGAGGTCGCTGGTGAGGGGGAGCCACCCCCTGCTGTCCGTGCCGGGAAAGGGTGTGGAGATGGAGGACGTGGACGGGGGGCTGGCCCCGCCGTGGCTGCCGGAGGAAGCCGCGGGCGGCCGCTACGCCGTCCGCCCGGTGGGGGGAGAGAGCGGGGCCGAAGCCTACATGGTCCTGACCGACCCCGGGGAGGGAGCCCTGCAGGCCCTGTCGGAGGCCGCCGCCGCCCTGGAGGAGGTCTGGCAGCCGGGAGCGGAGAGCGTATCGCCGGAAGTCGAGTGGTTCGAGGCGGTCGCCGGGTCGGCGGCCACCTCCACCTCCGTGGACCGGGCCATACACTCCGTCGTGCTGAACCTCCACCGGCTCATGGAAGGGGCCACGGTTACCGTGGGCCTGCTGGAGGACGAGGGCCGAACGCTCAACATCTACGAGTCGATGGGGGCCTTCTCCTCCGGCAGGGGGGGCGAGTCCATGAGCTGCGAGACCAGCGTGTCCGCCTGGGTGCTGTCCTACGGTCGACCCATGTTCCGCAACCGAATGCGGCAGGGCAACAAGGCCATCCGCTCCCTCTCCATGGAGGACGACCCCGACCGCAGGGTGGGCAGCTGCGCGGCGGCGCCGCTGGTGATGAACGGCCGGGTGGCCGGGGTCCTGCTGCTGGAGCGCGAGGAGAGCAACGGCTTCGGAGTGGCCGAGGAGAAGCTGCTGCGGGGAGCGGCGGGGCTGCTGTCGGTAACGGTGGAGAAGGTATATCTGCGGCAGCGGCAGAAGGCCAGCCGCAGCCGCGACGGCCTGACCGGCCTTCCCACCATGGCAGTCCTTGCCGAGGGGCTGGTCGAAGCCATGGACCAGGTGCGTCGCTACGGGAGGTCGGTCTCGGTCCTGCAGCTGGACCTGGACGGCTTCTCCCGCCTGAACGTCCGCCTGGGCCCCGGCAGGGCCGACGGGGTCATCCGGTCGGTTGCCGGCCTGCTGGAGGGGTTCCTGGGGGACGACTGCCTTCTGGCCCGAACCGGCCCCGACAGCTTCGCCACCCTTCTGGTGGGGCCGGACAGCGCAGAGGCGGAGGCCATAGCCGAGTCGCTGGCCGCCAGGGTGGCCGAATGGAAGGGCGGCCCCGAGCCGGTCACCGCCAGCGTGGGAGCCGCGGTGACCCACACCGACCGGCGGGTCCGGGAGCTCCTCCCCGCGGCGGAGGAGGCGGCCCGCCGGGCCGCCGGCAAGGGTCCGGGGCGAGTACACGTAGTGGAGCTGCGTCCCTTTGGTGCGTAGGCTGATGGGCCTGCCCAGGCCGGTCAGGCTGGCCGGGCTGCTGGCGGTGGCCGCCGCCATATTCTACCTGAGCAGCCGGCCTGCGCTTCCCGCCCCCCCCCTCTTCCCCCACCAGGACAAGGTGTTCCACTTCCTGGAGTTCGCGGGCCTGGGCCTCATGATCTTTCTCAACCGGGACAGCTGGGGCGGCCGGCCGGTTCCGGTGATGATCCTCCTTCTGCTGGTCTACGCCCTGTCCGACGAGGTTCACCAGTCCTTCGTCCCCGGAAGAGACTGCTCGGCGGCGGACCTGGCGGCGGACGCTGCGGGGGGGCTGGCCGCGCTGTTCGCGCTGAGCCGGCTTCGCGAAAGGGAAGACTCCCCTGGCTAACCGGAGCGGATTTGTTATATCTTCGCTGCCCAGGCCTTGGTGCGCCCGGCCATCTTGACAGTTTTGACGCTGCGGAGTAGGCTCTTACACCTGCAGGGCCTGGAAGACAGGGGTCGCACACAAGAGGCATTTTTGTCAGCCAAAACAGGAATCGAGAGGAGGTTCCAGGTATGGTCAAGGCCAGAACTGCCCTGTTCTGCCTTGTTCTCCTGAGCATGGCCCTCATGCTGGTCGCATGCGGACCCAGCGAGGAGCAGCTCAGAGCCAGGGACGAGGCCCGCTCGGCCGCGCTCGCCGCGGAGGAGAGGGCCGACAACCTTGAGCAGGAGTACGAGGATCTGAATGAAGAGATACCCGAGCTGCAGGCCGAGGTCGCGGCGCTGGAGCAGGAGCTCGCCGAGCTACAGGCCGAGTACGAGGCCCTCGGCGGCGGACGCCGATAGGAAGGGAGGAAAGAGATGAAGCGTAGCGTGATGCTTTTCGCTGCAGTGCTCGTTCTTGCCCTCGCCTCCGGTGCCGCTGCACAGTGGACGGCCGAGGAGCTGAGCCAGTACAGCCACGACGAGATCGATGCAATGGGGAACGACGACATCGAGCTTCAGATAGCCTACTGGGAATGGGTAAAGGCCGAGGCCGACGCCCGCTACGATGAGTGGCTTCCCCAGGTGCAACCCCTCAGGGACCAGAAGGCCGAGCTCGATGCAAGAATCGCGGAGCTCAACAGGCAGATCGACGAGCTGCGGGCGGAGATCAACCGTCTCCGCAACGCCGGAGTAAGCCACACCATCGAGCTGGGCGAGACCCTCTGGGGCATCGCCAGCTACCACTGGGTATACGGTGACGGCACCGAGTGGCCCAAGATCTACGATCGCAACCAGGACAAGATCAGCGATCCCAACATGATCTATGCGGGCGACGTCATCACCATTCCCGTACCCATGGTGAACTCCTACACCGTCGTCGCGGGCGACTTCCTCGGGAAGATCGCCGGATACAGCGTTGTCTACGGAGACAGGGGCATGTGGCCTCAGCTCTACGAGGGCAACCGCGACAAGATCAGCGATCCCAACCTCATCTACCCCGGTCAGGTTCTCGACGTGCCTCGCACTGCCGCGAGGATGGGCCGCAACTAGGTGAGCTCACCTGACAAGGAGCCTCCGTCTGCGGGCGGGGGCTCCTTTTTCCCCTTCGCCGGACAGCAGTGATGGAAGACTCGCTCAGCAGGAAGCTGCCCCTCCCCGTGGAGGAGGCCAGAAAGCTCCTTGGCCCGGGAGACATACACCTCAGGGAGATATGCAGAGCCGTGAACGTGGCAGCCGTCTACCGCGACGGGCGTCTGGTGTTCACCGGCCGCAAGGGCGATGTGGACCGGGCTCTGGCAGCCGTCGACCGGCTGCGGCACGAGCTGCAGGTGGCCGGCGAGATCAGCGACGACAGCATTCGAAAGGCCCTGGACTTCCCCGCCCCGCACGACACCGGCCTGGAGATAAACGTGCCCGGAAGGGCCGGCCGAATAATACCCAAGACCCCGGGGCAGGAATGCTACCTGCGAGCCATGGACGACACGGACGTGGTGTTCAGCATAGGCCCGGCCGGAACGGGCAAGACCTACCTGGCGGTGGGCAAGGCAGTAAGCGACCTTCGGGAGGGCGCGGTGGAGCGGATAGTGATCACGAGGCCGGCGGTGGAGGCCGGGGAGAACCTGGGCTTCCTTCCCGGCGACCTCAGGCAGAAGATAGACCCCTACCTCCGCCCCATCTACGACGCACTGAACGACACGCTCTCTCCCGCGCGGGTCAAGCGGTCCATAGAGAACGGGATCATCGAGGTGGCCCCCCTGGCCTACATGCGCGGCCGGACGCTCAACAACGCCTTCGTGGTCCTCGACGAGGCCCAGAACACCACCCTCACCCAGCTTAAGATGTTCCTGACCCGGCTGGGCTACCGGTCCCGCGCGGTGATAACGGGCGACATAACCCAGGTGGACCTGAAGCCTTCGGCCAGCTCCGGGCTGATCCGGATACAGAAGGTCCTTCGCGGCGTCTTCGGAGTGGAGTTCGTATACCTGGACAGCGGTGACGTGGTGCGCCATCCGCTGGTGCAGAGGATAATCTCGGCCTTTCGCCGGGCCTCGGAGAGGGAGGGCGAGGAGCTCTGAGAGTGAGATTCCTGTTCGGGCTGCTGGCGGCGCTGGCCTTTCCCGCCCTGTACCTGCTGCTCTTCGCGCCGGACTACTCCCCCGTGGACCTGGACGTGGAGGTGGGGGAGGTCCTCAGCTCGGGCCTCGTAGCGCCGGTGGGCTTCGAGGTGATGCTTCCGGACAGCCAGCTCTCCCGCCTGGCCAGGGACCGGGCCGACGAGGTTGCCGTCTACTTCCGGCGGCGGGGCAACGTGTGGCCGGGGGTGAGGAGAAGCCTGGAGAGCAGCCTGTCCGAGCACCTGGACAGCGGCGGCGTAAGCCGGCTGCTGGAGGACCTGGAGGCCATCTACCGCGAGGGTGTCTTCGACTCCGCCGCCGTCCGCGGCGTCTACCAGGGCGACGAGGCGGTCGTGCTGGAGGACGGCTACCAGGAGACCCTCTTCCTGAGCCGGCTGCACAGCCTGCAGAGCGTTCGGGGGTGGCTGACCCGCAGGCTGCGGGACATGGCCGGCGCCGCCGGCGTGGGCATGGAGCTGTTCTCCTCCACCGTGACCGGAATGCTCTCCCCCAACCTGGAGACCGACACCTCCGCGCGGGAGGACGCCGTGGAGCTGATCAGCGCCTCCATCAGCCCGGTGGACACGGTGATCGCCGCCGGCGACACGCTGGTGCCGCCGGGTGGGGTGGTCACCAGCAGGACCAAGCAGTACGTGCAGGCCATGCGGAGTTCCGAAGCGGCGGTGCGCTCCCGCAGCAGGCTGGCCTACCTGGCCGGAAGACTGCTTCTCATACTGGGTGCCCTGGGGCTGACCCTGGCCTACGTGCGGGACCAGATGACAGACACCTGGAACCGTCCGCGGCGGTTTCTGCTGCTGGCCACCGTATGGCTTCTCACCATGGCCGGTACCGGCGCCACCTGGCGGCTGCTGGGCACCCTGTACAACGCGTCCATGGCCTCCCTGATCAGCTTCGGGGCCGTTCTCACGGCCATCTTCTTCCACCGGCGGGACGCCTACGCCATTACGGCGGTATTCGCGCTGGTTATGGCCGCTTCCCAGGTCCACCCCTACATGGTGGGCATGGTGACCTTCGTGTCCGGCTCCGTGGCCGCGGGTGCCGCCTGGGACATACGGCGCCGCAGCAACTTCCCCCGGTCGGTTCTGCTGGCGGCCCTGTCCGGGGCGGCCGCCTACTGGGCCGTCTCCCTCATCGGTCTGGGATTCAGCCCGGCGGTATGGTGGGTCAGCCAGCTGGAGATAGCTCTCTCCCCGGTGGTGGGCATCGGTGCCGCCTCCGTTCTGCTCTTCGCCTTCGAGAGGGTCTTCGGCGTTTACACCGCGCTGTCCATAGACGAGGCTACCAGCCGACACCATCCCCTTCTGGACAGGCTCACCCAGGAGGCCATGGGCAGCTGGCAGCACTCCCAGGCGGTAGCCGACCTGGCCAGCGAGGCGGCCGAGGGCATAGGGGCCGACCCGTCGCTGGCCCAGGCCGGGGGCCTCTTTCATGACGTGGGCAAGCTTTACGACCCCAGCATGTTCATCGAGAACCAGGGACCCGACCAGCCCAATCCCCACGACGGAATGGAACCCAGGGAGAGCGCCCGGGCCATAATCCGTCACGTGGAGGAGGGGGTGAAGCTGGCCCGCAAGAGCCGGGTCCCCGGAGCCGTGGTGGACATGATAAGGCAGAGTCACGGCGACAGCCTCACCCGCTACTTCTACGAGAAGGCGCGCCAGGCCTCGGCCAGCCCGGACGCCGTGGACAGCGGGGACTTCCGCTACCCGGGGCCGCGGCCGCTCACCCGGGAGGCGGGGCTGGTGCTGCTGGCGGACGTGGTGGAGTCGGCCACCAAGAACCTGGCGGACACCGAAGGAGAGTCACTCAGCGCCGCGATCAACCGGCTCATCGCCGAGAGGGAGGCCGAGGGTCAGCTGGATCACTGCCACCTCACCAAGGCCCAGCTCAGGAAGGTGGCCGAGACCTTCGCGCAGGTTCTTCGAGGCAAGTTCCACAGCCGGGTAAAGGACTTCCCCCATGGCGAAGAGTGAGCCCCCCCTGCACATCGGACTGGACCATCCCCCCTTCGACCCGGAGCGGCTTCGAAGGGCGGTCGAAGAGGAGCTGGCCGGACACGGGGTGGATCTGGTGGTCACCGACCCGGGCGTCATGCGGGTACTCAACCGCCGCTGGCGCCACCAGGACCGGGTGACCGACGTGCTCACCTTCGACCTCGCGGGCGACCCCTGCCCCGGCGGACCGAGCGGACTGATATATGTCAACGGGAGGGTGGCCCCTCCCCTGCGGGAGGTCCTGGAGAGGGTGTGCCACGGACTGCTGCACCTGGATGGGCTGAGCCATCACACCCCTGAAGAGCGGAGGGAGATGGAGGAGAGGACCGCGGAGATGGTGCGGCTGGCCCTGGACAGGGCCGGGCCATGCTGATAGCCGGAATCGCCCTGGCGGTGGCCGGTTTCCTGGCTCTGTTCGTGGCCAGCGCCGCCCGCTCCTGCCTGCCGGCCCTCATACTGGACGAGGGCCGCGACCCCTCCGAGAGGAGGGAGGCCGCGGCGGAGCGGCTGCGCTACATATGGGTGATGAGGATAACGGCCCTGCTGGCCATCGGGGCGGGAGCGGCGCTGCTCTCCATCGAGCAGGCCGTGGTTTCCCCCTGGATCGCCGCCGGCGTCCTCTCGGTGATCACCCTCCTCCTGGGGGCCCTTCTGCCGGCCTGGCTGGGCCACCGCCGTCCCGACCGCATCGGCCGCGCGATAGAGCCCGCCTACGTCGCCCTGCGGCTGCTGTTCTGGCTTCCGGCCCTTCCGCTGCGCCTGCTCAACGGCGCCGACCACCAGCACACGGGCGAGTGGCTGGTGACGCCCCCATCCCTCATGTGGCTGGAGCAGCGCATGGAGAAGGGCGACCGGGAGGAGTACGACAAGGAGCAGGAGCTGATCGACTCCATACTGGACTTCTCCGACAAGATCGTGCGGGAGGTGATGGTGCCCCGCATAGACATGGTCACCATCGAGGAGAGCGAGGACCTGGCCGATATCGTCTCCCGGGTGGAGGAGGCCGGTCACTCCCGCATTCCCGTCTACCGCGAGAAGGTGGACAGCGTGGTGGGGGTCCTATACGTCAAGGACCTGCTGCCGGTCCTGACCGGCCAGGAGGACTTCCGCATAGGAGACCTGCTGCGGGAGGCCTACTTCGTGCCGGAGTACAAGAGGATAGACGACCTGTTCAAGGAGTTCCAGTACCACCGCATACACATGGCCGTCGTGGTGGACGAGTACGGGGGGACCGCGGGTCTGGTCACCATCGAGGACATAATCGAGGAGGTCTTCGGGGAGATACTGGACGAGTACGACTCGGAGGCGCCCCTGATACGGTCCATGGGCCGGGGCGGCTACCGGGTGGACGCCCGCCTTCCGGTGGACGACCTCAACGACTTGCTGGGAACCGATTTCGAGGACGACGACTACGAGACCCTGGGGGGAATGGTCTACGGGACGCTGGAGCACATACCCCGGGCGGGGGAGTCGGTGGAGCTGGACGGCTGGCGCTTCTCCGTGGAGAAGGTCCGAGCCCAGCGGATCCTGCTTCTGAAGGTAACCCCGCTGTCCCGTCCCCCCGAAGAGCGGAATACTTGAGGGTAACCACACCGGCGTACGTCCTCAGACGGGTCCGCTGGAGCGAGTCATCCCTTATACTTACCCTCTACTCCCTGGATCTGGGGAGGATATCCGTCATGGCCAAGGGCGCCCTTCGGCCCAGAAACTCGTTCTACGGGGCGCTGGAGGCGCTCTCGCTTGCGGAGGTGACCCTCTCCCGCAGGGAGGGCCGGGAGATAGACACGCTGACCGAGGCCTCTGTGATCCGGGGCAACGACGGCCTGCGGGTGGACCCGAGTGCCTTCGGCCACGCGTGCCTGCTGGCGGAGTGGGTCCTGGGCCTGGTCTGGGGCACCGAGCCCAGCCAGCCCGTCTTTCACCTGCTGGACCGTTCGGTGGCCATGCTGGCCGGGGACGGGGCCGACGGGTGGCCGGTGGTGTGCGCCGCCGTGGAGAGGCTTCTTCGGCTGTCGGGCTTCGGCATGGAGACAGACCGCTGCGTCTCCTGCGGCCGGCCCGCTGGGAAGCGTCCGGGATGGAGCCCCGAGTCCGGCGGCGTGGTCTGCGAGGCCTGCGGCGGCGGGACCGGGGTGCCGGCCGGGTTCCTCTCCTGGGTGCGCCGTAGCCGGGAGTGCGGGCTGGGGGAGATGGCCCGGATCAGGCTGTGGCCGGGGGGGTTCAGGCAGTGTCACGACATCATGAGGAGCTTTGCCGAGGCGCAGCTCGGCTCCGGGCTCAGACTTAGGTCTCTAGCAGTAGTGGAGGATCTGCAGAATGGCTGACGACAACAGAGGCGACCTGATGAAGAAGATCGTGTCCCTGGCCAAGAGGCTGGGCTTCGTCTACCAGTCCGGCGAGCTCTACGGCGGTCTGTCGGCGGCCTGGGACTACGGCCCGCTGGGCACCGATCTGAAGCGGAACATCAAGGACAGCTGGTGGTCGAACATGGTCAGCTGCCGCAGCGACGTGGTGGGCATGGACTCCGCCATCATCACCCATCCGGAGGTCTGGGTAGCCTCCGGCCACGTTACCCACTTCCACGACCCCATGGTTGACTGCCGGGAGTGCAGGGCCCGGTTCAAGGCCGACGACGTGGAGGGCGACGCCTGTCCCAGCTGCGGCGGGGGGCTCACCGACCCGCGGGAGTTCGGCCTGATGCTCAAGACCCGTCTGGGAGCGGTGGAGGACGAGTCCTCGGTGGCCTACCTGCGGCCGGAGACCTGCCAGCCCATCTTCGTCAACTTCCAGAACGTGGTAACCGCCACCCGCCAGAAGCTTCCCTTCGGCATAGCCCAGATCGGCAAGGCCTTCCGCAACGAGATCACCGCCCGCAACTTCATCTTCCGCTCCCGGGAGTTCGAGCAGATGGAGATGGAGTACTTCTGCGAGCCCGGCGAGACCGCGGAGTGGCTGGAGTACTGGAAGAGGCAGCGATACCAGTGGTACCTGGACCTGGGCATATCCGAGGAGAACCTCCGTCTTCGGGACCACGCCCCCGAGGAGCTGGCCCACTACGCCAGGGTCGCCACCGACATAGAGTACCGTTTCCCCTTCGCCCCGGGCGGATGGGGGGAGATGGAGGGCATCCACGACCGCGGCGACTACGACATGGGCGCCCACCAGGAGCACAGCGGCACGGACATGCGCTTCTTCGACCAGCCGGCGAACACCCGGACTCTGCCGCACGTTGTGGAGACCAGCGGCGGAGTGGACCGGACGGTGCTGGCGGTTCTGCTGGACGCCTACGACGAGGAGGAGGTCAAGGGCCGCACCAGGGTGGTGCTGCGGTTCTCGCCGCAGCTGGCGCCCATGAAGGTGGCGGTGCTGCCCCTGTCGAAGAAGCTCGCGGACCCGGCACAGGAGGTGGCGCAGATGCTGCGGCCCCACATGGAGACCTTCTTCGATGTCACCGGGTCGATAGGCAAGCGCTACCGCCGCATGGACGAGGTGGGCACGCCCTACTGCGTGACCTACGATTTCGACAGTGTCGACGACGCGGCGGTCACCATTCGGGAGCGGGACTCCCTGGAGCAGATCCGGGTGCCCGTCACCGAGCTGGTGGACACCCTCTGCCGCATCCTGCGCGAGGGCTGGTAAAACCAGCGTAAGTGCCAGGCACTTGAATTGAACGGTAACCCGGTAGGAATATCGGGCGGCCGCGATCGACCTTGCTGAGCTATTTCCTACTCAGCAGATATTCAATTCAAGTGCCTGGCACTTACACCGTACGTCTTACGCTGGCTACTGTATGTCGTCCAGCTGCTCCCGGATGTCGCCGGTGGCCCGGTCCAGCTGCTCCTGCACGTCCTCGGCGTGGCGCTCGGCGGCCTCGGCCGCGTCCTCGGCCCGGTCGCGGACGTTGTCGGCGGCCTTATCCATCGTCCTCGCCGCGTCGTCCACGGAGTCTCCGCCGCATCCGGCGGCCAGGGCGAGGGCTGCCGCCGCGGCCAGTGTCGGTCCCCTCAACTCTCCTTCTCCCCTCTCTCTTCGGTCTTCAGCCTGCCCGAGGCCTCCAGCATCTCCACCAGGCCGGCCAGGAAGCCGAACAGGTTGAGCAGGTTCCTCGGCCTGTTCTCGTTGGCGGGCCAGGCCGCCAGCAGCGACCCGCCCGGCTCCAGCTCGACCCCCAGCGTGTAGAACTGCCAGTTGCTGCCCATGCCCTCCCTGGGTTGGCCGGGCGAGCCCAGCTCAACCGGCTCCAGGGTGTTGCCGATCTCCCGCGGCCCCACAGCGTAATCGCCATGGTCGGGCAGCTTCAGTGACAGGAACTCGCACCTCAGTACGTCCCGTATGGAGTGGACCGCCTGGGATATCGTCAGGTGCGCGGCGGCCAGCATCCTGATGATGCTGCCCGCCAGAAGCACGTCCCATCCCGGGTCACCGGTGTCCAGCAGCGAAGTGGTGTCCCGGGCCCTCACGGTGCTGGCCATGGAGTCGTTCCAGAGCGTGGTGCGGTTGCGGCCGGATCTCTTGCTCGCGTACAGGGCCACGTCCGCCCGCCTGACCAGCAGCTCGGCGGAGCCGCCGTGGGCCGGGGCGCAAGCCACCCCCAGGCTGATGGTGACCGGCCGCCTGTCTGGCCGGCGAACCTTCGCCTCCACTCGCATTCGTATTCTCTCGGCCACCATCACGGCGTTGTCCTCGGAGGCCGAGGGCAGCAGTATTCCGAACTCCTCGCCCCCCAGCCTGCCCACGATGTCGTTGGGCCGGACCGCCGTCCTAATGGCGCTGACCACCGACTTCAGAACCCTGTCGCCCTCCCTGTGTCCGAAGGTGTCGTTCACCGACTTGAAGTAGTCGAGGTCTATCATCACCAGGGCCAGGCTGCGGCCGGGCCCCATCCAGGTATCCAGCAGGTCCCTGAGCCTGGCCGTCCACATCCTCCTGATAACCGCGCCGGTCATGTTGTCGAAGTAGGTCTGACGCTCCAGCTGCCGCAGCAGGAGGGAGGTGGAGATCTGCTTGGAGAAGCAGCGGAGGATCTTGCCCGTCGGCCCGGTGAGCGTCTGGAAGGCGGAGTCTCTCTCGATGACCAGGAAGTTCCCGCGGGGGGTCTTGTCGGTCTTCCTGCGGCGCGCCGACACTCCGGGATGCTGGGCGTGGCCCAGGGGGATGATGTGGGTGAAGCGGCTCCCGAAGGGGGTCTTGCCGAAGTTGTCCAGCACCACCTGGGAGCCCGCGTCCTCCTTGATGGCCTCCATGGTCTCCGCCGACGGCGGGCTCTCGGTTCCGAAGCCCCTGCTCTCCAGCACCCGGCTGTCATCCGGGGTCACCCGCATCACCATGACCCTGCTGGCGTGGGAGAAGGCCTTCAGAGCCTCCAGTCCCCAGCCGACGTTGGAAGTCCGCGGCGTCTCCGCGGGCAGCCCCGAGAATGCCGACAGGTCCAGCCTCTCTCCCAGGCGCAGGGCTTCGGCCACCTCGTCCCGGAGCTGGGCAAGGGGCTCGGAAAACGACCCGCCCAGCCTGAGCAGCTCCTCCCGTCTGGCCGTCAGCCGGGGCAGGTCCTTGAAGCGGGCCTGCACCTGCGGCGACAGTCGGCCCTCGATGAACCTGTCCAACTCCTGCAGCATCAGATGGAGGTCGGCGTTCCGCTGCCTGTTGCCCCGCACCCGCAGCTCCAGGCGAACCTGCAGCACCAGCCAGACCAGCAGGAGCCGGTCCATCTGCCGGGCCATGGTCTGCGCCGAGGCCAGGGCCTTCTCTGCCTCGGTCTCCCTGGAAGCGAGGAGCCCGTTGATGCACAGCCTCCAGGCCGGGATCAGCTCGTTCATCCTGGGCCGGTAGGAGACGGTCAGTGCCATGGCCATTTCCCTGGCGACCTCCCGACATCCGTGGGCGGCGGCATCCAGAGCCAGGTAGAGGCCCAGAACGATCACGTCCATGTTGGAGCACTCCCTTATCACGTCGGCAACGGCCAGGGCCTCGGTCTTCGGATCCGCGCCGTCCGCCAGCGCCTGCAGCAGCCGCGTGGTCCCCGGCAGAAGCAGGTCGCCGCCCTCCGGGACCGGCCGCCGTCCGGTCTGATAGGCCCAGAAGGCTCTGAACCACTCCAGCAGGCCAAGGCCCCGGGACTCCTCCGGCAGCCGATCCATGCTCTCCAGATCCCTCAGCGCGGCCTCCGCCCTGTCCGGCCGCAGCATGCGTATGTGCAGGGCGTAAAGACGGGAGAGGCTGTGCAATCGGTATACGCCCGAGTCCGGTCCCGCACCCGGGGTCAGTATCCCCTCGATCCTTTCCACTACGCCCCGGAGGGTGTATCCCGGAAGCCTCTCCTGACAGGTTGCCGTCAGGTCCAGGATCTTCACAACCGAGCTGCGGGCCCCCCGGTTCTCGGCCAGCAGAAGGGCCTTTTCCAGAGCCTCGACGGCGGGCTTGAGCAGGCCGCGGTCCAGCAACACCCTGCCCCGGCACCACTCCCAGATCTGCTTGGCGTCCGGGCCGGCAACCCCGGCCAGGGACTCCGCTCCCGCCAGCAGCTTGACCGCGTCCTCGGACCTGCCGCGTACCGACAGCGCCAGCGCCCCCCGGGAGAGCGCTACCGTCTTCTCCGCCGGGGAGGCGTTCGGGGGCATGGCCTGCAGCGCCCGCTTGACGGTCTCCAGTTCCGACTCTGCGGATTCCGCACCGGGCTGCATCTCCGAGAGGACGCTGAGACAGAGGCCCAGCCTTCCGGCGTCGGCGCCGGTCTCGATTGTCGTATCCACCGCGGAGTCCATGCGACGCATGGCCTCGGGATCCCTGCCCTCCATGATGTCCAGCTCGGCCAGCCTGATGTCGGCCAGTACGCGGCCCTCGCCCTTCGAGAGCCTCTTCCGCCAGTCGGAGAACACCTCCCGGGCCCTTTCCATGTCCAGGCCTGGCAGGTCCCTGGGCTCGGTCGTCGCCAGAACGTTCCGGATCTGGTTTGGCGAGAGGCTGTCCGAAGGCAGGTCCATGATCTTCGGAAGCAGCCTGCCGATAAGCTCGCTGTTCCGGCCCTCCCCCGCTATGAGAAAGGTATCGTAGAGGAGGTTGGCCCGAACCGAGGGTTCGTCGCCGCAGACCCGTATGGCGGCCAGCAGCTCGGAGAGCCCGGGGGAGGGATGGCTAAGGGCGAACCGGATAAGGCGGTCGTTCCATGTTCGTCCGGGGTCCCGGCCGAAAGCCAGGAGCTCCGGCGGAATCCCCTCCACCGCCCGCCAGAACCTTTTGCGCCGCAGGACGATCTGGCGGACGAGCCCGTCCTTCTCCAGAGCCTCCAGAGTCTCCTCGGTCTCGGAGGGGTCGGCGTCCACCGTGTGGGCCACCATTCGGGCGCCCAGGGGCTCGCCGGCGTGGACCAGCAGGGCCAACGCCCTCCTTCCCAGTCCCTCCAGCCGGAGTAATGAGGACAGCGACATGCCGGGACCGGCCGGCATTCCCTCCGCCCTCTCGGCGTCGATCACGAACCGCCAGTCCGCGCCGTCGCGCCGCAGCAGCCTTCTGAAGACCAGGGACCTGACGACCGGCAGCACGTCCTCGGGCTCGGTGACCTCGAAACGCTGCAGCGTAACCTCCAGTCCGGGGGGGACGGTGTCTGTGCCCAGCAGGTCCCCGGCGAGGGCTCCCGGACCCGGCGGCTGGCGCTCGTCCAGCCTGATGGTGGTGCCGGGCAGCTCCACCCGTCCGGGGAGCACGTCGGCCCGCAGACGGATCACCATGGCCACGCTGTCGGCCGCCCCTTCCCTGCGCAGCGCCTCCACCAGGTCCGGCACCTGAACCTGCTGCCGCTGGTGAAGGGTCATGCACAGGCAGATGGGGTGGACGCCCCCGCAGCGGACCAGCATCTCCGCCGCTCCGCGGGCCTCCGAGAAGGCCCCGGAGAACACCTCCCAGCTCCCCAGCAGCTCCGAGACCCTTCGCCGAATGAAGTCCTCGAGATTTTCCACGCCCGCGTTGCCCAACAGCACGTAGTGCCATCCCCGGGCCTCGGCCCGGGCCAGCAGGTCGTACACCATCCCGCCCACGTGGTGTTCCCGGCCCTCGCGGAGGACAATCACCGGCGGCTCCCGGGAGGAGCGCATGAAGCAGGCGGAGGCCCGCATCAGCTGGCGGCGGTAACCCATCAGGCGCGAAGGCAGGGACTTGACGAACTGGGCCGCCGGCTTGGCGTCGAAGGTTTCGGTCAGGTACTTCATGACGTGCTCGGGCCGGGAGGTCTGGCCGCCTCCTATGAGGGCGTCCAGCTCGCTGAGGTCGCCCCCCTTCTCGGCGTTGGCGGCCGCCAACGCCGAGACGTTCTCCATCAGTGCGTCCCGGTCCTCCGCGGAGATATCGCTGATCCGCAGGCGGGAGGAGCCCTCCTCTGCTATCAGGGCGTCCAGGGATACCCTTCCCAGGCCGTAGCCGGCCCTGGACAGGTACACGTCGGCCTCCAGGTACTGCAGCAGGAGGTCGGGATTGAGATTGTCCAGGTGGTGCTCCAGGGTGGCGCCGGGAACGTAGGGGCGGGTATAGAACCACCCCCCGTCCTTCGGGGGGCTTCCGTCGATGGAGACTACGCGGTGCAGCTCCAGCGGCCGAATCAGCGGAGGACAGACGATGCTCCGCAGGCGGCTGTACCTCTCGAAGGCGCCCTCGGACCCCTCGCCGCCGTCGGCCCACAGGACTATCGCGCACAGCCGGGAGGCGCTGGCGGAGTCGGCCACGGCCAGCTCCTGGTACGCTCCCCTCTTCGCGAGCCTGGATTTGACGAGGAAACGGCCGTTGATCCTGTTGAGTTTCATAGTAGCTGCAACATTCGCCTCCTACGCGGTGCCGGTCAACGCCCCGGTCAGACTTGTGCGGCATGTGCGCTGACGTTATCTTACTCGCCCGAAAACCATTCCGCCAACAGCCCCGGCCCTGCCGAAGCCCGTCCCCGGCGAGCGTGGTGGCGGGACGAGGACGGCCGCGCCGGTTGCGGGCGCGGCCGGGGAAGCGAAGGAAAGGACAGCCAGTGGCCCTACCCAGGCGGTACAAGGCGAGCGACTCCGAGCCCAGGTGGCAGAGGTTCTGGGAGGAGGAGGGCATCTACCGCTTCGACCCCGACTCCGGCAAGCCCCTCTACACCATAGACACCCCGCCGCCCACTGTATCGGGCGCCATCCACATGGGGCACGTGTTCAGCTACGTACAGGCCGAGGCGGTGGCCCGCTACCACCGGATGCTGGGCGAGGAGGTATTCTACCCCTTCTGCTTCGACGACAACGGCCTTCCCAGCGAGCGCTTCACCGAGAAGCGGAAGGAAGTCAGGGCCCAGGACATGCCCAGAAGCGAGTTCATCCGGCTCTGTCTGGAGGTCACCAAGGGGGCCGAGGAGCGGTTCCGCGACCTGTGGACCCGCTTCGGCTTCTCCTGCGACTGGACGCTCCTCTACACCACCATAGATCCATGGGTGCAGCGGATCGCCCAGCGGTCGTTTCTGCGGCTGCACCGCGACGGCAGGGTCTACCACCGGGAAGCGCCCACGCTGTGGTGCCCGGAGTGCCAGACGGCCGTCGCCCAGGCGGAGACCGAGGACAGCGAGAAGCCCTCGCGCTTCCACAACCTCTCCTTCCCCCTGGCCGACGGAGACGGCGCGCTGACCATAGCCACCACCCGCCCCGAGCTGCTGCCGGCCTGCGTCTGCATCTTCGTCCATCCCGACGACCCCCGTCACGCCGGCCTCGTCGGCAGGAGGGCCGTGGTGCCCCTGTTCGGCCACCGGGTGGAGATCCGGGCCGACGAGAAGGTGGCCATGGACAAGGGCAGCGGAATAGTGATGTGCTGCACATTCGGCGACACCACCGACATAGAGTGGTGGCGCGAGTACGGTCTGGACCTGCGCATAGCCCTCGACCGCCGCGGTCACATGAACGGGCTGGCCGGACCCTACGAGGGCATGTACGTGAAGAAGGCCCGCCGGGAGATGGTGAAGGACCTCCGTGAGCAGGGATTTCTGCGGGGAAGCGAGGACATAGAGCACACGGTGAACGCCCACGAGCGCTGCGGCACTCCCCTGGAGTACCTGGTGAACCGCCAGTGGTTCATCCGGGTCCTGGACATCCGTGAAGAGCTGCTGCAGCGCTGCGACGAGGTGAGCTGGCACCCCGACTACTTCGCCGTCCGCTTCCGCCACTGGGTGGAGAACCTCAAGTGGGACTGGTGCATCAGCCGGCAGCGGTTCTACGGCGTGCCCTTCCCGGTGTGGTTCTGCGAAGGCTGCGGGGAGCCGGTGACCGCCGCCGAGGAGGACCTGCCCGTCGATCCCACCGAGACCGGCCCGGGCAGGCCCTGCCCGGAGTGCGGGGGGGAGGAGTTCCGCCCGGAGGCCGACGTCATGGACACCTGGATGACCAGCTCCCTGACCCCGCTGATAAACGCCAGGTGGGGCGAGGAGGACCAGCGGGAGGGCCTGATACCCATGTCCATGCGGCCCCAGGCCCACGACATCATCCGGACCTGGGCCTTCTACACCGTGGTGAAGTCGCACCTGCACACCGACAGCGTCCCCTGGGAGCACCTGATGGTAAGCGGCCACGCCCTCAACCCCTCCCGGGAGAAGATGTCCAAGAGCAAGGGCAACGTGGCCGGCGACCCGCTGCTGGCCCTGCAGCAGTACTCGGCCGACGAGCTGCGCTACTGGGCCTGCAGCAGCAGGCTGGGCAACGACGTCCTGTTCAGCCCCGAGGTGCTGGGCGACGGCCGCCGTCTGGTGACCAAGCTCTTCAACGCCACCCGGTTCGCCTCCTCGCGGCTGGAGGGCTACGACCCCGCCGCCGAGGTGGAGCTGCGGCCCTTCGACCGCTGGATACTCGCCCGCCTGACCCAGGTGGTGCAGAGGGCCACCGAGGGCATGGACGACTACGAGTACTCCACCTGCGTCCGGGAGTGCGAGGACTTCTTCTGGCACGACCTCTGCGACAACTACCTCGAGATCGCCAAGGGCAGGCTCTACGGCGACGACGGGGAGGCCCGCCGGCCGGCGCAGCGCGCCCTCTACCGCGCCCTGTACGGCTCGCTGCGGCTGTTCGCCCCGGTGCTGGTCCACGTCACCGAGGAGCTCTACCAGGCCATATTCCGCGGCTACGAGGGCCACCCCAGCGTTCACGTCGCCCCCTGGCCCGAAGACGGCTACACCGACGAGTGGGCCCTGGCCCACGGCCAGCGGGCCCTGGAGATAGTGGAGGAGGCCCGCCGCTACAAGTCCGAGAACAAGCTGGGCATGGGCACCCCCCTCTCCGGCCTCAGGGTCACCGCCCCCGAGGACCTTCTGAAGGCCCTGCGGGAGTTCGAGCCCGACCTGCTGAACGTCACCCGCGCCCAGAGGATCACCTGGACCGAGGGCGACGGGCTGGCCACGGAGGTGGAGGGGTCGGCGGAGGGCTGACCCCGAACCGGCAGCATGAAGGTGGCCCCGAAGGGAGCGCCGCTCCCTTCGGGGCCTTTCCGCATTCGGCTATCCGCGCGGCGGCTACTCGGCGGCGGCGGGGTGCCCGCTGTTGCGGATCATCTCCCGGTACACCTGCTCCCGCTGGGGCGTCATCCTCAGCCCCGCCGACCTCAGCGCCCTTCTGAGCGTTCCCGCCTCGCCCAAATCGCCCTCCCTTTCCAGGAATGGCTAGCAGGCAGGAAATATTCCTGATTATCGAAAGATGTCAAAACCACCCGAACGGGTGAAGGGAGGGAATTGCCGGGGTTCAGTCTATGGGAATCTCCAGCGAGGAAAGCAGCTGGGGGTTGCTCGCGGCCAGCTCGCGGCCTCGGAGGGCGGCCATGTATGCGCCGGAGGGGGAGATACCCAGGGTCTCGCCGGGCACCGAGTAGGGCAGGCCGATGACGAAGCAGGCCACGTAGCAGATCAGGGCCCGGGCGTCGGAGACCGTATGCCGCTTGCTGCGGCTCAGCAGCGAACCCATGTCCATCTCGTACAGATCCAGTACCTGCTCCACCACCCGCTCCAGGGCCTCTTTCTTGGCCTTGCGGACCTCTTCGCTCCAGTCCTCCATCTCCTCGAACCCCTGCAGCCACATACGGGTGAAGCGCGCGCTGCCCAGGGTGCGCGGATCGTGGCCGTCCATGCCCTCCGCTTGCTCTTCCAGGCCCTTCAGGCAGGCGCTGCGGAGCAGACCCCCGCCATCGAGGTCGGTGCGCACCGTTCCGCTCTCCACGGCCTCCCGAATGAACTTCGAATAGAGCGTCCTTCCCTGCGGCAGGTCGCGGGAGAACTTCTTCAGCACGTATACCGTGTCCTGCCAGGGGAAGGACCTCCTTCCCAGCAGCCCGGCGTGCCCCGACCAGCGGTAGGTGTCGAGGCCGTCGGGGGTCCGGACCACCTTCTCCTGCAGGGGCAGGGTGTGCACGTAGCCCAGCACGTCCATGAAGTAGCGGTCCTCCTCCACCAGCACGGACCTGTACCGGCCGGCGAAAAGGGATCCGCTCTTCCGCTGGCGGCGGTTCATGGAGATGGCGTAGCCGGACACTATGCGGCTGACGAAGAGCGTCAACGGCTCCCGGCCCGTCCGCAGCAGGAAATGGAGACGCGAGGGAGTGATCACCCAGCCGTAGATGTTGACCCGGGTGGCGGTGGCGGCCGCCTCGATTCTGGAGAGGAGGTCGACCACGTCCCTCTCCTCGCGGTAGAGAGAGCGCCCTTCCGCCGCGCGGGTGAACACATGGTATACATGGCCTGGCAGGCTGATCCTCTTTAGAGTAGGCATTTCTAAGACCCTATTTCGGAAACGGGGCTTTGTCTATAGCGCAGGCCCCGCCCGGCCATTCACGAGATTCAGCGGTTTTTATCGTCGAATCTTGCTCGATGACATCATGATACCGAATATCATCGTAGCTCCGCAGCCGCAATGAGAGGCGCTTGCGCCGGAACCGTCGATTGAAGGATTTGAATGTATGTACCCTGACGTAATACATTGTCTATATTTCATTTATGCACCCCAAGCTCCGGAGTCCGCGCCGCCGGTCCCCGGCCCCCGGCCCGCTTATTCGACCGCGGTTGGGGCGGAATCTCCCGCTCAGCCTACAGAAATGCCTTGTAAAGCGTAAGAACGCCCAGAACCGCCGTGGCCGCCCCAACCACTGTTGTGAACTTGTCGATGCGCAGCCTCTTCACCGTCCACGCCGCCAGCGGCGCGGACAGCACGGCGCCCACCACCAGGACGGGGGCCAGCTTCCAGTCTATTCCGCCCCCCAGGCCGAGGTAGGCCACAACGCCCACCAGGGGGGTGAAGCTCTCCACCAGGGAGGTCATGCCCGCCGGGCTGCGGCCGCGGAGCCGCCGCCTCTACTCCTCCGGTTCCGGCACCCGGGTCACTATGATCCTGCCGTTGCGCAGCACGGCCCACCGCAGCCTGTGCGAATCGCTCAGGGACGGCCGCTGCACTATCTCCTCGGGCACCGTGGTCCGGCGCCTGCTGCCCCTTATGGTCACTGTGGTCTCGGTGATGAAGTAGACGTCGACGGGCTCGACCTTCACCGGCTGCCGCCCTCCAACGCAGTTGGCCGCGGGCCAACACGTATTGGTGTGCAGCAAGACCGTACACATGACACAAATTGTTACTGTCCTTGGCGCGGGCGTTTTCTTGTACAAGAATAGCAGGGCAGGGGCAGAACGCCATACCGATACCGGAGGGAGGATCGACGTGGCCTCTTTTCCCGCCATACATGACCCGGGAATAATCGAGAAGCTGCTGGACGTAATCGAGAGCCGTGACCCGCCCAAAGTGGTGGACATAGACTTCCTGGAGTCCGCCGGCCTGCGCCGCGAGACCGACGAGCAGCTCATGCAGCTGCTGGAGTTCCTGGGATACGTGGACGAGAACCGGCGGCCCACCAACCTCTGGCGCCAGAGCCGGGACCGGTCCAGGGCGCCCGCCCTGCTGGGAAACGCCGTCCAGGCCGCCTACTGGAAGCTGTTCGACAGCTACCCCGACGCCGCCGAGACCACCGACGGCTCCACGCTGATGTCCTTCTTCCGGGAGCAGACCGAAGCCGACGAGCGCACCGCGGCCTACATGATCCTCACCTTCAAGGTTCTCTGCGATCTGGCCGACTTCCAGGCCGCTCAGGCCGAGAAGGACCTTCCCCGCAGGGAGGAGCCCGAGGAGGAGGCCGACCCCGAGAGGGAGAAGGAAGCCGAAGAGCCCATGGTGCGGCCGCAGGAGATGGAGCGGGCCTCCTCCGGCGCCGCACCGGAGAAGATAGTCCTGCAGCTGGAGGTGGACGTCTCGGCCGAACCGGAGCTGGCCGAGCTGGTAAAGAGGGTCCTGCGCAAGCGGCTGGGAGGCTGACGGGAGCCGTCAGCCCTCCCCGCCCTCCTCGAACTTCCGCGCCGAGCTGTATCCGTCCAGGTTGTAGTCTATGTCCGTTGCGGGCATGTCCAGCCTGTCCAGGACCACCCCCGATTCCTCGAAGAAGCGCTCGGCCAGCGTGGAGTGGTAGTCGCTGAAGACAACCACCCGCCTTATTCCCGCCGCCGCCAGGGCCTTGGCACAGGTGGTGCAGGGCATGTTGGTCACGTAGGCGGTGGCCCCGTCCACCGAGACCCCGTGCCTGGCCGCCTGGCAGATGGCGTTCATCTCGGCGTGGTTGGTGCGCACGCAGTGGCCGTCCACCACCAGGCAGCCCACGTCCTCGCAGTGGTCGGCCCCCGGCAGGGAGCCGTTGTAGCCGGTGGAGAGCACGTACCGGTCCTTCACCAGCACGCAGCCGCAGTGCATGCGTGGGCAGGTGGCCCTCTCCGACGCCAGCATGGCCAGCTTCAGGAAGTACTCGTCCCAGGATGGTCTCAATGTGAACCTCCGCGGTGGTTTCAGGCCGAAGACCCAGTGCCCCGAAAGATAGCCCCCGGCGGCTAGAAGCTCCAGTCCAGCTGGCAGGACGCCTCGGTGCGCGAGCCGCCCTCGGTCTCCTCGTAGCCCGAGCCCAGGGTCTCGGCGTCCTGCCGCCGCAGCCAGCCCACACCCCCGCGCAGAAACAGCCCCTCCCGCGGCTCCACGGAGACGGCCGCCTGCAGCATCATGCCCCTGCCCTGCACCTGGGTGGAGCCGAACTCCCCGGGAAAGGCCAGGGCAACCACGTAGGCCCGGGAGTTCCAGCCGTCGGTGGTGAACCCGGCGGCGCCCAGCCGCAGAGACAGCCACCTTCTCGGCCGCAGCCGCAGCCTGGTCTCGGCGCAGCTGCCGGCCTCAGACGAGTCGGCGTCCCGCCAGCCGGTGAGCTGCAGCTTCAAAGACAGCCTCACCAGCTGAGACGGTTCCCAGCCGCCCGAGCCCACTCCCCGCCAGGAGTCCCCGTCCCCGTCCGCCGTCCACCGAAGGCCCACCGAACCGTTCAGGCCCCGGGCCAGCCGGCGCCGGAGCTCCCCGGCCGCCTTCCAGGCGTCGTCCTCCTCCCGCACCCGGCAGACCAGCCCGGCGGACACGAAGGTGGCCACCGCCGGCCGCCAGCGAAGCCCGTAGCGGGCGCCGATGCGGCACTCCCCCAGCGGAGCCGAGCTGCGGTCATCGGGAAAATCCTCCGGCACAGAGAACATCAGGAAGGCCTGCCGGAAGCCCTCCGCCTCGTGGCTCGGCCCGGCCCAGAAGGCCACTCCGGTGCCGGCGCTGTCCCGCCCGGCCGCCACCTCCCCCGCCAGGCCAAAGGGGCCCTTGCGCAGCCGCAGGTCGGCACCCGCCCTCTGCCAGCGGGTGCTGCCGCTGTCGGTCTTCGACCAGCCGGCGGCCGCCGTGGCCCCCAGCGGCCCCCAGGCGGCGCGCACCGCCGGCAGCACCTCGCGTTCCCAGGCCCTGCCCTCTACCTCGCCCGGTGTGCGGTGCAGGCCGTCGCCAGAGCGGTCCTTCCACGACAGCCCCTGCAGCACCACAAGCTCCAGCCGTCCCAGGCTGAAGCGCCCTCCCACGCCGGTGAGGGGCTCCCCCTCACTTCCCCAGGCCCCGGTGGAGGGCTCCAGTCGGGATCGGATCACAGGCGGCTTCTCGTAGCCGCTGAACCCGGCGCTTCCCCAGCCTCCGGGATGGGCCAGCACCAGGCCCGACCCCAGCGTCGCCCGCAGCCATCCGGCCGAGATGCCGCGCACCGCGTCCTTGGGGCCGCCTGTGTACTCCACCGCGCCGCAGACCAGGTCGCCCCAGTCCTCTCCCCGGTCCTTCTCCGTGATCAGCGAGAGCCTCAGGTTCGGCCTCTCCACGCGCAGCCGCTGGAACATGGAGTACTCGTCGCCGGCGTATACGCCCTCCAGCGTGCCCCGGCAGGAGGGCCAGCGCCGCGACAGCCGCAGCCGCAGGTCGTCGCCCCGGCCCGCCGCGGCGGCCAGCAGAAGCAGGGCGGCAAGCAGCGGCGCAGCTCCCGGCCGCCTCGGCATCACTCCACCACCAGGTAGCCGCGGAAGCCCTCCACCGTGGCCGGGCCTATGCCGGGAACGTCCTGCAGGTCCTCCAGGGTCTGAAACGGCCCGTGCTCGCGCATCCAGGCCAGAATGGAGGCCGCCTTGGCCGGGCCGATCCCCGGCACCGTCTGCAGCTCCTCGGAGGAGGCCTCGTTCACGTTGACCGGGAACTCCCCGCCCCCGCCGTCCCCGCCGTCGTCTCCCAGGTCGAGCACATCGGGCCGAAAGGCGCACCGGCCCCAGCATACGCCGGCGGAATGGGTGGCCGGCAGCTCGGCGTGCTGGGAGACGGAGTAGGAGACCTCGGCCGGGCCCAGGGACACCGCCAGCCCCACGTTGAACCTGGTGGGCTCGGTCTGCAGCCCCGCGAAGATCGACAGCGCCTCGGCCGGCGTGTAGGCGGAGTGGACCGAGACCTCGGCGGGCAGGTGCTCGGCGCTGCGGTACCCCACGGCGGCGCTTACCCCCGCAGCCGGGGACAGGCCCAGGGCCAGGTCCAGTCTTCGCGGGCAGGCCGGGTCGCCGCTGTCGCCCAGGTCGGTGCGGAGCAGCCCCCGCACGGAGGCGCCGCCGTACAGGCCCTCCAACGGAGAGTAGACCACGCCCAGATCGGCGGAAGCCCCCATGCCCGTCCCGTAGCCCGTTATCTGCATTCTTCGAAGGTGGGCCCCCATTCCCGCCACCACTCCCGGAGCCGCCGTAAAGCCGGCGGCCAGCCCCAGGGCCGCCTCGCTGCAGTCGCCGTCGCCCGTGAGGTCGAAGCTCCCGGCCAGCGGCACGTCGAGAACACGGCCGCAGCCGGCAACCGCCACCCTGTCCAGGGGGGTCAGGCCGAAGGGGCGGGCGGCCGAGGCGGCCACTCCCGAACCGTCCAGCATGGCGGCGGCGGCCGGGTTGGATGAGGCGAACAGGGGAGAGCGGGCGAACAGGGCGGCCGCGGCGCCGCCGCCGAGCCAGGGGGACCCGAAGGCCTGCTCGAAGGCCCCCGTCGCCGGCGCCGCCAGGGCGAGCAGAGCGGCAGGCAGGGCTAGTTTGACCATTTGTTTTATTTTAACCCGAAAGCTCCGCCGGCTCAACCCCGATCTATTCGGACCCGCCGCCGGCCGGGTGTTGACAGGAACCCAACCGCAGACGACGATATATGGTTATGAAGAAATAGATAAGGGTTTCCTTCCGAGCGTGGAAAGGACGATGCTAAACTACCAGATCGCGGCCGTCCCCCGGCGCAACCGCGTCAGGGGACTGGCCATGGAGCTGCTGCGGCAGCGCTTTCCCGACTCCCCGGACCCCCGCAGGGAGTGGCTTCCGCCCCAGCCGGACTGGAAGAAGGGGCTTCCCGACTTGGACGTTCTGGCCGAGGAGCTGGAGCGGGTCCGCGACCGCGGCGGCAAGATAGTCCTCTACGGCCACGACGACATGGACGGCATCACGGGGCTGTTCGTGGGGCTGCGGGTCCTGCGGCGGGAGGGCTTCCACGTGGTGCCCATACTCCCCCGCCGGGAGTTCGAGGACTACGGCCTGCTCCCCGAGCGCATGGAGCCCCATCTCAGCCGCGGCGACCTGCTGCTCACGGTGGACTACGGCTGCTCGGCCGTGAAGGGCGTGAGGTGGGCCAGGGACGCGGGCGCCCGCGTGGTGATCACCGACCACCACACCCTCAACCCCCCCCTGCCCGACGCCCACGGGCTGGTGGACCCGCAGGTGTACGGCGCAGGCGCCACCGCCACCGTGCTGGCCGGCTGCGGCGTGCTCTACGCCGCCCTCTGCTCGGTCTGGCCCAAGTGGGAGGGCGACGACCAGCTGCTGGCGGCGGTGGCCCTGGGAACCGTCTCCGACCGGGTGCCCCTGCTGGGCTGGAACCGCTCGCTGCTGCACATGGCGGGCCGGATCCGCAGGGAGGCCCTCACCGCCGGCCTGCGGGTGATGATGGACGCCTGGCCCGGCGACGGCTACGTTTGGAGCGGCGGCATGGTCCGCCACGCCATCACCTCCACCGTGGGCAAGGGCAACGGCTCGGGGATAGACCAGATGCTGGACTTCATGTTCAGCCAGGACGAGCCCGGCTGCCGCAAGGCCTGGACCGAGATGCGCCAGCACTCGGACAGCAGGGCCCACATCCTCTCCAGCCTGGTCAAGGATGCCATGAAGCGCAAGGACGACCAGGCCGACGCCTACGGCATGATACTGGTGAAGATGCCCGAGATCCCCTCCGGCATGGGCGGCACGCTGGCCAGCAAGCTCAGCAAGATATTCCACCGCGGCGCCATAGTGGTAAGCCGCCGCGAGGACGGCGCCCTGGTGGGAGAGGCCCGTTCCCCCGGCGACTGGAACATGGCCGGCTTCCTGGTGTCGCTGAAGGAGCACTTCACCAGCGCCGGTGGCCACGTGAAGGCCGCGGGGTTCACCTACGCCGGCACCAGCTGGGAGGAGCTGCGGGACGTGCTGATCTCCCACATGCCCGAGTACCCCACCAACCCCGTTCCCAGGCCCCACGTGGACATGGAGCTGCCCAGCCAGCCCGACCCCTCGGAGTTCGTCTGCCTGGCCCCCTTCGGCCCCGACTTCCCTCCCCCGGCGCTGAAGATCGACGGCATGCGCCACCTGCTGAACGTCGCCGGCGAGCCGGGCTGGTGCATCACCGAGGACAGCGGCGAGTAGCCTCACCGGACCCGGCCCCCAAAGGCCGTGCCTGCGTTCGGGAGGAATGGCAAACAATAGTACTTGACTAAAACATATGACTTGACCGAACGTACAAGATAGCATATTTAGTCAAGTATGAATACGTTCACTGGAGAACGGGCTCTGAGCGAGGTCATGACCAGACTCTCCGGTCTGCTGGAGCTGGACCGCGATTCCCTGACAAGGGAGCCTCTGCCGAATGGCGGGAAAGACCGCCCGGATGCGGTACTTGAGGCAGATGGACGGTTGTTCCTGGTCGAATGGCGTTCCTCGGGGAAAGTGGCCTCGGTTGCACGGGCCGCGGATACGCTGCGGTCATGCATTCGCAAGTCGAGCCGATTGAACCGTGCCGTGCCTCTGCTGGCCGTACCCTACATGGGGGATGCGGGACGGAAGAGGTGCAGGGAAGCGGGCATCTCATGGCTGGACCTCTCGGGAAACGCAGGCATCTCGGCTGAGGGGCTGCGCATAAGGATCCTGGGCCGGCCCAACCGGTATCGGAGAAAGGGGCGGCCGTCGAACCTGTTCGCCCCCAAGAGCTCCAGAATCACAAGATGGCTGCTTATGCATCCCAACACAGCCGTCAACCAGCGGGAGCTGTCGGAGCGAACGGGCGTAGATGAGGGGTATACCAGCAGAATAGTAGGGCGATTGGAGGCCGGGCGGCTCATCGAAAGGGACAGCGAGGGCCATGTCTACGCCGGCGATCCCGACCTTCTTCTGGACGCGTGGCGGGAAGCCTACGATTTCGGGCATCACGCGGTCATGCAGGGGCACGTGGCCGCCCGATCGGGCATGGAGGTCACTTCCATCGTCTCGCGCGTTCTGGAAGGGCTGGATATCGAGTACGGAGTCACCGGGCTGTCAGCCGCCTGGCTGATAGACGGGTTCGCCGGATTCAGGACCGCCACGGTATTCGTCTCAGAGAATCTGAACGGGGGAACTGAGGAAGAGATGGGGTTCCGACCCGGACAGAGGGGCGCGAACACCTGGCTGGTCGTGCCAGACGATTCGGCCGTCCTCTTCGGAACCAGGCACAGGGATGGCATCCGGTGCGTCCACCCGCTGCAGGCTTACCTCGACCTGAACCAGCATCCCGAGAGAGGACCGGAGGCGGCGGAGCACCTCAGAGTCACACATCTGAACTGGAGCGGAGATGACTGACAAGCCCGGAAACGCTACCGGATACACCGCCCGCCAGGCCACCCTGGTGCGAAGAACCTGTCTCTACCTGGCCACCCGTCTGGGCGATTTCGCAGATGATCTGGTGGTGGTCGGGGGGATGGTGCCATCTCTTCTGATCGACCAAGACCACCAGCCGGCGGTTCTGCTGGAGGCAAAGAGCCCGGCGGCCACGGAACCGGCGACGCTGTCCAACTTCCGCAGGCAGCTGAACCTTGATCGAGCCTACCTGGTCGTCGGTACCGGGGGTATCGACTCCCGGGACCGCAGCAGCTCCATCAGGACCATCTCCGCCGACAGGTTCCTCGCCTCCCTGGTATAGGGACGTCCAGCCCGGCCTCCTCCTCGCCGGTGACGTCGACCCAGCCGTCCTGCAGGCCCGGCTCTCCCGCCGGGTGGCGGAGGGCAGAAGGCCCTAACTCGGCGCGACGCTGGAAACAGACCGTTCCGCACTGATCCTGTAGGCTGCGACCCCAACCCGCGCAAGCGGCTCGACCGTACAGTGCAAAGCGTCATGGTGCGGTTTCCCGGCCGGTCCTCCCCGGCGGCGTTCAGACCCTTCCATCTCCGCCCTTCCAGGGGGCGCCGGGCAGGCGTGCAACCAGGTCTGTAAGGACGCCGTCCATGGCCGCGTCGAAGTCCCAGGGGAAACCGGGGCGCAGCAATGGCGCCACGTCGTCGCGGAAATCGGGCTGCCTTCGCTTTCGGGCCAGGTTCTCTTCGAACTGCGCCCGAGTGACGGTGCGACCGTCCTCGGTCATGTAGTGGCGGAAGCAGGCGAGAAGCGTTGCCGGATCGATCTTCCCCTGGTCCAGGGCATAGCAGATATCGAAGAGGTCGCGTCCTTTCTTCCGCTGATAGAGCGCCCTCAGCTTGGTGCACAGCAGCTCTTCGATCGCATAGATCGAGACCTCGGCTGTGCCGTTGAACCATGGGTTCGCCACCTCGAAGGGCACGCGCCTGACGCCTAGCTTTGCCTGGGCTCTCCAGGCCGTGATGTAGTCCCTGGATATCATTCGTCCTGCTCCACCTCGATGTTGACGATTAGCTTCCAGCGCGGGTTTCGTTTCCCTCCGGCGATGTCCGCAGCGCGCCTTAGTGGTGTGTAGCTCCGAGCGTTTTCCGATACGAAAGGTCCGAGAGCCCGGGCGAGATCTTCATGCCCGACCAGCTCCAGGAGGTAACCCAGGCGTTGCGACCAGCTCACCGGACAGATCCGCCCTGCCTCGTCCAGCTTGTCGGCAGACATCTCCTCGAAGAGTTCGGACAGGACCGTGGCGACGTTGTTCAGACCACCGACATGGCTCGGGTATCCGACCAGCTCAAGGGCGGTGATCTCCGGAGTCGAGTACCGCAACACGCCGCGTGGCGTGTTGACCGTAGTGACCGGCATCCTGTCCAGATCAGCGCGGGCGATGAACTCGACGTACACCTTCCCGCACTCTATGGCCTGGCGGTTCTTGCGCAACATGACCTGGGTCGCCTGGGGGCGCTGATGGGCCGCGCCATGTCGCTCGGCTGCGCTGCACAGACAGACGTAGTAGGGCTCCTCCCATACCTGCATGAGCTGGTCGATGAAGTGCTCCGCAGGCAGGCAGCCGAGGATTCTGTACTCGGGTGGAACAATGACATGGAAGCTGCGCACTGGCTCCGCTATCAGCTTCTGTTGTTTCAGCCGGCGCAGCTGCGCACGTACGGCGGGGATACTGCTCCCGATCATCGCGACTGCGTCAGCCGTGGTGAAGTGGTAGGACCCGCTGGCCGCAAGATCCCTGATGTACTCGATAGCTCTCATGTCGTTACAATTCCCCCAAGAAAGAGCGCCCATCATTACGTATCCTGAGAATCGTCTGTCTGCTGCATTACAATTCTCCTCTAAGATAACCCATAGAGTTCATTTAAGCAAGAATTGTCTCGAGCCTGGCCCATCATCTCCACCCCCATCCCGATGGGGCGCCGCGCCATCAGCCGCGCTGTGTCTCCATTCACGGAGCGGCCGACCGAGGCAGAGTTCCTCAACCGGGATGACATGACCGCCCTGCTGGCGAGGTTCTTCGGCCGCAGGCACTGACTGCTTTCTTGCAGAAAGCCCGCAGCCTCGAATCGGTCGGCACAATTGCCCGCAGATTGCTCAAGACGCGCTTGGGGGAGGAACGTGCCTCTCCGAGAACTCGGCGGATTCCCCGCTTGACTGCTGGCCGGAGATTTGTGCAGTGTCTACTATGAAACAGGCAGGTCTGCTATTGTACTCCGCATTCCAATTGGACTCATGGGATGTCCGGGGCCGGCAAAGCGGCATTAGTTGTGGGCTCGTTTTGGCCGAGCATTGGATAACCAGTGAAGTATGATGCACTGAGTGTCTTGCAACCATTGAGGCTCCCGGTATCTTCTGCCCGAGCGCGAATGCCCTCGCTGCTTCCGGCCCAGGGGCCATGGATGCGCAGATCCATACAGCCCGGATGCGGGGAGTCTTGATTCGTAACATCAGAGATCCGGTCCATAACTTCATAGAACTCACGGAGACCGAACAGCGGCTGCTCGACACTCCGGCCATGCAACGGCTCAGACGTATCCGACAGCTGGCAATGGCCCATCTCGTATATCCCGGAGCAAGCCATACCCGATTCGAGCACTCGCTCGGTGTGATGCATGTTGCCGGGTCCATGGCGGAGAATCTCGAACTGGATGAAGATAAGCGATCCAATCTGAGGCTTGCCGGGCTCCTGCACGATATCGGACACGGCCCCTTCTCGCATGTCTCGGATTCCATCTTGCGGAATGCCTCGCGGTTCGGCGGACGGAACTCGACACATGAGGCGATCTCCCGTGGGCTAATCAGGCACAATCCGGCCATTGTGGAGATCCTCGCAGAGGATGAGATAGATGCCGTCTGTGATACTCTGCGCGAAGAGGGAGAACCATGTTGCTATGAGATAGTCTCCGGTCCCCTGGACGCCGACAAACAGGACTACCTTCTTCGAGACAGCCACTACTGCGGTGTGAGGTACGGTCTCTACGACCGGGCAAGACTTCAGTTGTCAATAGGCATCGAGGAGGGAAGGGACGGAAGACGTCATCTGATCGTGAGACGTGGCGGCCTGCATTCGCTGGAGCAGTTTGCTCTGGCCAGATACTACATGACAACACAGGTGTATGCTCACAGGGTGAGGGGAGCCACCGATCTCATGATCGAGAGGGCGATAGAGCTGGGCTTCCATGAGAAAGGCCTGGAGTTCCTTGGAGATATTTTCTTCCATGAGGATGCTCCGGCGTTCTACGATGATTTCATCGAATGGGACGACGCTTCGCTGATAGGAGCGATCCGCAGCAGAGCACCGAAGAGCAGTACATGCCATCTTATCGAATCGCTTCTGCAGAGGCGTTTGCACAAGAGAGTGCTCCGCCTCGACCTGAGGGACATCGAAAATGAGCTGGCCCGCAGCCGCCTGAGCAAGCTGGGCGGTGCCCCCGACCTCAGAGAAAGCCTGGAGGGCAAGGTTGCGCAATTTCTCAGCGAAGAGACCCAAAGGCCCGTGGATACCGATATGGTCATTGCACGAGCCGAAAGCGCGATAGAGGCCATGAAGAGGCGGGAGGAGGGAGGCCTCGACTCGGTGGTCGTCCTTGATAGGGCCGGCAGGCCCGATGTATTCGAGAACGCCTCGGACCTGTTCGGTAAGTTCGTGGAGGAGGAAAGACGAATGTACTTGGAGGTGTTCGCTCCCGTGACCTATAGTACGGTTGAGGAGAGAGACCGGCTGCTCAGGGCATGTGAGGATGCGATACCCGCAATTGCAGAGGAGATCGCAGATGGGGATGCCTGATAGACAGACTCAATGGACTCCGGATGCGGATGACTTCGTGCTCATGGCCCTGGGTGCGAATGGAGATGACAAAGTCCATAAGCGTAGGCTCCTGAACGAATTGTACTTCACGTCCCGACTCCTGGGATGGGAGAGGGAGTTCCGTTTCAGGCCACACTTCTTCGGCACCTTTTCCCCGAAGATCGACACCGGCCTGAAGAGGGACATCGCCCTGAGATTCGTCGAAGAGCAGAGGTGCTCAAATCCGTCCTATTGGAATACGGATTACAGAATAACCTCTGAGGGGAGACATCTGCTTGATGAGTACAGTCGGGAGTACCCGGTCTTCGAGAGGTACAAGTCTGCATTCAGAACGACACTCCAGGAAACCCGGAAACGCTCTGAGGATGTAATACGTGCAGCCATAAGACTGGATGAGGGCCTTGGGTATCCCGATTGGGGCGAGAGGGAATATTGCCGGCAGAGAATGGCCGAGCACGGGTTCGATCCGGAAGACGAGCCCAACAGGAAAGCCCGTGAGTTCCTGGAGGGGATCTGCTCCGCCTGGCACGACATGGCCATGTCCTGAATCGCTGCAAAATCCAATCCTGCCCCTGCCGAAGCTCCGGCTGTCTGGGCCTGACTGATATTCCTCGACGTACGGCAAGATCTGAATTCCAATTGCATCTCCGACAAGGATAGAAGAGGGGCGCCCCCGAAGGAGCGCCCCCCAGAACCCCTGTATCCGGCGCTACTGCACTATGTCCGCGTCGTCGCGGGGCTGCATCGTCGGCTCGCTGTAGGCGTACCAGCCCACGCCGACGGCGTAGAACAGGGTGTCGCCCACTGTGGGCTCGTAGCTGTAGTCGCCGTTGTCGTCCACGTTGCACTCGCCGCTGCCGTCGTCCACGCCGAAGATGCCGTACTGGTCGGGCCCGGTGGTGACTATGGCGTCGCTGCCCCGTAGCAGCACGCTCTCGTACTGCTCGGGGTCACCGGCGGCGCTGTCCAACTTCCGCAGGCAGCTGGACCTCGATCGAGCCTACCTGGTCGTCGGTACCGGGGGTATCGACTCCTGGGACCGCAGCAGCTCCATCAGGACCATCTCCGCAGACAGGTTCCTCGCCTCCCTCTGCGGAAAGTTCGCGGATGCTGGCTCACGGCTGAAAGAGAAAGCGACGACAGACACCTCTGGACCGAGCCCGAAAGCGGGCCTTCCATACATAATACGTTGCGTTAACTTAACGAATATGTTAAGTTATTGCTATGAGATTCGAAAAGGTCCTGGAGATCGCCAACAGGGAGCCCGTGATCACCACCGGCCTGCTTCTGGCCGGTGACGTCGATCCGGCCGTACTGCAGGCCCAGCTCTCCCGCTGGGTGGCCGAGGGCAGGCTTATCCGGCTGAGGAGGGGGAAGTACGTGGTGGCTCCATCCTTGTCGGGCCCCGAGCCCCACGGCTTTGTCCTGGCCAACGCCATCAGGCCGGACTCCTACGTGAGCTGCCAGTCGGCGCTGTCCTGGCACGGCCTGATCCCCGAGCACGTCCCATCTGTTGTCTCTGTGGCGGGGGGCAGGACGGAGACGGTGGACACCCCCCTGGGCAGCTTCATCTACCGGCACATGAAGCCTTCGCTGCTGTGGGGATGGAGGGAGGAGGACGTTCCCACGCCCGGCGGGGCCAGGGTTGCCCGGCCCGAGAAGGCCCTGCTGGACCTGGCCTACCTGACCCCGGGTGCCGACAGCACAGCCTACATGGAGGGGCTGCGGCTGCAGAGCACGGAGCAGCTGGACATGTCCGGACTGCGGGCCATGGCCCGCAGGTGGGACAGGCCGAAGGTCATTCGGGCTGCCGAGGCTGCAGCGAAGACCATCGCAGGGGAACAGACGTGAAGCAGCGTCTGTATCGGATCGTAGCCCGCGCACCATCGAAGGAGCGTGCCGGCATGCTGGCAAGGGAGTACCTCCGGGCCCGCATCCTGGGACTGATGGCCGAGGCGGGAGCGATGGTTCCCCTGGCATTCCAGGGCGGTACCGCCCTGAGGTTCCTCTACGACATGCCCAGATTCTCCGAGGGCCTGGACTTCGCCATGGAGGCCGGGGGCGGCGCCTTCGACCTCGGCAAGGCAATGGACAAGACGGGTTACGCCCTGGCCCGGGAGGGATACGACACACAGCTGCGCAAGCGGCTCGACCGCACGGTACAAAGCGTCATGGTGCGGTTTCCGGGCCTTCCCTGCGAGCTGGAGCTTTCTCCCCGCAGGACGCAGGTCCTGTCCATCCGGGTGGAGGTGGACTCCTCACCGCCCGCCGGGGCCGGTCTGGAGGTGAGCCTGGTCCGCAGGTACGTGCCCCTGCGGCTGCAGCACCACGACAGGCCCTCCCTTCTGGCGGGAAAGATCCACGCTGTGCTCACCAGGGAGTACGCCAAGGGGAGAGACTACTACGACCTCATGTGGTACATGGGCGACTCCCACTGGCCGCAGCCCAACTTGGACCTCCTGGGCAACGCCCTGGCGCAGAGCGGCTGGCCGGCCCGAAGAGTCGAAGACCTCGATCCCCTCCAGGCCCTCCGAGAGAGGTTCGCGCAGGCCGACTGGCCCGCCATCCGCGGCGATGTGGCTCCCTTCCTGGAGCGGCCTGCGGAGGCCGACTTCCTCAACCTCGATGACATGACCGCCCTGCTGAAGAGCTTTTTCGAAAGGAAGGGGTCTTCGGGCCCCCTCAATGGAGCTCGCGGGTGACGGAAAGGCGCGGACCCGGGAAAGAAGAAGGTCGTTTGCACTCCGAGCAATAGGGAGGCAGGTCCGATCTCGTCCTGCGCATAGGTCAAGCGGATCCTGTCGCACGATTGAGGAGTTAGGCGGATGTCTGCGGAGCAAGCCTTTCCAGCGCCAGCTCGATCATGCGGCTGTCGAAGAGCCCGAGCTTGCGCTCCGCTGCGCCGGTGCCCCCCGGCCAGCCCGCCATTGCGTCTCTGATCCCGGATACCGAAGGGGTTGCCCCTTCATTCAGCAGCCAGTGCACAGTTGCCAGCAGCTCTAGGCCGAACGGTGACTCGAAACCCTCTATTGTGTCCACGGAAGCCCGAAGGGCTCCGGCGTATCTCGCCCCCTCGGGACTTTGAAGGTACGACCGCAGATCTTCCGCGTGATCCTCATTGAACCAAACGGTATCCGATGGGCCGGAGTCTGCTATTCGCTTCTCGCTGCAGAGGAAGCTGCCGTCCAGGCAGTTCAGCAGATGATCAAGCCTGTTGGCGTAGGGACCGTATCTGCCCGCGGCGAAGCGAAGGTCCAGGGGGTTGTCCGGTCCCAGTCGCTCCAGATGCCACTCCAGAAACCAGGCCAGCTTCTGGATCTCGAGCAGCGTACATTGAAATCCCAGCACCGAGTACTTCCGGACCATCTCAGTGATCAGCGCCCTGGCAGGCGTCAGCGTGGATACTCCGGAGTCTTTCCGAATGTTCTGGTACTGCTCCGTGGGTTGGTAGACCACAATATCGGTGGAATCGAGATCTCCCAGGACCTCCTCTATGATGGTTCTCACACTTGGCCAGTCGAGCCTGCCGTTTCCGCATCCGAGGGGGGGTATGGCAACGGAGCGTATCCCCGTCTCCCGAAGGATTCTCCTGAGGTCCTGCAGTCCCTCCCTTATCCACTCGAGACGGGATGGATGACGCCAGTGTCTCTTGGTGGGGAAGTTGATTATCCAGCTCGGACCGATCAGAGCCTGTCTTTCGGTCAGGAACATCTTCCCGGTCCGTACCTCACCGGCCCGGCATGCCGATCTGTACGCTTCGTAGTTGTCGGGGAACTTCTCACGGAACATCAGGGCAATACCCTTGCCCATCACCCCCACGGTATTGACGGTGTTGACCAGGGCCTCCGTCTCAGCCTGGAGAATGTTGCCCCTGGTGAATCTCATTGGAAGTACCACCCTCTTCTTGCGCAGATCACAAAGTCTTCGCTACGGTTCCGAACAAGTCCGCGCAGACGCTCAACCGTTGCCCTATCATAACACACGATCCCCAGGAGTGATTCCACGGGGACACACCTGTGGACCAGGGCTTCCGCCTGGTAGCGGTCGAATGCTTCGGGGTCCTCGGGGTCTCTGGAGAAGTCACGATTTCTGAGCCTCTCCCAGGGAATCCTGTCCAGATTTTCAAGGCCGCTGTAGAACCCGGCTGTCCGAAGGCAGGCGTGCCTGTCGGTGAACACGAAGCGTCTACCGCATTCTCCTAGCCTGTGAAGACTGGACACGAAGATGACAATCTCTTCGTTGGAATCTTCGCTACGCCTCCATACCCCGTGACTATGTTGTAGAACATCGGGCTGAACGGCGTGAAGTAGAAGGGAACGTAATCACTCAGGGTTCCTCCCGGAGGAATAGGGACCTCACGGGTCCTGCGCCTCTCGATGATCTCGGGGTTCCCTATCGGCCGGTAGTCAGGATCGAGACACCCCGAGGTGCTGCAGTGCATCCCGTTACTGAGGATCCAGCCCGCGTTGTCGCTGTGCACTATGCGGAAGACAAGGGCTTTTCGGGGGTTCAGCTCATCGTACATGGCCTGCTGGCAATGTGTTGGGCAGTGATCACATCTACCTCCATGATGGGATTTACAGACGCATCGAATATAGAAGTCATGTCCGCACCACGAAAGCACGGGGATTCCTCTTATGGCCCTGCCGCCATGCAGAGCAGCACAGTCAACGCAACTGCCCGCAGCGCCGTGGCGGCGCTCCACTGCAGAAGAGGCGATCAGCACAACATGGGTTCAACGGTTGTACAGCTCCAGACATAATGAGAGCGACAGAAGCGCTACGGTACTTTACCTGCCCGTAAACGAGCCATCTCTGCTGCCGATAGCCGCGCCGGGACTCAGCTCTCACACGAAAGGGGCGCCCCCGAAGGAGCGCCCCCACTGAGAGCGGTTACGGAATACTATTCCGTTATGTCTCCCATGTCTCTGGGCTCCATCTTGTAGTCGCCGTAACTCTCCCAGAAGATGCCCACTATGGAACTGAATGTATCTCCCACGGAGGGCTCGAAGCCGTATGTGCCCAGATCGTCAACAATGCATTCCCCGGTGCCGTCGGTGATCTTCCACTCCCCGTACTGACCGGGAGCCTCGGTAACCTCTACGCTCTGCACCTCTACCAGAACGCCCTCCCACTGCTCGGGGGAAGCGGAGTTGGCAAGCTCACCCGTGGTCAGAAGCTCCACCGGAGGGAGCGCGTGGCCGGTCTCATGCACCGTCACATCCGTAATGTAGGAAAGCTCGGTGAGGTAGGAGCCCTCGCTCTCCCACTCGGTTACCTCGCCCGTTACGGTGACGCTGTCCCCGCGGTTCAGGGACTCTGCGTCGTTGTCGTACAGCACCAGCCCGCTCCAGGGACCGCCGCTGTAGTCCTGTATCACGCAGTAGGCCTGTCCCGAGGAGTACAGGGAGTCCCCGTCTACGGTCACTATGCCCGTAACGGAAACGGTCTCGCCCGCGTAGGGTGACTGGTCGGCCTGGCCCTGCACCTCGTAGCAGGTGAGTGTGTCGCCGCCGCCTCCGCCGCCCCCGCCGGAGGCGTCGATGTCGCTGTCGTCGCGGGGTTGCATCGTCCACTCGCTGTAGGCGTACCAGCCCACGCCGACGGCGTAGTTGAGCGTATCGCCCACCGATGGGCTGTAGCTGTAGTCGCCGTTGTCGTCCACGCTGCACTCGCCGCTGCCGTCGTCCACGCCGAAGATGCCGTACTGGTCGGGCCCGGTGGTGACTATGGCGTCGCTTATCTTCAGCAGCACGCTCTCGTACTGCTCGGGGTCGCCGGAGGTGGAGATGTCGACGGTGGAAATGTCGTAAGGTTCGGGCAGTGAAGCGCCGGTACCCAGCCTCTGGATTTCGGTGATGTAGGCCAGCTCGGTGAAGTCGTAGTACTCCTGCACCTCTCCGGTCACCATCACGCTGTCGCCGCGCTGCAGGCTGGCTGCGCTGTCGCCATAAAGCGTCAGTCCGTGCCAGGGGCCTCCCTCGGGATCCATGATTACTGCAACTGGCAGTGAGCTGGAGTAGTACTCATCTCCACCGGCAACCACCACGCCCATCACGGTGACCTCCTGGCCCAGGTAGGGCGACTCATCGGCCTGGCCCTGGATGTCGTAGCAGGTGAGGAACTCGCAGGCCCCGGAGTCGGCCGTGGTGGCGCTGGCCTCGTTGCTCCAGGCGTGCAGGCCCTCGGTGTCGGACGTCCTCAGGGCGTAGTAGTAGACGGTGGACCAGTCCAGGCCCGCGTCGTTGAAGGTTGTGTCGGAGGCGGTGTCCACCGTGGCCACCAGCGTGGCGTCACCCACGTTGTCCTCTATGCCGGCCACCGTGCTGCGGTAGAGCCGGTACTCCTCGAAGTCGCTGTCGGGACACTCCGTCCAGGTGGCGGTGACGGATGCGTCTATGCCGCTGGCCTCCAGGGTCAGGGTGGAGGCGGTGGGGCTGCCCCCCGGCCCGGAGGGGCTCTCGTCGTCCCCGCAGCCGGCCAGCAGCAGAGCCGCGGCTCCGGCCATTGCAATAAGAGTCACAAGCGTACGTCTCATGTTGTCATCCTTCCCCGCCACGGCCTGCCGCGGCGCGTAAGCCCTGAGATTCTCTCTTCACTTTTCAACCCGAATGTTAACACAGTCAGAAGACAACGGTAAGGCCGGCCATCACAGGCCAGTCCAGCACGTCCCTCTGGCTGGTGGCTATCTCCACTGTGTAGGTCTCCGCCGCGCTGTACCTGTAGGACAAACCGCCGAAGACCCCGGAGGTTTCCTCCTCCTCGCCCAGGGTGTAGCCGCAGGAGAGGCCCAGGCCGGACACGCCTCCCCGCAGCCCGAAGGAACCCGCCGAGGCGGTGCTGAAGCCCAGCTGCCCTCCGGCGAAGGCCAGAAGCGGCCCGTAGACCGGCATCTCGGCTCCAGCGTCCACCGTGGTGGGCATGTCCTTGTGGATTCCGTTCCAGGAGGGGGCCTGTCCCAGGCCCCGCAGCGCTAGGCCGGCGCGCAGCCCGAAGGGCGAGCTCCAGGCTGCGCCGGCGGCCAAGGCGAACCCCGAGCCGGTCTCGGCGTCGATCTTCTCCCAGGCCGCCGCCATGGAGGCCCCCCAGGAAAGCCCCGACACAAACTCGCCGCAGAAGCCCCCGGCCACCAGGCCTGTGCCGTAGGAGTAGACGCCCGTCTGCTCCCCGTACTCGTCGCGGCCGGTCATGTTTCCCCGGCCCAGGTACCGCAGGCCCACAGCCCCCCGAAGCCCCTCGCCCAGGCCGAAGGCCCCGGCAGCGGCCGCGGAGGTGGTGCCCAGGTTCCAGCGCCCGCCCGCCGCCGCGAAGCCCGACGACAGCATCGCGGGGTTGCCGAACAGCGCGTCCGGGCCGCCGGCCAGGGCGAAGCCCGCCGCTCCCATGGCCAGCCTGCCGGGGAACGCCGGCGACTGCAGCACCAGCAGGTCGGCCGTCCCCGGCTCCCCCGCCGCCGCAGTGCCGGCCAGCGCCAGCAGGCAGATCAGCGCGCTACAGCGAAGTACTCGTTCCATGTCCCGCCGTTCTCGGTTGTCATCCTGGCGCCGTACAGGCCGGGGGAGAGCACGCCCCCGCCTTCCAGCACCAGGTTCCACTCGATCTCGCCCGAGCCTCCCGTACTCTCGTAGACCTTTTCGCCCAGCAGGTTGTACACCAGCACGGTGGCAGCCCCCTCGGACTCGCTGTCCCAGCGGAAGGTTATCTGATCGGTGGCCGGGCTGGGGTACACCAGCAGGCCGGAAACCTCCTCGGGGCCCCCGCCCCCGCCGCTTTCGGGGATATCGTTGTAGTAGATCTCCTGCCCGTCGGTGGCCATGTAGAAGGTCCCGTGTATGTCGGTTCGGTAAACGTCCAGGTCGAAGGCGTACAGCCTGTTCAGCAGCTCTCCGTGGGGATGGCCGTAGGGGTTGCCCGCCCCCACGCATATGGCCGCCCACTGCGGGTCCACGGCCGAGAGCCAGTCCATGGAGGTGGAGTAGCGGGAGCCGTGGTGGCCCACCTTCAGCACCGAAGCGGTCACGCTGTCCAGGCTGCCGGCGGCTATCTCGTCCAGGACAACGTCCTCGCCGCCATCGGTCTCCAGGTCCCCGGTGAAGAGGAAGGCCACGTCGCCGTAGGTCACCCGCAGCACTATGGAGGCGTTGTTCTTGTCCCCGGCGGTGAAGCCCTCGGGGTTGTACACCTGCACCAGCAGCTCGCCGCCCCAGTTGAGGGTGTCGCCCCGGGAGGGGGTGACGTAGGCGGCCCCGCTCTCGTCCACCTCCTGCAGGAACTCCTCGTAGATCCAGGAGGCGCTGTAGGGGTAGCCGGAGTCCCACACCGTGCCCACGCTGCCCTGGTAGGCGTCCAGGACGGCGATGAGCCCCCCCACGTGGTCGGCGTCGGGATGGGTGGCCACCACCCCGTGCAGGTAGTCCACCTCCAGGCTGTCCAGCAGGGGCAGGACCCGCTCCTCGCCGCAGCTCCAGTAGCCTCCGGCCCAGTCCTCGAGGTATCCGCCGTCTATCAGGAAGGTCCGCCCGGCAGGGGTTTGTATCACCATGGCGTCGCCGGAGAAGTCCTCGTGGGTGGGGTCCACGAAGAAAACCACCAGGGGATCGGCGGACATGCCAGTGGCCAGTGCGCAGAGCGCTGCCAGAACGAGGATGTTGCGCAATGTGTCGCTTTCTCGGCGTCTGCTACAGAGTGAACGCCTTTATGAAGGCCCAGCTGTTCTGGGCGAAGGAGTTCTCGTACACGCTGTTCTGCTCACCCGGGGTACCGTAGTCGCCGTCGCCGTAGATGGACATCGCGGACTCCCAGCTCGAGGACGAGTTGGACACCCAGCCGGGGTTGACCCGCTCGGTGGACCGGCCGGCCTCCACGGGCCAGGAGGAGTCGAAGTTGATCCTGTCCACGATGTTGCCCTGGCCGTTTCTCAGAGTGAGCACGTCGGTGGTGTATATGGAGAAGCCGGAGTAAACGTAGTCGGGCTCGTAGCCTCCGTTGCGGCTCTCGTTGCCGCTGGCGCCCAGCACGAAGAACCCCTCCGGGGCGATCAGGTGCGTGTTGAGGTTTATCTGGTCTCCGTGGTCGTTGGAGAGGCTCCATCCCGAGAGGTTGATGTAGCCGCCGGTGACGTTGTGCAGCTCTATCCACTCGCCCTCGGCATGGGTCTCCGAGGCCAGGGGCTGGGCCATGAACTCGTTCAGCACCACACCGCTGGCGGCGTCGCTTGCGACGTCGACCGGCGAGGGCTGTATCGTCACCATCAATGCGATCAACAATACGTGCATCGCACACCTCCCGGAACATCGTACCCACGGTACGAACCACTCTAAACATTGAACAACCGCCGCCCGTTGGCAAGTAGAGGGCCTCGTTGGCGCCGGGAGGTCAGATTATGTAGGATATGCCTTGCCCAAACATCAAACAGAACGCCAAACGGGAGGAACGGCTTGCTCTACATAGTCACCGGCTGCGCCGGCTTCATAGGTAGCACCCTCACCGACGCCCTCCTCGCCGACGGCGAAGAGGTCATTGGCATAGACTGCTTCCGCGACTACTACGACCCGGCCATAAAGCGCGCCAACATCCAGGCCGCCGAGAAGGACAAGGGCTTTCGGCTGCTGGAGCTGGATCTGTCCCGCAACGCCCTTCCCGACCCCCAGGAGCTCGCCTCCGGCCGGCCCTTCGTCATCCACCACCTGGCCGCGCAGGCGGGGGTGCGCAGGTCCTGGGGCAGGGAGTTCTCCCAGTACACGCGCGACAACGTCACCGCCACCCAGAGGCTGCTGGAGTGGGCCAGGACCGCCCCCAACCTCAAGAGCTTCGTCTACGCCTCCTCCTCCAGCGTCTACGGCAACGTGGAGAGCCTGCCCATGCGGGAGGACGCCACCATACCCAGGCCCTACTCCCCCTACGGCGTAACCAAGCTGGCGGCCGAGCACCTGGTGGGCCTCTACCACCGCAACTACCGCCTGCCGGCCACGGCGCTGCGGTTCTTCACCGTATACGGCCCCCGCCAGCGGCCGGACATGGCCTTCCACAAGTTCATCCTCGCCGGCCTGAAGGGCGAGCCCATCACCGTATTCGGCAACGGCCAGCAGACCCGGGACTTCACTTACGTGGGTGATCTGGTACACGGCCTCCGCAAGGCCGAGACCCGCACCAGGGGCGAGGTGTTCAACCTCGGCGGCGGCAACCGCGTCAGCCTCAACGACACCCTCAACATCCTGCAGGAGGTAATGGAGACCAACCTGGAGGTGGTCCACGATGACGTGCAGCGCGGAGACGTCCGCGACACCTGGGCCGCCACGGACGACGCCCGCCGCTGCCTGGACTGGAATCCCGGCACGACTCTCAAAGAGGGCCTCACAAAAGAGCTGGACTGGATCAAGAGGGCCTACGCCGAGTAGGCCGGAAGGCTACTCCATCGACTCCTGCAGCTCGCGGATCTCCTCGCGGGCCCGGGCACGGGCCTCCTCGAGGGTCTGGAAGGCCGACTCGTCGCGCTCGGGCCGCAGCCTCTCGGTGGGCTCGAGCGCCGTGCGGCTGAAGAAGGGCCCGATGCTGATCTCCGCCCCCACGCTGAACTTGGCGTTCTGCATCACGTCGGTGCGGTTCACGTCGTCGCCGGATCGGATGAACTGCTCGAACTCCGCCACCGCCCCCATCAGCCTCACCCAGTCGTTGACCCTGTAGCTGCCGCCGAAGTTGGCGTCGCGGCCGTCCCACTCCAGGGCGATGGAGGTGTTCCTGTTGGGATGGAACTCGAAGGCCATGAACAGGCCCGGCACCGGAGAGGTGAAGGCATCGCCCGCCCCGTCGGTATCCTGCTGGAACCGCCCCAGGCCGTAGCCCAGGTTGATGCAGAAGGGCGCCCCGGTGAAGTAGTCGAAGTTCTTCGTAATCACCACGTAGGCGGCCCAGTTCTGGTCCACCCCCTGCGCGTACGTGTACAGCTCCCCGGAGTCGTCGGCCCAGAACTCGTAGTTGGGCTCGCCGATCAGGTTCTCCGCGCCGATCGCGATGCCGGGGCGGGTTATGGTCTCCCGCATGGCCAGCACCTTGACGTTTCCGGAGATGCCGCCGTCGCCCAGGTAGGTTACGCCTACCTCGCCGCGCTCCAGTATGCCCACGGTAAGGTGGCCGGCAACGGCGAAGGTGCTCTTCGAGGTGGTATCGACGCCCGCGGTATCGGTAACCTCGTAGCTGTAGGCGGTGAAGGACCCGCCCAACCTCACCTGCGTGTGCTGGAGGACCGAGGCGGTAGGCGTATCGATGATCCCCCCCCGCGAGAAGGGCACAGACCCCGCAACGCAGACCGCAGCAAGCACAGGCACAACAGCCAAAGATCGAAGCATCAACACCTCCCAGACGATTCAGATAATAAGATACTAGCCAGGCCGGCCTCGTCCACCACCGCCCTACACCCCGCCCTTGCCCATCAGCATCACGGGCAGGGTCTTGAGTATCAGGCGGATGTTCAGGCCCACCGAGCGGTTCATAACGTAGCAGAAGTCCATGAACTGCGCGGCGTCCATGGGCAGCCTGCTTCTGCCGTACACCTGCCATATTCCGGTAAGCCCGGGCTTCACCGTGAACCGCAGCTTGTGCCAGTCCCTGTAGTGCTCCAGCTCGTAGGGTATGCAGGGCCGCGGGCCCACCAGGCTCATCTTCCCGGTGAGCACGCACCAGAACTGCGGCAGCTCGTCCAGCGATGCCCGCCGAAGCACCCGCCCCACCTTGGTAACGCGCGCTTCGTTCTTAAGCTTGAAGCCGTGCTCGGCGTCGGAATCGGCCGCCTCCCCGTTGGCGTACTTCCGGAAGTAGCGGCGGTGGGCCCTCTCGTGCCCGCCCTCTGGGTCATGCGTCATCGACCGGAACTTGGGAAAGGCGAACCTCTCCATGTCCTTCCCCACCCGCTCCTGGACGAACAGCACCGGCCCCCGGCTCTCCAGCTTGATGGCCAGGGCGACAAGCAGCAGGAAAGGCCCGAGCACAACCAGGGCCACAATCGCACCCACAATGTCGGCCACGCGCCACAGCGCCTCCGAGAACCTGCTCATCCGCCCGGTGAAGAAGATCTTGGCCGCCCTCTTCTTGGTGCTCAGCCATGGGTCGAAGTACCCCAGCCGCTCGAACAGCCCGCTGAAGTAGGAGATGTACATCCCCAGCTGATGCAGCGACCACGCCGACACCGCCAGCGTACCGTAATCCGCCGAGTCATCGCATATGCACAGGTCGTTGGTCCCGTACTCCCCGGACTTCCGCACGAAGAACCGTATCCACTCCTCCCGCTCCTCGGGAGGCTCCTCATCCACAGGAACCAGCTCCAGGTACCAGCGGTATATGGGCGACTTCATGCACAGCGACCGAAGCCGCCGGTAGTGCTCGGGGCACCCGAACACAAGAACCCGCAGCTTCCCGCGCACAAACGGCCGGACCAGAACACGGAACACGAACGGAAACGCCACTATCCGCAGCACAAGGTAGCAGGCCAGCAGAGTGAACAGGTTGATGACCACCACCAGCCTGCTGTGCACGAAGTACTCCGAGGGAAGACGGAAGATGAACATCGCCACCGCGTACAGTACCGTTGCCATCAGGGCAATCCGCACGGCCCTGTACCCGTGCATCCCCCGGTTGACTCCGGTCCTGGTGTAGTACAGGCCCTCCATATCGGACATCAGCACAATCACAATAAAGTAGAAGGCCCAGGTTCCCAGCAGATGACCATCCCAGGGAGCCAGAACTTCACCAAAGCGGATGTATCGGGCAAGCAGCAGGGAAGCCATAGCTATAAAAAGGTCCATCAGGAATGCCGAAAAGGCGTAAGCCCTATCCAAAGATAGCCCTAGCCCGGTTCCGGATGTATGTGGCAAGAAGAGCCTCCCCTAGAAGTACCGTTGCCTCCTACGAGCCATATCCAATAGTCACGGATGACGCGATCAACAAGTATAATACTTGTCGATTGTAGGAAGTGCAGGATTATACAACATACTGATCAGTGTAGTCCCGGTTTGCGAGAGGATGATATTGAGGATACTAGGTCAGACGCTTTCCGACGGAAATGTGAGAATCCTGGATGCGCCAGATCCCAATATGGGTCCCGGCCAGGTACGTGTGTCCACGCTCTTCAGCGCCGTCAGCCCCGGCACCGAAGGCGGCAAGGTCAAGACCGGCAAGCAGTCTCTGTTGGCCAAAGCGCGGTTGAAGCCGGAGCGGGCGCTGCCGGGTCTCGCCACCTTCGCCATGGAGGAGAGCCTGGAGACAGGCGGACCCCGGACGGTAGACCTGGATGCATTCCTGGCTTCAAGGGAAGGCAGCGGCTGAGTGTCGGACCTCGCCGATATTGCCGCTTCGATCTGGGCCCGTGAGAAAGCCCTCGAATTCAGGGGTTCAGACCCCTACGACGGACTCAACAGCAGGCTTCTAAGCCCAGTCCTGGGCTGGTCGAAGTACCTTCGCCTGGCCCTAATCCAGGCCGTAAAGCGGTCCCCCATCGATCTCCGGAGAATCCTAGGAGTACAGCCGAGAGTGAATCCCAAGGGCCTCGCCCTGTACCTTTCCTCCATAATGAGCTGGCTAAGCATAGAGGAAACCCCCGAGTACTGGAGAGCCTGGCTGCAGGACGAGCTTCTCTCCAAGGCGAGCCTCCCGGATGGCCGGCCCCTGGTATCACCGGAAAGACAACACGTTGAGGGCATCCGCAGAAATCCCACTATAGGTAAGAGACTGGAGAACGGCGCTATAGCATGGGGCTACAGCTTCCCCTGGCAGGGCCGGAGGTTCTACCAGCCCGCATGGGCGCCCACAGTGGTTTGCACCAGCTTTGTACTGGATGCCTTGACTCATTCAAAGGCTCCGCTTCTGACCCAGATAGCCGGGGCCACGGCCCGTTTCGTAGCCGACCACCTCAACGTTCACGAGGACGGTACCGGCATATGCTTCAGCTACTCCCCCCAAGACAGCACCAGGGTCTACAACGCCTCGCTCTTCGGCGCCCGCATATTGGCGGAAGGCGCAAGATACAGCGAAGACCACACGGACAGCCTCCGGTCAATGGCCTGCAGGGCCGCGGAATATGTGCTACAAAGGCAGGAGGAATCTGGCAGGTGGGTCTACGGCGAGGCCGGACACTGGCAGTGGACCGACAACCTCCACACGGGTTTCGTGCTGGAGTCCCTGATGAAGTTGCAGAGCCGACTGGGCTTGGGCGAATGGAGGGAGCAGATCCAGCGGGGGCTGGACTACTACCAGGAGCACCTCTTCCTCCCCGACGGCACAGCCAGATACTACTCCACTTCCACTAAGCCCCTGGACCCGCATTCCTTCGCCCAGGGAGCAATCACCCTTACGGAGGCCGTCCAGCTGGGTTACAGCATCGACGTAGAGCCCAGACAGGTACTGCTTGCAGCCGTGAAGCAACTGTGGGACGAAGAGAGAAGGGGATTCCTCTATAGGCCCCCCAGTCCCCTGAGGCAGTCGATGATCCACTCCAGATGGTCCCAGGCCTGGATGCTCAGGGCAATAACCGCTTATCTCGATTGCGTGGATAACGAGTGAAGGTCTGGTTCGACGCCGACAACGCCCCCCATGTCCTGGTGATGCACCCAGTTGCGCAGGAACTCATGCGCCAGGGTCATGAGGTGGTCTTCACAGCAAGGGACAGGGCCTCTACATGCCGGCTGATGGACATGTACGGCTTGGACTACATACGGGTGGGAGCCGATTACAGGCCGGGAAAGCTCGGACAGGTGATGGGTACACTCGGCAGAGCCCGCGCGCTGACCTGGGCGATGAGGCGCATAAACGCCGATGTCTCATTCGGCCACGGCTCCCGCGCCCTCCCTCTAGCCAGCGCCATGCTTCGAGTCCCGTCCGTGACCATGTACGACTACGAATGGGTCAATCCCTCCCTGTTCAACCTCTTCTGCAGGAAGATCCTCCTGCCGGAAGCCATAGACTCCGTCCGCTGCCGGGAAGCCGGAATCAGAACCGAGAAGGTGGTCCACTACCCCGGCTACAAGGAGTGCCTCTACTTGGAGGGCTTCCAGCCCGACCGCTCCATAGCTATAGAGCTGGGCCTGAGAGACGACAGACTCAAGGTATTGCTACGGCCCCCAGCCACCACTGCCCATTACCACAATCCTGAGTCAGAAGAGATACTTGTGGCGCTACTGGACCAACTGCTGCACAACCCCGACGTGCAGTTGGTCTGGCTGCCCAGGGATCCTTCCCAGGAGGCCATGCTACCCAGCAGCAGCCTAGCCCAAATCGTTAGGCCCAGAAGGTCCTACCCCGGCCCGCAACTAATAGAGAACATGGACATCGTCATAGGCGGTGGAGGTACGATGACCCGAGAGGCCGCTCTGCTGGGGATAAGATCCGTAAGCTTCTTCAGGGGATGCCTGGGAAGAGTCGACGAAAAGCTCTCCCAGCAGGGAAAGCTGGAGCTGATCGGATCGGCCGATGATCCCGCCGCGGTCCTCGATGCAGAGTCCCGGGCTTCTGCCCCTGCCGGGTTTCCCAGCCCGCTCCCTGAAGTGGTGGAGGCTATTCGCTCCTGCCAGCACTGAATTCATCAGTCGAAATTGCAAGTGCTAATGAATAAATTGGAACTCTAAAGGTCACTGTGTTGACCATTTATGGAGTATGGTGAACTTGATCGAAGGGGCGGGATTCCCAACAGTGCAGGATGACAGAGTGACCCAAAATGCTGCACGAGCGAGACCATTTTTGTCAGAGGAACCAGTTGCATTATGTATAAGTATTGGGTTCTTCTCCGGAAAAGTGAGTTGATTGGAGAAGCATATACAGGGTGACACCGGCGCTTCCAATCTGTATCTAGTTCTTAGAGAGAGAATTAGATCACAGAGAGGAGCGCCGATGTCACTACTGAGTATATCGAAGTACTTCCCATGGAGTCGAGTGGTGGTTACCGGACAGCGCTTAGGACGGGAATCGGTGATGACATTCATTCGTCCTGACCGGCGATATAGGCCTGTCTGTAGCCGCTGTGGAGGCAACCGTACGGTGATCCGGTCTCACCACAGCAGGATAGTCCGGGACCTGGATCTCGGTAGCCATCGGTCGGAGATAGAGATCTCCTACCGCAAGGTCTACTGCAGTGACTGTGATCGTGTTGTAGTAGAGGATCTGGGAGTGGTCGTGCCCTGGAGGCGGGTAACCAGGCGCTATGCGCTGTACGTCTACAAGCTGTGCAAGATGATGACGGTGTCAGATGTGTCACGTCACCTGCGCCTGGACTGGAAGACGGTCAAGGATATCGACAGGGCATTCCTCGAGGAGGAGTACGGGGAGATGGACTATTCCGGTCTCCGTCTGCTGGCGGTAGACGAGATATCGATCCGTCGCGGCCACAACTACATGACGGTGGTGCTTGACTACGACAGCGGACGTGTAGTCTGGATGGGCATGGAGCGCCGGTCGGAGACACTCGATGCCTTTTTCGCGGGCATGACGCAGTCCCAGCGCGACTCCATCGAGGCGGTGGTGATGGATATGTGGGACCCGTACATCAAGGCGGTACGGGAGAATCTGCCAAACGCCATGATCGTATTCGATCTATTCCATGCCGTCTTTGCATATGGCATCATGATGGACCGCATTCGGTCCGGCGAGGCTCGCAAGGCCTCCAAAGAGGACAGCAGAGTGTACCGGGGAGCCCGGTATCTGCTGCTGAGCAATAGCGTAGAGGGCGGAGATCGCCGCAGGCAGCTGCGGGAGCTGCTGGCCCTCAACGAAGTGATCTCCATCGCCTACATCCTCAAGGACAAGCTCAAACGGATATGGCTCTACAAGAGACGCTGCTACGCGCAGAAGGCTCTTGAGGAATGGTGCAACCTGGCCAGAAGCTCAGGCAACAGGCTGCTGGCCAACTTTGCCAAGCGACTGAAGAGGCACAGCTACGGCATCCTGAACCACTGCGATTACAACATGCACACCAGCAGGATCGAGGGCGTCAACAACAAGATCAAGGTCATCAAGCGCGACGCCTACGGATACCATGACCAGAGGTACTTCAGCCTCAAAGTCATCCAGGCATTTGCGGCATGACCGGGTCACTTTTTGGGAGAAGAACCATTTGGATTTGCACGGGCATGTCGGGTTCATCGCTATGGATTTAGCTTGCTCTCCTTCATGTCTTGTTTCTGTAGTATTGGTAGTATACCAAACGCCTAGATGTATATTCGCGGAAAGCCGAGGAGTTATATATTGTGATGACCCCACCCACTAGAGTCATGCTAATTCACGCAGGTATGATTCCACACTATAGAGTAGCCGTGTATAACCACTTTCATAGATTGTTCAAGGAAGATGGATTGAGATTTGGCGTCGCTAGTCACTCAGTCGAGATAACGAATATCGCACGAAAGTTCGAGCTTTATGAGGTTCCCTGTTCACTAGTTGGCTGGCTGAATTCCGTAAGACGATTCAGGCCTCAGTATGTCATAATTTTTTCAGGGATCAGGAGGTTGTTCATATTCCCCTTCATCCTATTGCTTAAGGCAAAGGGAATAGCCATCATTTACTGGGGCCATGGAATTAATTTACAGAAACCCAATTATCTACGGCCTATCTATCGTCTACTGCATTCTCTCTGCGATGCCCTTATATTATATTCGAACAATCTCAAATCATACATACATAGAAGTCTGTGGGATCGGGTCTTCGTTGCACCAAATACTCTTGCGATAGATGATTCATCTGTGAGCTCGGCTCCATCCAAATGTGAACCATCGAGCATTATGCACAAATATGGGATTCGAACCCAGAAGAACATCATATATGTAGGCCGTATGCAGAAACGAAAGAATATACCTCTCCTGATTGCAGCGCATTCTGACATAGATGATAAAGAGATAGGCTTGATTCTAGTAGGTCCCGATACAGATAATGTTTTGCCTGAGAATTTGCCGGATAGAGTCATACATATTCCCGCAACATATGGGTCGGAACTTCACCGAATTATGCATTTCTGTGATGTATTTTGTTGCCCAGGACCAGTTGGGCTGAACATTGTTGAAGCCATGGCATGTGGTCTGCCTTTCGTAACCATAGAGGACAAGCATGGCCCGGAAGTGATGTACTTGAAAGATGATTATAACGGCTTAATCATTCAGCATAAAGCAGTCAGCTCAATATCTTCAGTCCTTGAAGATTTGCTAAATGACAATGATCGGCTTAGCCGCTTGTCTGAATCTGCGCTTTACACCTACAGAACTCAGGCATCTATTGAGAATATGTACCGTGGATTCAGAGAAGCTCTAAATTACTTATCATGCCGTGGCATATGAAAGGGTATTACATGTGTTAATGCTGACATCTTCGATGCAGATACCTCAAGCCGGAACCCTAGGCAATAATGGATAATGCGGCATTATTTGTCCTAGGCGCACCTAGATCAGGCACTAAACTCTTACGAAGTATACTAAATAACCATTCTGACATAATGCTTGCCAGTGAGTTTGATTCCCACGCATATTTACTTGAGAGATGGGATGGCTATGACATCAGGTCTAGTATCAGGGCTTTCTATAATGACTTATCTAGAACGTATTTCTATATTAAATGGCGACGTAGAGGCGTCATAATAACCCTGGAAGAGTTCTCAGAGTGCATTGCAGTGAAGAAAACTATCGAGAGAGTATTGTTAGAATATTTGCGCTTAATGATTCATAAGACTCTTGGGAAGCCAAAAGATACGAGGATTGTAGGCCAAAAGTCTCCTCATCTGATGTACAAAATAGCGGAACTAGATTCTCATTATCCGCGCGCAAAGTACATCCATATCGTCAGGGACGTAAGAAACTGCGCAGAATCTTCTAGAAGGGCTTGGGGCACCAATATATATAGATATTCGCAGAGATGGTATGATAGAGTGAAGCTTGTAGAGGATACATTATCCGATAGCGTCTTTTCTGGTAGAAAGCTCACTATTCTGTTTGAGGCCTTGATCCGGAATCCTGTGGGTGAAGTGCGTAGACTTTGTGATTTCCTTGACGTGGAATTTGAGCCAGATATGTGCGAACTTGAGACGCCTACCGAGTACTATGGAGATGCAAGTGCTTATTCTGGCATTATGCCACAGGACCATAATAAGTACATCGATAGACTCACTAGACAGGAAATTATGAAAATAGAGAGCATAACTTATCCACTGCTAGATGCATTCGGATACGGATATCAGTATAGAGGAAGAGTACAAAGGCTAAGCGGAACATATATGAGAGTAGCACAGTTAATGGATGTGGTAAATAGACTGATATTCGATATTCGGGAGCTTGGCATACGAAATCTAGGGCGAATTGTGAAACAGAAGTTCGCCCACTTCAGAAAATAGTCTTGTCCGAATCAGTTAGCTATGAGAACCCTACGTATGTCTCAAGGATTCTATCAATGCAACATAATCAGTCTCTTGGTATTCCCAGCTATATCTCTGTATATCCTGATATGTATCTCCCTTGATATGATCAAGCTGTAGTATGGCCCTGAGAGCATCCAACATGCTTTCAGCGTCCACATGTCTAATACATATTCCGGCCCCATTATTCTGAATTAAATCCACCAAACCTGGGTAGTCATTTGTTATTACATATAATCCCGACAGTAGGTAATCATATAGCTTATTGGGTGCGCAATAATATTGGTTAAGGCATGTATTCTCATAGAAAGCGAGGCCAATGTCGTAGCGCATCATGACGTCGAAAATCTCGTCATGCTCAACTGGAGGCAAAATGCGTACGTTTGTTATGTCCATATCATAAGCATAACGCGATAAAGCTTCTACGTAGCTGGTTTCGCCGAAGCCAACAAGATCACACTGTGCAAAGTCAGAAGATATTTTAGAGAAGGACGAGATTATCTCACTGCATAGTCGAGAAGGCATGAGCTTCCCAAGGTAGAGTACTCTCAAAGGGATAGACAGCTTTCTTGCATTATTGAGAACATTAAAGCTGCTGGGAGGATCAGAGAGGTTTTCAAGTAGAAAGTGCCTCGCAGTAGACTTGTACTTCCTTTTGCAGAAAAGCAATCTGTTTGGTTCCGCATGTAGCACAACATCCGCAGTTCTAAATGCCAGCGAGTGAATGAGACTCCAGAAGAGCTTCTTTGAATATCTCATTCCCTTCTCCATAAACAATTCATTGGAATCGAATACAAGGGAGCAAGACCTGCAGAGTAGCTTGGCGACGACGCCTGCAAATACCGAAAACAGACCTTCGCAAATAACTGCATCTGGACGTAGACTAGCTGTCCTCAGCCCTGAAATTAAGTTAAAATGAAGTATTTTGATTGTGTTAAGTACTCTAGATCTCATCGGAGACATGTTGTGATGAATAGATCTAACTGAAGTAGCCTCAAAGAGCGCTGTTTCCGGCACAGAAGAACCATGGAATAGAATGCACTCAATGCCGGCATTCTTAAGAGTACGAATCTGCTTAAGAAGACGGCCCTTGTACTTAGCGACCCCGCAGTAGACAAATACGACTTTCATATACCACCATTCGGCCAGGATATAACAAAGGGATATATCTCTTGGCGTTCCTCGGATAGGGTAGTGACCCTAATGAGGCATGCATGACGCAATTCACCAAAGAATGGACTATGAGGGAAGTGGGAAACCGCCAACTTGCATTTAAAAAGGGGTCGGAGTATACAGATATGCTTCCAATTACTAAGAACCAAAACGGAATCATCTCTTATCGTGGCGAAAAGAGAAGGCCCTAGGTGAAATCTCCATTGTAACTTGGCATAATTGCTTATAGGTGTTGCTCTATCCTCAACTTCAAGATGCTTATCGCAGAGCGAAATTCGCCTACTACAATCAGTATTTACACCTGGGTCCTTCATATAACCAAAATGAACTGCGGATATATGAGTTGATGAAGAAGACACCATTTCAGTCTCTGTCTGGTCATCCAAGTAGAAGATATTATCGCCAAGACTGTTTTGCTCCAAGTCATCTATCTGCAAGACATTGTGTGCAAGAGTTGACCGGAATACATTCCGGCATGCTGGAGACGACTTGTATATATATGTCCCTCTATCAACAAATACATCTAGCCCGCCAATACTAAGTTCGAAAGAAAGCTGATCATTATGGGAATGCGCACCCTTATAGCCCAATGGGCCAGCTCTGAATACAACTTCTGCATTAGCATTCCACAAAAAATGATAGCCACCATCACGGAATGTCTTCATGCCATATTTGAAAGGCGGCTTCCGTATCGATTTTGACCCATCAAGTAGGAATCTGTCGAGATAGAATGCTCCTCTTCCGGAGACTTGTGAACATAGATAGCTATGGTCATCTGCAGTGATAAGGCCGGTACTAAACAACCTGCCGCCATCATTGTCTCCTATGATTGGTGCTATTCCTGAACGCTTGATATAGCATTCTACAAAGTGCTGCATCTTCGATACTCGCGAATAGAACTCCTTCGAAAATGGCTGATCCATCCTCTCAGCAATCATCTTAGTCCATAAGAGCGCTTCCAGGCAAAATCGGTGGTAGTATATCGACCTTTCGAAATGAACCCCATCACTCAATACTTGCCTTCTGACTTCACGCTCAAGATAGCGTCTTGCTGAACGCGACCACTTGACTCCAAGGGCAGTATCGGAGAAGAAACAACCTAACGAATACAGTCCCGCAAGATCGAAAAGGAGATGATTCGCACCAGTATTTGAGAATGGTCCATTCCATTCCAGATGCTTAGATATGTAACAACCGTGAAGCCAAAGCGCTTTTATTACCTCTCCTGCGGAATCGCGACATCCCAATTCACTAATTGGATTTGTGACAAGGGCCAAAGACAGAATCCAATTGATTGCCCGAATCGAAGCTTCCATTGACGAAGACCAGTTGATGCCATATCCCACAGGATTTGAATCTATCCAGCCTAGGATTTGAGCGAACAGCTCCCTAATGTATTTGGCATCCTTGCTGATTACATATCCGAGGGCAAGGACAGGGCCATGATGGAAACGACTTAGTTGCCAAGGGAATCTGGCACTCATACCCCTAACATTTGAACTTGGGGAATGCACGAATACTCTATCATGGGGCCACCGTAGTTCGGACTTCGTGTCTAGGTGCCAGTCAATCTCATTATCGAATTGAAACGTCTCTTCTCCAAATAGTCTAAACTTGTGGTCTAAGATCTCGTCAGCGAAGACGGAGATCCTCTCTATTTCGCCATTTTCTAGAAGAGAGCAGATAATATCCCTGTCTGAAAGAAAGGAAAGCGCCCGCGAAAACGAGCGTAATCTGGCAAATGGATTGGGTGGAGCAGGGCGATATCTAAAGGCTAGTTTGGGCAGCCAGATCTCAATCTGCTGGCGAATGTATCTCTTCGCCCTGAAAGCAAATGCTAGGGGTTTCAAACTCCGCTACTTCGCCAGCATAGAGGCAGCCCTATAGCTGATGATCCATGATTCATAGATTTCATCTATGGGAATGGGAAACCTAACTCCACTGGATATAGAGTTCAGGAAATGCTCCATTTCCTCAAGATGCCCTTTTCTTGTGATGCGAGATTTCCATTTTACGGGGTTCCCATAGCTTTCCAGTGTAGTGTAGTCTGTCATGAAGTAAGCGTTTTCATCACAGTATATCTCCATCTTCTCCTTGGGGGCCTTTCTACTGCCCAAACCCGTATATGCCAAAGAGCATACCGAACCTTCTGAGTAGCGGATTGTGATAATCGCATTATCTGATGCTCTTACAGAAGTTGTATTGGGTAGTATACCTTGTACATTGAGAATCTCGGCTCTTCCATCTGTTAAATATGAAAACAAATCGAATATGTGGCAGGCCTCTCCAATTATTCTTCCTCCTCCCTCTTCCTTTAATTGTATCCATGTATTATACGGAACATATCCGCCATTAACGGTATAATTGACAACCATAGGATTTACTCGAGAGGATAACCTATCTCTAAGAAGCTGCATGACTGGTGAGAATCTTCGGTTATATCCGACCATGAAAGGGGCTTTTGATTGATCTACTGTCTCCTTTATGTCCTTGAATTCTTCTGCAGTAATGCACAGAGGTTTTTCCAAGAAAACTGCCTTACCTTTTCTGAGAGCCTCTATTGCAAGTGTTGCATGGGAATTATGTCGGGTTGCAATGATTACTGCATCTATATCTGAATCTAGGAATTCTCCATAACGAGTAAATAATTTCAGCTCAGGCATATGAAGGAACTTCTGTGCCTTCAAGCCTTTTGTACCTTCACGATCGCATACGGCATTAATGTCACATAATTTATCCAGGCTCTTCAAGTTTGGCAGATGGACTCCGAACGAGAACGAACCCAATCCTACTACTCCTACCCTGACCCTATCATGAACCAGTTGGTTCCAAGAAGTCTCGGCTACTTCAGATAAAACTCTCTCTTTGCCATTACTGTTCTTCTCAGGTTCTCCATAATCTAGAAGGACGATCAAGGGTCTAGGTGTCTTCTTAAAAGACTCATAAGCATCCTGCGCAGAATTTATATCATATTTTGAGCTAACCATTTCTTCTATTCTGAGTTTCCCCTTTCTCAGCATCTCAAGATATGCTTGCATATTTCTATTTTCAGTCCAGCGAACATACTCAATGGGATAGTCCAAGCCCTTCTCCTCGTATGTGGGATCATATCTCCCGGGACCGTAAGATGTGGATATGCAGAAATCGAGTTCCTTCTTGTACATGGCCTTACGGTCTAGTTCCATTCCCACAGATCCTACGAGTACTACTCGGCCTTTACGGCGAGACATCCTGAACGCCTCATGAACTGGTTCTGAGGATGATGATCCGAGCGCGAGGATAACGCGGTCTGCCCCGACGCCGTGTGTTATGTGAAAAACTTTCTGGACAACATCATCATTTTGGGGGTTAAGTGTACGTTCAGCTCCATAGAGTGCAGCAAGACGCAATCTGCTGGAATCAATGTCTACCCCAATAGGTCTGCAGCCGGCCGCAACTAGTATCTGAGTTGTCAGCAAGCCAATAACTCCACAGCCATATACAACTACGAAGTCGCCAATGGATACACTGGCCCTCCTGACGCCCTGAAGTGCGATACCCCCAAGAGCACATGTGCTCGCATCCACAAGAGAAACTCCGTCTGGCAATCGCATTGCAAGATTAACTGGAACAACTACTTGCTCAGCATGATTTGCATACCCAGCTCCCGCAACCGCAACCCTCATACCCTCAGAAAAGTCGTCAACTCCATCTCCCACAACATTAACGACGCCAGAGGCAGAATACCCGACCAAGGACGCGCATTCGAGCTTAGTCTTTGTGGAGCGAAGCACTCGGCCTATTCCGAATTTTCGCATTCTCTTAAGAGCACCAATAGCCTTGGACGGTTCTCTAACCGCTCGATCCAATAATGACCTGCCGCTAGATTCTAGACTCGCAAGTTCTGTTCCAGGACTGATGCAACTGAAGTTCAGGGCAACTAAAATATGCTTGGGACGGATTCTTGGGGGAGGAAGGTCCATAGTTACTGGTTCGCCTGCTCTGAAGAGAACCTGTCGCATTCTTTCTCCTCGGTTTGTCGTTCATGCGTTTTCATCGCCTATAATGCTGAATCGATAATCAAGGCGCAATTGAAACATGAGTCGTCTTTCCATCACCTCAATATATAGTATACGATCATCATGTAATTAGGCTAGTAAGGAACCGAGGCATTTCTAGGATGAAGATGCGCACCAAATCCACTACATCTAAAACATCTCCAGTATGATAGAGTTGCAAATATATCCATAGGGTTGATCATTGTTCGCCCGAAGCTCTCATTATAATGATCTTATATATTTGGGTTCATAATAGTAATTACATGTCCCTCGAATAGGCAATAGGCTCTGCATTCTATTTATGAAACTCGCTACAGGACCCAGTGATTCAGTACTGGCTGTAGACCCCCGTTTGACACGGCTAGGCACACAATACACTCATATCTTATTCTACACCAGTACATTGAGTGGTGTGCTCCAAAAATGGCCGTGTGACTAGGTTTTCGAGGGGGTTCCTTCGACCGACAGAATGGACTTGGTTGGGGCTATATCCATGGCCTTGTACATCTTACGCATCTCGCCACTGGGCTCGGTCACCTGAATCATCCGTCCATGGGGCGCCAACAATTGACCAGCTTTTTGCTTCCGGAGTGTCCGACGGATGTTTCGCCAGGTGTCGCCCACGGCCTTCTCGGCAACACGCTCGACCATCAGACCGAGGACGCAGAGGTAGACGTGGGCCCGGATACGATCCTCGGTTCTGTGATACACCGGACGGATATCAAGGCCGTCCTTCATAGTCCGCCAGCACTCCTCCACCCGCATAAGCTGCTTGTAACCCAGGGCAAGGTCCTCCGCTGACAGCGTCTCGTCGTTGGTGCGCAACACCCAGATGCCGTCCCGCCTGGCATGCTCCTTCACCTTCGCCCTGCTGATACGCACCTCTCCGCTCTTCAGCTTGCGCAGGTACTTGCCGTAACGACCGCTGGATATCAGACGACACGCCTTCTTCGGATGGCCCTTCATGCCGGCCAGCTTCTCCTCCAACTCGGCAAGCACCTCCTCGCGGTGAGCCGACTCCCGGCGGGCCTCAATGGGGTTGCGGCAGACGACGTAGCGACGACGGCGCTCACCATCCCCTACCCACACCTCCTTCACTTCCAGGTTCCCGGCCACCTCGCGGTAACGGCCGGGACGGGCAAGTACCTCCTCCACCACCTCGGTGCCCCGACGGCAGGGCATGGCTGTGATGTAGCGGCCACCGCCCGCCGACAGGCTCTTCAGGTTGTCCTCGCTCACCATGCCGGCGTCGGTGACGAATACGCAGCGGTTGAGACGCCATCCACGCAGGTCCTCCTTCACACGCTCAACGGTGGAGACATCCGCCGTGCTGCCGGAGAATACCCAGGACTTCACCGGTATGCCGTCACGGGTCACTGCCATTCCCACCACTATCTGGGGACTGTCACCCCGGCCGTCCTTGCTGTAACCCCGCTTCCGCAGCCTGTCCTCCTCGTCTGTCTCGAAGTACACGCTGGTGGTGTCGTAGAAGACCAGCTCAACGTCGAGGTTCATCAGATCGCCCAGACGCCAGTACACCTCTCGCTCGATCTCCTCCTTGTGGCGCACAAGCAGATCCATCGCACGGTAGAGGTGGTGCAGCTCGAGCTCCCGGCCCTCGGGGAAGTACACATCCTCCTGCAGCCAATCCTCGTAGCAGCAGAGCTTGGAGCTGGGAGCAAGACAACGGTTGGCAACCATGGCAAACGCCGCACGTTCAAAGGGTACCGAGCGACCCTCTTCCTCAACCGCCGCCTCCAGGATCCCCCGCATGTCCAACCGGTCCCAGAGGCCGGATACGGCATGGAAGGCCCCGTAGTCCCAGCTGTCCTCGAACTGCCAGCCCTGGGCATCAGCGCTATCCTCAACAGATAGCCGCTTCTGTATGCTAGCAAGCAGTTCCTTCAGGTGCTTGACGCCTTCGGTATCAGCCCTGCCCAACGAGCAGACTATCTCCGTACGGGGGCGTTTGCGTTTCGGATCCCAGTACTTCCGGGCGATCTGGACGTAGTGTACCCGCGATCCGTCCTTGTTCTTTCGGGAGACAGTTCTCACATACATGATGGCTATATCATAGTGACATATCCATGTACGTCAATAGCCTGCCCTCAATATCGTGTGACCATGTTTCGCGGCCCCAATGCCTATGTTCCTAACATGCTTTTGGGAAATAGCAACAACTTACGGGATTGGGCTACGCCGGTATGTGCCTTCTCGTGTCAAACACGAGGTAAGCGTAACCGCATAAATTTATGTGTACACTGACTCCCATATGCCAATCCCAA